>CABVRQ010000088.1 GCA_902500695.1 uncultured Nitrospira sp. | reverse complement strand
CACAGGGGAAACCAAAGAGCAGGGGGTGACAATTGTCGCCCCCTGCTCTTTTTTTGTGTGAGGAAGCCAATCACTTTAATTTTTGGAAGACTTTGTAAGTGCGGACCGGTTGAGTTGGTCTAAATTGGGCTTAGTTTGTTTAGGAGTCAACCTACCTAGTTTCAATTAAAGTGGGTTAAATTTTAAGTATGTATTGGGAGTAAATTGAAGGTTGAAATGTCACGGGTAAGATTTTCTTCTTTAAATTAAAGCAACTAAGTTTGTAAAAGATTTTTTTCTGAAGAGCATTCCCTTTATTAAAAAATCAAGGAAAATGTTGTAGATTCTGCAAAAAAGAATTGATTTCTTGATTCCTCATCAACTTTCTTTCTATTATTTTTGGGGCTGGCGTAGGAAATTTATATTTTCTATGCTCAACCTGTGCGATTAAAATTCTCAAAACTCAGTCATTATCGGTCAAATCGGCTTCTTGAGCACTTTGTGGCCGGGGTGCCTGCCTGGACGGCTGCAGACCTTGTCGATCTCAACCGTTGGACGGCCATTCACTTTTACCATCGGCTACCTCTAATCATTGCCCAGCAGATCGAAGAGGAATGGGCGTTTTCTGGAGGGATTAAAGTAGATGAGTCCGACTTTGGGGGCAGACGCAAAGGCAAACAAGGGCGTGGAGCCGCAGGCAAGGTGCCCGTCTTTGGCATTTTGCAACGTGGAGGCAAGGTCTACACAAAAGTGATTCCTGATGCCAAATCTCAGACACTTTTGCCATCATCCGCGAGAAGATCGTCCCTGATAGTATTGTCTATACTGACTATTATCGTTCCTACAATGCCTTGGACGTATCTGAGTTTAAGCACTATCGCATTAACCATAGCAAGCTGTTTGCGGACAAACATAACCACATCCATGGCATTGAAAACTTTTGGAATCAAGCCAAGCGGCATTTGCGTCAATACAATGGCATTCCCAAGCACCACTTTTCCCTGTTCTTGAATGAATGTGAATGGCAGTTGAATTATGGATCCCCCAAGCAATTGAAAGCGACCCTACGGCATCGGGTAAAATTGGCGAATCAATCATTATTTCCTACGCCAGCCCCTTATTTTTAATAATAGTACCGACTTCTATGCTTGATTCCCTTTGAGGGTTTCTATCTATTGGCCGTAAGTTGAAGAGATAAAGGTTTTTGGTCTTGACTTTCTTGTGAATGGAAAATAATTTTCCAATTTTCATATTCCCTTTAAATTGAAATTTGAGGGAAATATAGTGTGCAGGCATGGGTATGACAGTGATATTTTAAAATTTTGTCGATTTATCGGTTTTTTCTTAGAAATGGACTCTGAACGGATTTGGTGGTCAGAGTGGTTTAAGACAATGTGCAAACATTTTTGACGTACAGGAAAGTTTTGCAAATATTGTGGTAAGAATTTTGGTAAAAAGGTTTTGATATACTGGGAACCCCTGATACAATTATATATTAACCACATGAAAGTGTTGATTTCTTTGCCGTTCACTTCAGTGAGGGGTTTTTAAAAAGCGTGACCAAAATTTCAAAAACGATAGAAGATCTCCCCTTTTCTGCCCAAGCTGTTTCATTCGGCGAAATCATTAAAAATGGGGAAATTCCGAAACAATATTTGGATAGTGAGTATATTATGCATCAATTTGTGGAACGTCTGGTTCACTATGTCTTAAGTGTTCCACAAGGCAAATTCTCCATGTCGGAATTGGGAAAACTTTTGGAGAAAATGGAGCCAACCCACCAGGTTTTCTTCTTTAAGCGTCTTAAAGAAAATAGTCCTAACAGCCTGAAGCAATTTGCTCCCTTATATTATGGGTTTATGGCCGAATTTCATCCTTTATTATTTACTTGAAGATCACGCGACCAATAAAAATGTAACCTCATTGCACAATTAAAATGAAAAAATCCTAGAAGGATTACCAGTAGCAGTATATAATCGAAGAGCGAGTACAACAATTTTTTTGTGAGGAATGGATAATGAATTCAATTTTACATCGTGCCGTGGCGAGTTTTTACAATCTTATTTATGAAGGGCAAGCATTTGCCTCAACCATGGCCAGAATTGATGCAGGTGAACAAGAAAGGTATTTTGGTCGGGTAGAAGGGCTCAACTGGGTTTTAGACCGATGTCAAGAATTAGAGGATGTGGATATGAATCTGACTACAGCCTCCCTTCAGAAGTTATTGGGAGACGTCAAGTCAGATCTTGAACACGAACTCTCCATACAACGTAGGGAAAAGGGGCGCCGAGCTGATGGGAGGGAAGAAGCTCTAATTTTTGTCACTGATTACCTCATCAGCTTGATCACCGCCACGGAAATCGAATCAACGAAAAGCCCTGTGTAATTGCCTACCTAACAGTGTTGGGCCATTCGGGGAATGGTCCAAACTCTGCTCTTTGTATTCGGAAATAACATGGGGTTGTCTCGAAAAACAATGGTCCGTGAGTGGATTATCTTAGCCCTATGTTTAGGGTTGGGGGCTCATGTCGCCTTGGGCTTCCTCTTACATGGAGGACAGAATTGGCCGATTGAATCGTATGGATACTATGGGATTTTTTTTGGTGTGTTTATCTATGTTGTAGTCCAGATTGGTCGATCGCTATGGTGGGTTAGGAAAGGAGGTCGGAGTACGCAAGGTTCATAAAATGTCCATTTCACAAAAATAAACACTATTTTTTGCAGAATATGTGGGGCATTGACCTTCAGATGGATGAAAGGTCAGATTTCTCCACGAGGATGCCTTCTTCAATAAGCATAATGGGAATTTGATCACGGATAGGGTAGGCTACTGTTCTATCTGTTCGTAGGAGTCCTCCATCGATTTGTTCAGTGACCGGTTGCCCTCCCTTCGTCTTCAATTCTCCTTTTGAAATCCGTTTATTCAGTCGTTCAACAACCGTTTGGTCCAATAGGCAGACCTCTTGCTTGGTCTCCGGGCAACAGAGAATTGCCAATAGGTCAGCCGCAATTTCACCTTTTCCTGTCGATGTGTCTTCAGATCGCACTATCTGACTCCTTTCAATACGTGCCAATAAACTGACCCACTCTTTTCATTAGAAGAGTAGCACCCACCTTCGTTTGTAGCAAGAAACTCTCAGGAAATTCGGAATTGTGAGCACCCAAACTTCTGTGCCGCTGGTGCTGCGGAGTTGGTGGGTTTTTGCTAGACTGCTTTCATTTTCAATGACCGAACCTTTAATTTTATGAATAGTGCACTTTCTGACCATACCTTCAAGCGGTATTTCCTTACTGGCTTATTTCTTATTATTCCGGCATGGGGTACGTTATTAATTCTCTATACGCTACTCGAAGCCTTAGAACATATGACGGTAGATATTGTGTGGGCTTTGTATGGCGTGAGGATTCCCGGTTCAGGAATTACCTTTTTTTGTCTTCTGGTCCTCTGGGTGGGAATGGGGACGACCCATTTACTTGGCCAGCAGATTCATCGAAAATTGGAAAACTCTTTAGAGCGGATTCCATTTGTGCGTAGTATTTACTATACCCTAAAAAGTATGGCAGATGTCATCAAGTTCCGTGATCGGTTTGGTCAAAGCAATGTCGTCGCATTTCCGTTTCCTCGTGACGGGCTTTGGGCTTTAGGTTTTGACATGGGTTTACCTCCACATAGGCTGCAAGTCGCTCCCGAAGGACCTCTCATGATGGTCTTTGTTCCGACAGCAATCCATCCGTTTACCGGCTATCTGGCCTTTGTCCAAGAAGGAAGCGTGAATCGGATTCAGTTACGACCAGAAGAGGCAATGAAAATGGAGTTTTCTGCGGGACTCTATCATCCCCAACCTGGATGGTTGTCACCAGCAAATTTTGCGAAGAAGGATAATTAACCTGTCAGCAGGATATGAATAAGTCATCCCCGGTCTTCATCAGGCGTGCAACTATGTCTGACCTGAATACTATTGTAAATTTCAACATGGCTTTAGCCAGGGAAACTGAAAATCGAACGTTAAATGTCCAGGTTCTTGAGTCAGGTGTAGAGGCACTTCTTAAAGATGCTGGTAAAGGATGGTACGCGGTTGCAGAAAGGTCTTTTCAGGATGGCCGACTTATTGTAGTTGGGCAGATATTGATCACCTTCGAGTGGAGCGATTGGCGAAACGGGAATTTTTGGTGGCTTCAAAGTGTGTTTGTTCATCCAGACCAGCGCCAACAGCACATCTTTCGGCAACTATATGAGTATGTGCAAGGCCAAGCCCATTTGAACCGTGAGCCCATTTGCGGATATCGTCTCTATGTGGAAGAGAAAAATATTCAAGCCCACCAAGCCTATGCCAAGCTTGGATTTCAAAAAACTGCCTACCATATGTATGAGAAAGAATTTTCCTGGACGTCCCCGTCATTTCTCCAATCAATCGAATAAATGCATTTTCGCTGTTATGGCCAACTGGGCTGAGGACAGGTAGGACTGGCAATATGCGTTTTTTCAGGTTGAGGCAGGGCGTAAAGTCTTGTCTCATAATAGGGCTGGTTTGGGCATGGGTTCCCCCTGCGGTATTGGCCAACCCTTCTGCAGCCCTGATGGCGGTAGAACCCCGTCCACATGTGGGAGATCTTGGGGTCACCATCGGCCGGTATTCTCCTGGCGAAATGAATGCCATCACGGACGTCCAAGGGGTGAAGGTTGGGCATGTCACCATTTATGAAGGCGAGGGGGCCTTGCATGTAGGTCAAGGCCCTGTCCGCACGGGTGTGACCGTCATTATCCCGCGTGAAGATGTCTGGCATCACAAAGTTCCAGCTGGAGCGTTTGTCTTAAATGGGACAGGGGAAATGACGGGATTAGCCTGGATTGCGGAATCAGGTTTTTTGGAATATCCCATTGCGTTAACGAATACGTTGAATGTACCTCGTGTGGCAGATGGTGTCATGAGCTGGATGACTCAACGCTATCCCGGCATCGGGATATCCGATGATACCCTCACGCCTGTGGTGGCTGAATGCGACGATAGCCGACTGAATGATAGTCAGGGAAGGCATGTTTCTCCGGAAGATGTGGTCCGCGCTCTGGAAACTGCATCGATAGGTCCTGTTCCAGAGGGGTCGGTCGGAGCAGGGACGGGGATGGTATCCTACCAATTTAAAGGTGGTATTGGTACCGCCTCTCGAGTACTTCCTTCCGAAGAAGGAGGGTATCGTGTCGGCGTATTGGTGAATGCGAACCATGGTCGTCGGCATGAATTAATGATCTCGGGAGTACCGGTGGGCCAAGTCTATGATAGGGAACTGCCAACCGTTTCCCAGCACAATTCTCAAGAATCGACTGTCGCGACTCTTGGCGAAATCCCAGCAGATTTCCCACAAAAACGACAGGACAGCGGATCAATCATTATCATCATTGCGACGGATGCTCCCCTCGATGCACGCCAACTATCTAGGCTCTCGCGCCGGGCTACCATAGGATTGGCGCGAACCGGGTCAATCTCTCATCATGGCAGTGGAGATTTTGTTTTGGCGTTTTCCACAGCCAATGTCATTCCTCATTATCCGGATGAACGGACATTTTTTATGGCGCATCTTGCTGATACGCATATAAACCCCTTGTTCCAAGCCACCGTGGAGGCCACGGAGGAAGCCATTCTCAATGCTTTATTGCAAGCCACTACGGTCACCGGGCGAGATGGGCGACGCTTTGAGGCGATCTCTATTGATCGACTCCGTTCGATTTTAAATACTTACCGCCTCCGAACTCAGTAAGCGACTGACCTCCAGGGTGGATTTTCTTGGGTCTCATCGGAACTGGCTAGAAAAGGAAGGCGAAATTCAACAACCTTCTTGCATGGACATCGTTTGGCGAGGATTGCTAGACTTGAATCCGATTTAATTACAATGCAGTGTCATGTTGCCCTTTCCCAAGAATCTCATCCTGAAGTGGCCGCTCATGCGGTGTCAGCATCAGTGCATGAGGCGTTAGGCGAAGCAGAGTGTCATCTCGCATTCGTCTTTTTTTCCCCCCATTTTTCTTCAGACATCCAACGCATGGTCGAAATCATCCACGAGAACCTTCGTCCTCAGACACTGGTTGGGTGTATGGGGCAAGGGATTATTGGGGGCGATCAAGAAATAGAAGAACATCCAGGCTTGGTGCTCTGGGGCCTTAGAAGCACCGACATGCGAGTGGTCCCATTTATGTTAACGCCGAAGATAGAGGGTGAGGTGGCTTCACTAGAGGGCTGGCCAGTTGGATTAGAAGCCAATACCTATCCTTCCACATTTTTCCTCTTTGCCGATCCGTTTTCTACCCCCATAGATGAATTATTGTCCCTGTTGGAGGAACATGCTCCTGGCTCGTCTGCCATTGGTGGCATTGCCAGCGGAGGCATGGATGTCGGGGAAAGCCGCCTGGTTTTTAATCGGGACATTATAGGATCTGGGGTGGTTGGAGTGGCGGTTCAGGGTGGAATGGAAATCCGGACGGTGGTGTCCCAAGGGTGTCAACCTATTGGCGAACGCTATGTTGTGACCAAGGTTGATCGAAATGTCATTCAGGAGCTTGGGGGAATCCCGCCGTTGGAGCGCTTGGAAACCACCTTGAAATCGTTGGATGAACACGAACAACAACAAGCGGCCCACGGGCTGCAAGTGGGTATTGCCATGGATGAACATCGCCCCGAATTCGGCCAGGGAGACTTTTTGATCCGCGGGCTGTTAGGAGCCGATCGACAATCAGGGAGTCTCGCCATCGCGGATTTTGTCCAAGAGGGCCAGACGATTCAGTTCCATGTGCGGGATGCTCATGCAGCGAGTGAAGACTTCCATTTACTCTTATCCAAGGAGCGGGTGACCCATCCGGACAGTCTGCCTAAGGGCGCGTTGTTATTTAGTTGTAATGGGCGTGGGCGGCGATTTTTCGAAACTCCCCACCATGACGTGGCCACTCTGCAGCAACAAATGGGGACCATTCCGATAGCGGGGTTTTTTGCAGGTGGAGAAATTGGCCCCGTGAGCGGGAAGAATTTTTTGCATGGCTATACGGCCAGTATGGCGCTGTTTTATGAAGAAGTGTCTCGTCCCTTAAAAATGGATATGACATCGGATACGTTCAACACTAGCAAAGAGAGAGGTTCATGAAAAACGGTATGACGTTACCATCAGGTCTTCGATTACCCGTATTCATTATAGGGTCTTGGATCATTCTCCTCATCATATTTGTTTTGAATCCCCTGTCTGGAAAAGCCGCGGAAGAATCCATGGTGACTACGCCATCTGGATTGCAGTATGTCGATCTCGCTCGTGGCTCCGGGCGCGAAGCCCATGCGGGAGAAACCGCAATCGTCCATTACACGGGGACACTCACCGACGGAACAAAATTCGATAGCTCTAAAGATCGCAATTCACCCTTTTCCTTTCGATTGGGAGCGGGCAGCGTGATTAAGGGTTGGGACGAGGGCGTCGAAGGGATGAACATCGGCGGTATCCGCAAATTAATCATCCCGCCTCAGTTGGGATACGGTTCCCGAGGGGCCGGATCGGCTGTTCCCCCCAATGCAACCCTCATTTTTGAAGTCGAACTGCTCGACCTGCGTTAATGGACGAAACCCCGCTCGTTCACGCCCATCGTGCTCTCAATGCCAAGCTGGTGGATTTCGCCGGATGGCTCATGCCCATCCAATATACCGGTGTCCTTGAGGAGTACTACGCTGTCAGGAAAGCGGCCGGTCTCTTTGATGTCAGTCACATGGGACGCATCGAGATATCAGGAGATCAGGCCGAAGCCTTTCTGCAATGGATCAGTACCAATGACGTGAGCCGCCTCCAGATAGGGAAGGCGCAATATGGCATGGTCTGCCAAGCTTCAGGGGGCATTCTCGATGATGTGTTTGTCTATAGAACCGGGTCATCCACCTTTTTGGTTTGTGTCAACGCTTCCAATCGGGAAAAGATACTCCAGTGGTTCATAAAGCACCAGTCGGGAAAATTCCCTGGAGCAATTATTCGTGATCGATCGGGAGAACTGGCGCAAATTGCGATTCAAGGGCCGGCATCAAAAGCCATCATGCAAAAACTCATGGGGGCACAAATCGAAGCCCTGAAGCCCCGTAGGTGTTTGGCGCTGGAGGGTATGGAGTTTTCCGGTTTGCTTAGTCGGACGGGGTACACCGGAGAGCTTGGATATGAGTGGTATGTGCCTGCGGCACAAGCGGCCCTCGCGTGGGATCGACTCCTGAAGGCCGGTGCGGAATTCGAAGCCAAACCCGCAGGGCTCGGGGCGCGAGATCTTTTGCGGTTAGACGTGGGCTACTTGCTGTATGGCAACGATATGGATGAGAACACCTCGCCGCTGGAAGCCAATGCTGAATGGGTGGTGGACTGGGATAAAGGCGAGTTTCAAGGGCACCTTGCCTTACGCAAACAACAAAAGGATGGTCTCACTCGGCAGCTTGCCGCTTTTGAAATGGTGGAACGGGGCATTCCCCGGCATGATATGGCTATTTTCAGCAATGGTGAGTCGGTGGGTAAGGTCACCAGTGGAAATTTTTCCCCGATTTTGCAAAAAGGGATTGGCTTAGGATATGTACCCTCTGCCTTGTGTAAGGATGGGATGTTGCTTGAAATCGACATTCGTGGAAAGCGCGTCCAAGCCAAGATTGTCACACTCCCGTTTTACAAACGTCCAAAATCCTAAAACTCGATCGTCTTAATCATTGTGAGTGAAACGAGAAATCCTTTGTCGACCGAACACATCTATGCCGGGAAAGTCTTAATACTCAACCGCGAAACTGTGGCATTGCCCAATGGGCAGTCCACCGAGTTGGAAATCATCCGCCATCCCGGCGCCTCGGCTGTCGTGCCGATCACAGGTGACGGTACCGTCGTGCTCATTCGGCAATTCCGACATGCGGCGGGGGGATTCATTTATGAAATCCCAGCGGGCAAACTTCATCCCCAGGAAGATCCTCGTCTTTGTGCAGCACGCGAGTTGGAGGAAGAGATTGGCTATCAGGCCGGTCAGTTGGATTTGCTTACCAGTATTTGGACCGCGCCAGGCTTTACGGATGAAGTCATCCATATCTATCGCGGGACGGATCTGAAGCCTGGCCGTCAACACCTGGACGACGATGAAGTATTGGAAGTGGTGGAATGGCCGCTGGAAAAGGCGATGGCCGGTATTCAAGACGGCACCATTCGTGATGCCAAAACCATCATCGGTTTGCAGCTCGTATTTCTAGCCTCCCATTTTTAAGCGGGCTAGCCGATTACAGATTGATCGGAGACGTCCAGATTCCTCACGTTGGATACTCCTGCCTCACAAGAGTAAGAAACCTCCAGAACGCTGTTTAATCGCACAGTTCAGCTTTTCAAAAATCAGGTATCTGCGCTTTGTCCTGATGTTTGAAATCAGGCATGAGCCATGGGAATGTGATGGGCTCAATCTGTGAGAAAATCTAAAGGACTGCTTGGGTTGGGGGTTGGATTGCTCATCCATCCAGGACGCTTGCTAATGGTTGAGAAAGGATGTCTGCATATGCACTGGTTAATTCCACCCGGCCCAAATGTGGGGCCGGCCGTTGATGCCGGCTTTCGCACCGGAAAGCGGGAGGTTCTCCCAAAATCGACATCAGGTGATTGGCTAAATCGACTCTCGAAACAGCCCGGGTGGCAGAGACATGTCGGATGCCTGTCTCATTGCTCTGTGCGAATTTCATGACGCGTCTGGCTAGATCTGTCACCCAGACAACGGAGCGAGATTCATCTTCCACAATGGTAATAGGAAGGTTTTGTTGAGTGCGGTAACGAAGCCAATCCAAATGACCCGTTCGCCCGTTCGGTGAAGGGCCAATCGCTAGCCCCGTGCGAATCACCAGCGACCCATGTCGTCCCAAGACCAGCCTTTCTGCATTGACACGGGTGTGGCCGTACACACTAATGGGGCATGGACGCGAATGTTCATCGTACTCACCATCTCCACCGAAAACATGATCCGAGGACACATACACCAAACGGATATGGTCAGGTAGCTTCTCCACAACACGACGGAGATGTTGGACGTTGATCTCATGAGCCCAATCGGGATCGGCTTCACATTTCGGCACATCACACACCGCATGGCAATACAACAGGACGTTCGGCTGAAATTGAACAAGGGTTCGTTCAACCCAATCAGAGTTCTCCAACTGAAGGACCGGCCACTCACTGACTGATTCCGACGTATTGCCAGGCGAGATAAACGGCAGAATAGTTTCTGGAAATAATTTGGCCAGGTTGAACCCAAGAATGGAGGTCGCGCCAAAGAGGAGCGTGGATTGGGTCATCTGAACCGAGTTGTTGAGGCGATAGGGTGAATCATGGGGCCGGTTATCTCCTTAATGTTGCACAATTGAAAATGCCCAGCTTAGCAAAGTGCATCCCTCTTTTTTCATGATTTCTTTCACTTCATGTAAATTTATTGAGTTAGAGGGAAGGTCGAACATATCCCCGACTTTGAGTTTCAGGTCATGATTGGAGGAAAAGTAAAAGGCCACCCACTTCTAAACCATACTCAGCAGCCCTAATAATAAAAAAAATTGGGAGGCGTTTTTATTTTCCATCAAAGAATGAAATTATAATATTTTCTCTTCATGGTTCCGGTTCGGTACCGGCTAAATCGTATTTGTAAAAGGCATGGGTTACGGATGGTATATCGGCCAGGGAATGCCATTCGGATCGGGCCATGGCTATCTGAACAGTTTTCCGTTCTTCCTGACTCAAAAAACTTCCAGAAACAACACCGGATCCTCGGTAAACGAAAATCGGTCAGGATGAAATTGAGAGCAATCGTATTTCATGCTTCAGGTGAAATCCAAAGTTTAGAATTAAATGTGAAAATTTTGGAGACCTCTTTTAACAAGTTTCTCATAGGGTATCAAATAGGAAATGAGGGGCGTGTTGGGAATAAGACCCCCTTTTGGGTTCCTCGAGGTTAAGGGTCTATGCCTCTTGTTATCGCGAATGACCTCCTGTCCTTTCTTGAGAAAGCCATGGAGATTTTAAGAAGCATGATGAATATTTCCCTAGGAGGACACATGTCTGAAGAGTTCTTCCTGCAAACATCCAAAGGGATACGTTCCTTATCCATTTAGATATCTGAACTCGGAAGACCCTCAATCTTAATGGGTAACGGGTAGAGCGGTAAGAATATTTCACTTTTAATTTCAATGTGTTACTTGAAAGGATTTTTGGGAAGTTTTGCAGAAAAATCTTGGCAATACTATTGCTTATATGCAGGAGGTTGATTGGAACAGGGACTAATCAATGCATAAACTTTTTGATAGGGAGCGATTAAAAAACCTGGAAACGAAAAGCGAGGTCGGAGGCCAGGTGCGATCCCAGGCATCGATATATGTTTTCCATGGGCAGACCATATGAATAAACCAATTTTGTTAATTGATGATGACCGACCTTACAGGCATGCCTTACGCCTGTATTTGGAGAATCACGGGTTTACTTCTAGAGAAGCGGCAGATGGCCGGGAGGCTCTGGTTTTGTTGGATGGAGGGCTCGACGTGGATCTCATCATATCAGATTATCATATGCCCGTTACCAATGGGCTCGATTTTCTCAAGGCATTGTCCTCTCGTGGAAGGGGACGAGGTGTTCGAGTCATACTTGTGAGTGGTAATATGACAAAGGAAATAGAAAAGGAAGCAAAGCAAGCAGGGGCTTTTGCGTTTCTAGAGAAACCGTACGATTTTAAGGAGCTTCTGGCGTTGGTGTTCCTAGCCGGTAAACTATATGCTCCACAAAAGCATTCTCTGTAATAGGACGGTTTGGAATTCGTGAAGGTGAAATCCGACAAAATCCTTAAAAGAAAATGTGCAATGTGGTATGTCGGGAGGAGATGGTACTTTGATGGAGGGGAGGTGGATATGTGAAAGCGAAAATTTTACTTTTGGACGATGATTCCGAATTATGTTCAACCTTGCGAGATCGGTTGGTCATGGAAGGCTATGATGTTCGGACTGCCTCCGATGGCCGAATGGGATTGAGGCTCTATCATGAAAATCCCGTTGATCTGGTCATTACGGATGTGCTCATGCCTGAAATGGACGGTCTGGAAGTGATACGCGTACTTGCCGGGACACCTTCTCCTCCAATAATTATTGCCATGTCGGGAGGCGGGGACCGTGATTTGGGATTTTTGGTAGAGGCGGCCGAATTTGGTGCAACTCGTACTCTCCCCAAACCCTTTCTTCTGGCTGATCTGGTGAGCCTTGTGAAAGAACTGCTGAGTACCCTGCCTCATTCATCGATATGAACCTTTTGTTTAACTCCGATGGGCGGCATTTGCAAAGATCCAAAGAATCTTCAACATGATGTCCTCACGTATAGTGGTGGAAAAATCTGAACGACCAATGGTCCATTTTCTGGAGTGAGCAGAGGAATGAGTGCGCTGTTCTGGTGCTGAAATGTGGGTTAAGAGAGAAGTGGGTCCTCATAGACACAGCCCAAGATATTGACCGTCACAACTCTGTGAAATTCTATGGATAGAAAGGCTTTCCCCATCTCTAATAACCGTGCCCCATGGCAATGCTGATAAAAGGGGAATCCCAGAATCCTTATAAACTTTTAATTCCAGAATGCCGAAGAGGAGGGTTGACGGCCACAGCAGTTGACGTCAAAGGTTTGTGGAAAGGACTGACTTCAGTCATCATATAATATGAGGACCTTGTAGGGTGGAGCCAGAGACGAGAGCCCAGGTAATCGGTAGAATTATGACGACCAGAGTCGTCACCATTGATATGGATGATTCACTTGAGGTCGTCCGAGATATTTTCAAGAAAGTCCGATTTCATCATCTACTCGTGGTTGATAATCAAAAGCTCGTGGGAATTATTTCCGACCGGGATATGTTGAAAGCCGTCAGCCCGTTTGTCGGTACGATGTCGGAAACCACTCGGGATCGAGCAACCCTCAATAAACGTGCTCATCAAATTATGTCGCATCATCCAGTGACGGTTCGTCCATCCTGTTCTTCGCAAGAAGCGGCTCAACTAATGTTAGCGCGAGGGGTCTCCTGCCTTCCGGTCACAACTAAGGATGGAGAGGTTCTGGGGATAGTCACATGGAAAGATGTGTTGAGAACCATTCTGGATTCCCATGGATTCACGGATGTTTCATAAGTATTTTCATGCCGATTACGGTTTCTGGGCATGCCGCTTGTTTCTGCCTTGCCGGGTTTTTTAGGCTTTTCACCTTCGGTATACTGCCCCTAGAATTTTTCACATCATTATGAATTCTTTTGACAAGGCAGGCGAGCCTGGGGATAAACAGGCATGCCAAGTCAAGAGTCCGCATACGGTAGGGGAGGGCAGTAATGGCAGATAAAAGCTTTATTCTTGAACTTGGTAAACTATTGATCGGTGCCGCATGGGCTGACGGGACACTGTCACCCAGCGAAGTGAACGGGTTAAAAGAACTCTTGTTTCAATTGCCGGAGATTTCCGGAGCGGAATGGATGGAATTGGAACTGTATATGGTTTCCCCGGTGAGCGAGGAAGAACGGCAACGTCTCTTAAATCGTGTGCTAGGACGTATGGGATCGGCAGAGGATAAAGCCCTGGCTTTAGCGACACTTGGCAAATTGATGTCCTCAGAACCATCAGGTGGCGATCAACAAACAGAAGTGGTCCAACAGCTTAGGGCCGATCTTGAGGAGGGCAGTAGCGGATTTTTAGAACATCTTCGACGACCATTTCGTCAAATGCTGAATCTGCGGGGGCAGCATTATACCGAAGAGCATGATCGTGAAAGTCGATTGGAAGATTTCATTAAGAACACCATTTATTTCCAGGTCACGATGGAATTACGAGATCGGGGCATCACTTTTGACCTTCCTGATGCCGAGATTCGCAAGCTGTGTCTCGCGGCGGGATTGATGGCACGAGTGGCCGGCGTGGATCATGTGGTGGATTCAGAAGAAACCACGGTCATGAGTGCCGTACTCAAACGTCATTGGGCATTAACGGATGAACAGGCACAACTGGTGGCGGAAATTAGTCATCACCGGATTTTTCGAGGGTTGGATAGCGTCCGATTGGTGAAACGTTTTAAGGAATTGACGACGTTGACTGAACGGAAAGAGTTTCTCCATTGTTTATTTGAAGTGGCCAATGCGGCTGCTCAGACGTCGTTTGAGGAAATTGAGGAAATTCGAATTATTGCCAAAGGCATGGATCTCAGCCACCAGGATTTTCTTGATGCCAAGCTGG
>CABVRQ010000087.1 GCA_902500695.1 uncultured Nitrospira sp. | reverse complement strand
TGAGAGTTAGGCCATGAAGCTTGCAGTGGCTTCAGAAAGTTGTCCTTCCAGATAGGTCTGGATTTGAGTGAGATGAGCATGAGAAGAGGCTTCAAAGCGAAGGACTAATGCTGGTTGAGTGTTCGAGGCTCGAATCAGCCCCCACCCTTCGTCAAAACGGACACGAATGCCATCAATCGTAATGATGTCACGTATGGGCAAAGGTGTTGTTTTCAGATTTTGTGTGTTGGCCGCATGCTTCAACCGGGCTTTCACGATTTCTACCAATGAGAATTTCTGATCATCCGGACAATCTACCCGGATTTCAGGCGTCACCACCGTTTGGGGAATATCCGCCAACAGCGACGACAAAGGCTTTTTTCGCTTCACAAGAATTTCGATTAGCCGACAAGAGGCATAAATAGCATCGTCAAACCCATAGTACCGATCGGCAAAGAACAGATGACCTGACATCTCTCCGGCGAGCAACGCCTTTTCCTCTTTCATCTTGGCCTTAATGATGGAATGTCCCGTCTTCCACATAATACCCCGTCCACCTTGTTTTTGAATATCGTCATACAACCCTTGGGAAGCTTTCACCTCTGAAATAATGGCACACCCTGGATTGGCATCCAACACATCCCGAGCAAAAAGGAGTAATAACCGATCACCCCACATAATTTGGCCCTGTTCATCAATGACGCCAATGCGATCAGCATCACCATCGTACCCGATTCCCACGTCGGCTCCTATTTCTCTGACCTTCTCAATCAGGTCCTTAAGATTATCCAGCACAGTGGGGTCTGGATGATGATTGGGGAAATGACCATCCAGATCGCAATACAATCCGGTCACCTCGCATCCCAATTGCTCCAAAGCTTCTTTTGCCACCAGAGAAGCCGCCCCATTTCCACAATCAATCACGACCCGAACCCCCTGGCCATTCAACAAAGAAAAATGTTCTTGTAAAAATTTACGATATTCAGGAATGATGGTTTGCGTTAGAACCGTTCCTGACCCAGATGCAAACTCGCCACTTTCATAAATTTTCTGTAATTCTTGAATATCATTCCCGTACAAAGCTTCCCTGCCTATACACATCTTGAACCCGTTATACTCAGCAGCATTGTGACTGCCGGTAATCATGATGCCCCCGTCAACGTCACAGGAAAACAGCGAAAAATACAGCAAAGGAGTCGCACATAAGCCAAGATCCAGTACATTCACCCCTGAACTGGTCAGGCCGGCAATAAGATGATTTCGAAGTGTTGGTGAGGTTAAACGGCCATCCCGGCCTACCGTGACACTGCGAACACCTCGTGTTCTAGCCAAGGTGCCATACGCACGGCCGATTCGCTCAACCACATCAGGACCTAAATCGTATTCAACAATCCCGCGAATATCATATTCTCGAAAAATTCCCATCCGGCTTTCTTTCCCTCCGAAGTCCTACCCGATCGGTCTCAAGCGACCAAAATCATCCTGAAGTCGAACGATATCATCTTCTCCCAGGTAGGGCCCATTTTGAATTTCAATAATCTCTAAAGGGATCCGCCCGGGATTTTCTAAGCGATGCGGAACTTCCTTGGCTATCCCTGTACTCATGCCAGCCTGTAAATCATAGACTTCTTCGCCACGAGTCACTCGAGCCGTCCCTGCAATAACCACCCAATGCTCACTGCGTTGATGATGGAGTTGAAGAGAAAGCCGTTTTCCCGGAGCGACTTCAATCCGTTTGACTTTGTATCCTTTTCCCTCTTCCATAACGGTATAGGAACCCCAAGGCCGATGCATCGTTCGATGCTCCAAATGTTCCGGGGCTCCCTGTTGTTTCAAAAGATTAACGATCGCCTTGACATCCTGCGCACGATTTTTAGGACAGACCAGGGTAGCATCAGGGGTATCCACCACCACCATATTGTTGAGGCCAATTGTCGCAACGACCCTTCGATCCGCAAATAGCACGGAGTTGCGGCTTCCCATATCGATAATATTCCCATTTCGGACATTTCCATCTTTATCCAGGGGGACCACTTCCTCCAAGCTACTCCAACTCCCCACATCCGACCAACCAAAGTCTATTGGTACAACCACGCTTCGGGAAGAATGCTCCATCACCGCATTGTCGATGGAAAGTGATTCGACTTTGGCATACACCTTTCGAAGGTATGAGGGAAATTCTTCACTTCCCCTTCGGCGCTTAATACCAGTCAACAGCTTGGATAACGCCGGTTGATGAATAGCTATTTCCGATAAAATCTGTGAAGCTTTCCAGACAAAAATCCCGCTATTCCAAAAATAGTTTCCAGATTCACAATAGCGCTTGGCAGTTGTGAAATTCGGCTTTTCAACAAAGCGGGCCACCGAATACCCGATTAATTCGCCTTTGGCTCCTACCTTCCGACGCTTCAATGGCTGAATATAGCCGTAACCTGTTTCAGGACGAGTCGGCTGAATCCCAAACGTCACAAGATGCCCATCCACTGCTAATTCACTCGCAAATTGTACGGCTCGCATGAACTTCTTGGAGGCCTTCACGACATGATCAGCCGGTACCACCACCATCACAGCTTCAGGATCTTGATGTATCAATTGTAGGGCAGCTAGAGCGATTGCCGGTGCGGTATTTCTTCCTTCCGGCTCAAGGATTACATTTCCAGCGATGTCATCTTTCCACTGATTGAGTTGGAGCTTGATGGATTCCGCTTGAACAGCGTTGGTGACAATGGCCATCCGATTCGCAGGAATCTTTTGTAATAGACGCTCAAAGGTCTGTTGTAGGAGGGTTCCTTCTCCCAAAATTCTCAACAATTGCTTTGGAAATCGTTCCCGGCTCAACGGCCAGAAACGGGTACCACTTCCTCCGGCTAAAATCACTCCATAGACATGAGCATTCATAATTTTTCCCTAAGAAGCCCTTCAACCGGTCCAATGGACCAGATAGAAGACCATACTCATTTTGATATAGGCTATAAACTCACACCTAATATTCTCGGATTTTGGCATTCAAAAATACAATAAATACTTGTGAGGCTATTGAAGGATTTTCACAGACAAAATTCTATCGATAACCTCCCGAACAGCTCCCTCACCTCCATTTTTTTTGCAGACATAATGCACAACCTGACGGACTTGCTCGACACAATCCGCAGGAGCTGCCGCATACCCCACAATTTTCAAGGCCTCCACGTCATTCACATCATCCCCGATGTAGGCCATTTGCGCAAAAGGAATCCCGTACTTTTCAGACAAATGGCGGAGAATGGCCACCTTATCCTTGGCCCCCTGAAAGACTTCGGGAATGCCCAATTTTTTTCCACGGCGGGCTACGATTTTGGTGTTTTCCATGGTAATGATAGCGGTGATGAACCCTTGGGCCTGTAAGAGTTTAATCCCCATACCATCACGCGTGTGAAATTTTTTGAATTCTTCGCCTGATTCCCCATAGTACATGCCCGCATCGGTCAGAACCCCATCCACATCCGTGGCAAATAATCTCAGCTCTTTGAAAACTTTCTCGGGCTTACTTAACAATCGTGGAGGATCTTTTTTTTTGAGAGGACTTCCTGCTTTAGTCCTTTTCGATAAAGAAGCGATTCCTTGGCTTTTTTTCACCTGTTCATTTCTACCTTTCTCTTCCACATTTCATACCCAGTTAATTCTAATGATACGACTAAGTTTAAGGCAGTCCTTCCGTTAAGACCATAGGAGGGATAGAATCCAGAATGGAGCCAATCTCAAAAACAATCGTCCGGTTATTTTATTATTTCCGAAATCCAGTTTTGCAAAACCGGATCAAACAAGGGTTGCCTGTGAGCACTAATATCCGATTCCTCATGATCCTAGCTCTTTGTTCCAATCTCCTTTCCTGTTCATCTCCCCAATCTCAGGAAAGACTTGACACCGTCTTATGTTGGCTGCGCCCATCTTGCCTTCCCTCCGAACTCCCATCCCCCACCGAAGAAGCACCTCAGGCCGATACACCCTCAGAGTCAACCAACTCAGTCGTTTCCTCAGAAAGGTCTCAATCCCTACCTCCACAGATTTCTTCTTCTGAAAGTATAGATGCCTTGAACTGTCTCACGTCTGCCCAAATCACTGTGACGGGATCCAACCCTGTTGTCAGGGTTTCATATATTGAACCCACAACAAAAGCCAACGGTCAGACATTAACGAATCTTGCCAAGACTACCATTTACCAGGATATAGGAAAAGGATTACTCAAATATAAGGAGATCAGGGCGACCAATCCAGGAGGGGGGGGGACCATTCAAGAAAAAGTTCTTTTCAGCCTTAAACCAGAGGAAACCCTTCATGCCACAATTTGTGTAACCGCGACCGATTCGAATGGCCAAGAGCGATAATTTTGCATATGGTAAATGATAACTATCTTCAGCCACATACAACATGAAAGGGTCAAGGGAGTTGTGTGCGGATGAGTAGTAGGAGATCATTTGCCTAACATGACTAAATAAAGTTTTCTCCATCTATCACTGCTTGAGCGAGAATCCACGTTGCTCCATACACTCACCTATTTCCAATCCCTGAGTGACCGAATCTTTCTTCCAATCATTCCCCTGTTCTGCACCAACCTGTGAAACGCAGCGTGAATGAGCCTCAGCCGGATCCGTCTCTGCTCTATCGGTGGCAATCCAGACTCCTTGCACGCAGTCTCCATAGGGATGGCAAATACGATCAGCACGAGTAGGACCATGATCCGGATGGGCATACGATTCCCAGATACTACACCCTCCCATAAAAAAAACACTTAGACACAAAAGGAGGAGAACTCCTCCCTCACATTTTTGCCCAATCATACGTTTGCTGATCTCCCAAAAATGTCAGTTATCATAGTAAAGGAACCTATCCAATTACATCCTTTTCCATCTCTATCGGACAGCCAAAGCTGAGAAATAAGGCCTGTTGTAAACTCACTCACGCTCAGGGCAGGAGCATCAACCTTCTCAACTAATTTATAATCCGCGGTAGAAGGTCAAGATTCAGCGCATCTCATCACTACTCATTAAATCTGGCCTTGAAACATGGCCCACAATAACCCCAGATATTCATGATAGGCCAATTCGGCAAGGCGCACGCCTGTGGAACTGGGGAAAAAGTTCACTAAAGACCAAAACTGCAAGGGAGGAACCCATTGTCCGGTTGAGGCCGGAATGGGAATAAGACCTTGCTTCTCAAATAGCCTGACCGCTCGTGGCATATGGAAGGCACTCGTTACCAGGATAAAAGGCTCATCATGGACGATTTCCCGAACATAGTGAGGATGATCCTTGGTATCACGGGATTCAACCTCAAGAACCATATCTGCCCGACTGACGCCCAATTCCTCGGCAACTCGACTCATTGTGGTCGCTTCAGGGGATCCATCAAACCCGGTCCCGCCTGTCAAGATGATTTTACTGCCGGGCAGCAGGCGATGAAGCCGAATGCCCTCCATTAGTCGAACACGGGAATGATGAGACACTTGAAGTTGATAAGGCAACGTCGCATCTCCGGCAATGCCACTGGCCAGGACAACAATCCATTTCACGGAACCTTGTGCGTTTGCGACACCGCCAGGAGGCATAACCTGAGAAAGATTAAGGGGAGGATATTGTGATTCCAGCGTACGTATGATTCGCCCCGAGACTCCCTCGTAACCGCTGGCGACAAGTAGAATGAACCCAACGGCAATCAGAATTTTCCCAACATATTGCTTGCGAGAAAAACACAACAGGAAAAACCCACAAGCCATCAGCTCTATGCAAAGAGAAAGAGGAGAAAAAAAAGAAGCCAAAATCTTTTTAAGACTGAGCATCAAAAGTCTCTTCCTCCTATCGACTGGAAAAGCCCCGCCTACTTATGAAGTAGCAGAAACCGATTACTATAGGAATCTCTCCTAGATTTATTCTCTTGGCCAGCAAAACGACGGTTGGCCCAGAGACAGTTTCATTCTCATCAAGCATGAATGGAAAAACAGCCCTGATCTGTACCCGAGATGGGAGATTGAAGCAATGATTGAATTCGCAAACATCGGGGAGGAATAAAAAACAAGCATTGCAATTTGCAGGCTTCAATTGAAGCCAACCTCCGGCAGCAGAATCGAAGGAGCGACACCCTCCGAAACCGTACCTATCGGGTGGGCTGAAATACGGGTGGGAAGAAAAGTTTAACCGCTTAGGGGGAAGGCATCGAGCAGGAAAGGACCAGATCTTTCTGGTATTTTTTAAAATCCTGAATAGAGGCATCAAGGCTTCGTTGAGCAACAAGGATATCTCTCAAAAGATTCCCTTGGGGGGATTGATGAGTTACACAATAAATCTCTCCCCCTTGAAATCCACGACGACTTCGCCTGCACCCATCAAATTCTTTTGGAGCATGACGGAGACTAAATTTAGCTTCCTGCAATTGGTCATGCTTCCGGACGACCCGATCCTGAGCGGCCCTCAAAAGAGAGACAGCCTCGGTACAGGAAAAATCCCATACCTCCGAGAGAGCCCATGGGGGAAACAATAGTAGGAATAAGATTGTTAGAGTCCAAAACCGCATGGACATCCTCCTCATGTTGAGGAAAAGGGCTAAAATACCGTTGAGAGACTTGCAAATTTTCTCCCAAGATATCCCGCGATTTGGCCCCCTTCAATAGCCTAAAAGGAGGGACAGCCAAGATGGACCAGATCCATAAGAGTTCTGAAGACATACTCTTAAACGCATATCGGTAATGATTTTACAGTCTTACTTCAACACAAAGTGAGCCCGTCTATTCTGTTGCAAACATTCACGGGTGGGTTGACGACAAAACGGTTCATTTTTCCCTAAACTAAGAACTCGTATAGAGGAAGCGCTCACCCCTAAATCCACAAGATAATTCTTCACCGCCATCGCACGTCGCTCACCCAGAACAAGATTATATTCTTCGGTTCCTCGCTCATCACAATGCCCTTCAATCAGGACAGTACGAGTAGCGTGCCGCTTCAGGAATACTTCAGCGTTCTGCATCAGGATAGGAACAGCCTCACTCTGTATATAATATTGGTCGTAGTCAAAAAAAACATCTTCCAACGTCGCGGGAAGAGTGGGGTTATCGGCAGATTGCGCAATGATGTCCGAATCTATTGCCGACGGTATTTCTGATATTGGAGGTTGGGAAACGATTGGAAGAGGTTCCGGCTCGGGCACAGAAGCGGAACGGCCTGTCACCACCGAAGCAGGAGTGGAATCGGAAAACTCCTCGCCCGACTCGGCACCATGGCTAACGATTGCCACATGATGCCAGGAACTACACCCACTCAGAAGGGCAACAAAAAATCCAAGAACTGCATAATTTCCCTGAAACAGCTTCCTCAATGGTGGCCGTTACTCCAAATGTCCCAAGGCAAGCTAGAAGTTCCAACCCTCCTACGGCTCAATCATCTCCAAAGGTAAATCTATCATACAACTTTCAGCAAAAGAGTCAATCTCGGTCGGCACGGCCCTCATGTTTAAACTTGACGGATTTTTTTTCACATAGGTATGATCGGACTCCTGTCGAGTCATTGTTTTTTAAAGTCACTTTTCTCACCATTTCGCGACACAACTCGCTGGACCTCCGTATGATTGACGTTCAACATGTAACCAAACGCTACGGGAACGCAACCGCGTTGGATGACGTTTCTTTCTCCATCAACAAGGGGGAAATCGTGGCATTTCTTGGGCCCAATGGCGCAGGAAAAACCACGACCATGCGTATTCTGACGGGGTTTATGCCCCCAACCCTGGGAACCGTTCGTATTGCAGGGTTTGATTGCCTGGAAACACCCTGGGAAGTCAAAAAACATATCGGGTACCTCCCTGAAACACCGCCTCTCTATCTTGAACTGACCGTCAGTGAATATTTAACCTTTGTGGGAAGAATTAAACGACTTTCTGATGACCAATTGACCGAACGGATGGATACCATCATTACCCAGACAGGCCTGGCCGATGTTCGGGGACGAGTCATTGGACATTTATCCCGTGGCTATCGGCAACGCGTTGGCTTGGCACAAGCTCTTTTGCACAATCCTCCCGTTTTGATTTTGGACGAACCAACGACAGGGTTAGACCCGAATCAAATCATTGAGATTCGAGAACTCATTAAAAGTCTGGCGGGCTCCCACACCATTATTCTAAGTACACATCTGCTGGCCGAGGCAACCGCTATTTGCCAAAGAGTCATTATCATTCACCGTGGCCGAATCGTAGCCGTGGACACGCCGGAACAGTTAGGGGCCAAACTCCGTGAATCGGAAACGCTCAGCCTGACCGTGAAGCAATCCGACCCGGACCTGTTGGAGGCGCTTCACCATTTTCCCGGGGTCATCCGAGTCTCTCAAGGGGCAACAGCTCACACCTACCTTCTGGACACGCAGATGGGCCTCGATATCCGAGAGGAATTGACCCAATTTATCGTCTCACGAAATGTGGGCCTTCTGGAATTAAAAACTCAACCCCTCACCCTTGAGGATGCGTTTAAAGTGCTCACACAAACCAACACTCCCAGCGATCCCAGCATTAGCACGCCTGGTGGTCAACACTAACCGCGTAAACCCGGATTACTCTTTATGAATCCCGTTCACACGATTGTTGCCAAAGAATTACGAAGTGCTTTTGTGTCCCCAGTGGTCTATGTCATCGCGGCTATTTTTTTGGCTATCGTGGGCCTATTGGCCTATTCCGCAGCAGCCAATGCGAGCAACCAGGCCATCCGCCTGATGCAAATTCAAAACACCTACGCACAACTCAACCTCAATGATATGCTGTTCAGGCCACTTTTTCGAAGTATTAACCTCATCCTCATGATTATTCTGCCATTACTCACGATGCGTCTGTTCGCCGAAGAACGCAAACTCCGAACCTTCGAGCTCCTTCTCACGTCCCCCATTGGCGTGAATGAAATCGTTTCTGGAAAGTTCATGAGTGTGATCATCGTCTATAGCGGCCTGTTATCACTGACAAGCCTCATCCCAATAACACTTTCCGCCTATGCAACCTTTGATTGGCGACCGATCTATCTTGGGTATGTCGCCCTGTTCCTCCAAGGAACCCTTTTAATATCCATTGGTCTGTTTGCCTCGGCATTAACGGAGAATCAAATTATTGCGGCTTTTTTAAGTTTTGGCTGCATTTTAGGTCTCTGGATGCTCGGGGCGTTAGGAGGCATTGTTGGGGACACCACGATCGGACACATTCTGTCCTATCTCTCTTTTAGCGAACATTATGAACGATTGATTCGAGGGTTGTTCAATCTCAAAGATATTCTCTATTACGTCTCCGGCATAGCCTTTATGTGGTTTGCCGCTCACCAAGCCGTCGACGCCTACCGATGGAAGTAACCCGTGTGTCCTCAATTCTCGGAATAGCCGGAACCCTATTTGCCCTTATAGGAATTGGGCTTCCCATATTCCATCCTGCTGGAGGGAGCCTCTCCTCAATCCTGCTCGGCCTGGGGACACTTTGCCTCCTGGGCTATTTCGCCTTCCATTTTCGCAGTCTCACCGCGTTAGCTCGAACCCGGTCTACCCGACTCGGTGCACATAGCCTGTTTTCGGTCCTGCTTGCGGGCGTCGTCGTTGCCTTACTCAATTTTCTTGCAGCCAAGCATGCCCCGGAATGGGATTTCTCAGAGACACAAAATTTCACCTTAAGCCGGCAGACCTATCAAGTCCTTCGAACGCTTCCAAGAGAAGTGAACATGACTGCCTTCACCCATGAAGGAAGCCCGGGCTATGGCGGCTACCAGGATCTATTGACGACCTATGCGAAGGAAAGTCCTCTCATCACGCTGACATTCATCGATCCTGAACGCCAACCAGACAAAGCCAAAGAGTATCAGGTATCTCGTATCGATACCGTCGTGGTAGAAAGCGGTTCCCAAAAAGTCTATCTCCAACGGTCCTCTGAAGCCGATATGACCAATGCGTTGCTCCGAGTTACACAGGACACAAAAAAGCGCATTGCCTTTGTCACAGGCCATGGCGAAAAAAGTCTTTCTGACACAGAATCGTCAGGATTATCTCGTGCCGGCGATGCCCTGACCAAGCAAGGCTATGCGGTTGAGACAGTGGATTGGCAAAACACGGCTTCCCACGAAGCGGCAGTCCTCATCGTGGCCTCCTCCACAGTAGCCGTATCCTCTGAGGACCAAAACCGGATAAGTCAATATTTAAAAAAAGGCGGACGGGTTCTGGTGATGGTTGATCCAGCCAGTGCCACTTCTTTAGATCCTCTGATCTCACCCTTGGGCATTCAATTGGGGGCCGGCATCCTGGCCGATGAACAGGATCGCCTGGGACGGGGAAGTCCCACCGCATTGCTGGTTCGCACCTTTACGACTCATGACATCACCGAAGACTTCACAACTCCTATTCTGTTTCCCGTGTCCCGCTCAGTCAGTTTTAACGCAGTACAAGGAAACACCTGGGAGTATGTCGCCTTGGCGCAAACGTCTCCGGAAAGTTGGGAAGAAATGGACCTGGTGAATCCTCAACCGGAATTTATTGCGGGCAAAGACGCGAAAGGCCCGTTTACTGTCGCTGGCCTCTTGACCCTAAAATCCAGCGATCAGACCCCATCGGCTCAATCTGCCGTCCTCATCGTGGGCAATGCCGCATTTGCGACCAATGGGTATCTGACCTATCCGGGAAACACGGATTTTTTCTTAAAAGCCATTGCCTGGCTTGCCCAGGAGGACGCATTAATTTCCCTGACACCCAAAGATCCGGCCTTTCATCCATTCATACCGAATCCCTCGCAGGAACAAGCGCTCGTGTTTTTTCAAGTCCTGTTCCTTCCACTCCTTACCTTATTTATCGGTCTATCCGTTTGGAAAAGGCGGCGAAGTCTGTAACATGATAAATCCCATTCGAGTGACGCTCATCCTGGCTCTGGTCGTTCTAGGCTTGGGAGCCTATATCCTCCTCGTTGATATTCCACAAACTCGGCAACTGGAAAAACAGGAAACCCAGGAAAGACAGATCCTGCCGTTTGATGACCGGGCAATCACGCAAATCACCTGGGCCACTCCCACGGACACTATCCGTCTCGAACGTGATGACCAATGGCGGTGGATGGTGACGGAACCCATGCGGACACCGGCGGATGCGCGTGAAATACGCGGGATCCTACGATCACTGACGATAGGAAAAATCAAACGGTCTATCGAGGACGGTCCAAGCAATTTGTCAGCATACGGATTAGAGCCCCCTTATCTTACCCTCACCCTGACCACCCCGACTGAGACACAGGAAATGGCTCTAGGGGATGCCGGTCCCTTTGCTCCGTCCCTGTACGTCCAAACGAAACCTGACAATCAGGTCGTGCTCACCACGTTGGATGTCATGACCTTTGCCCAAAAGTCTCTCACGAACTTTCGACTCAAAGACCTCTTATTTTTCGAGCGTGATCGAGTCCTGGAGCTGCACATTCAGCTCGGCTCAACCACCATGATTATGACGCGGATGGCAGGAGCCCATAGCTTGACGCCGAATTGGATGTTTCAAAGTCCCGTGAAAGGACCTGCAGACAAAACGGCCGTGGGAACACTCCTCATGGATTTGGGAGGTCTGGCCGCCACAGGGTTCATTGATACCGAGGAGGAGAAGAAACGGATTCTGGGGCAACCGGCCCGCATTCAGGCTACGATCCAAGTCCTAGAAGGCGCACGCACGCACCATCTGAAACTCTATCAATTTGCTGATCCAGAAAAGGCCTATGCCAGTACGTCCGCCTCCGGCCCACTCTATGAGATTCCCTCGGGGATACTGAAACCCATCACTCAAGGCATGTTTCATTTTCAAGACAAACGTCTCTTTGGCATGGAAGTCGCCGATATTGCTATGCTGACCGTCCACACACCACAGGATCATTATGTCCTCATCAATCAACACGATGAGTGGAGCTTAGATGATAATCCTTCAGCAGAGATAAACCAGGAGGTTGTGAAACTTTTTGTCAGTCGGATCGTGGACGCACCAGCAGAAATATTCCACCCCGATTCCTCCCTCGCCTCAAAAGACATCGGGATGGCCGCACCTAACGCCACAATTTCTGGGATGAACCGCAAGGGACAGGAAGTCGGCCGATTAATTTTGGGGAAAAGAGAACGAGGACTGGTCTTCGCCAAGGGAGCAAGCTTGCCAGGGCTCTACCAGGTCCGATCGACTATCCTTGATCAAATACCTCAAAAAGCCGAACTGATACCACAAGCCGTCTTGCCCGAATAGACTTTCCTCCCATCCACGCTTCAATACTTGATTGCCGTACATTCTCCTATTGAGTGGGCACAACGGCAACCGTTGGTCACGATCATAAAGGAACCCAACACTTCCTGAGGTTCTCTCCTAACGTAATGGAGTTTGTTGGCCTTCTTCCTGGCCCATCTTTTTAAAGAACCGATCGGAATCCTGCTGAATGTCTTTTTTGGACGGGTCCGATTGAGGTTCGGGTGTGGAAGAACACCCCACCATCATCGCTCCCATCAAGAAAACAGCACACATAATGACGGTCGCCTGAGTTGTGGCATCATTCCAAGTCATTATCGTTCCCCCCAAATCGATTGAACATATGATGGACATTCTTAGAACATTGACACCGTCATACCCTACATCGGACCCTGAGCATCGATCAACACACAGACCTGAATTAACTGAGGTATAGGAGTCGGTTACCGTTCCGGCCGCCTTAAAATCTCATGATCAGATCCTTAGAGTGAGGAGCTACCAGTGTCCATCCATGCTTCTTCCCAACTTCCGGAGTTCCTGCGTCAGAAAGCCCATCAACTTCGCATCCATAGCATCCGCGCCACTACCAATGCCGGAAGAGGACATCCCAGCAGTTGCTATTCCTCCGCGGATATTGTGGCTACCTTATCCTTCTCGGTCATGCGATTTGATCCTAAACACCCACGCAACCCTGACAACGATCGATTTATCTTATCCAAGGGTCATGCAATCCCGTCGCTCTATGCCGCCTGGGCGAAAGCCGGGTTATTCGACCCCAAACAGTCGCTCGAGCTCCGGATGCTCGAGTCGGACCTCGAAGACCATCCCACTCCCCGCCTCTCGTTTGTCGATATGGCTACCGGATCTCTGGGGCAAGGCTTGTCGGTGGGTGTCGGCATTGTCTTAAATAATAAATACCTGGACAAGGCTTCAGCTCGAAACTGTGTGGTATGAGGGGATGAGGAATCTGTCGAGGGATCAGTGTGAGAGTCCGCCGATATTGCCAGGAATTTTCAATTAGATAATCTGTGCGACATTGTAGACATTAATCGGCTTGGGCAATCGGATCCCACGATGCTGAAACATGACCTGCCCACCGACCAGGCCCGATGGGAGGGATTTGGCTGGCATACCATCTGCGTGAATGGGCACAATCACCCTGAACTCCTCAAAGCCTTTGCAGAGGCCGCTCAGACCCACACGAAGCCCAACATGATTCTCGCCAAAACAGTGAAGGGAAAAGATATTCCGTTCGCCGAAGATCACCCTGGTTGGCACGGAAAGTCTCTCAATGCACAGCAAGCAGAAGAAGAGATCACCTCATTGAATCAGACGTTACCGTCCTCCTCTCCCCAGGTTTCCATAGCAAAGCCTATACCGGTTCAACGGGGCAAGTGCGCCATCCAACCACTGCCACCCCCAACGTATGAGGCAACCGATTTACTGGCTACTCGAGAGGCGTTTGGAGAGACCTTGGGACAACTGAGAGAAGTCAATTCCCGGGTAGTCGAGTTGGTTGCTGACGTGAAAAACTCGGCCTATACGGATAAATTCTGGAAACGGTTTCCTGATCGTTTATTTAAAAGTGTCATTGCCGAACAAAACATGGTGGGTACCGCAGCCGGTCTCGCGCAGCATGCGGGAAAATTCCCTTGGCCGCCACCTTCGCCTGCTTTCTCACGCGTTTCTAGGATTTCATCTGCATGGCGGCCATCAGTCAGGCCCAAGATTAAACTGATGGGTTCCCACGTTGGAGTCAGTATTGGTGAGGATGGTCCTTCACAAATGAGATTGGAAGACCTGGCGATGATGGCGGCCCAGCCGGGAGTGGTCGTCCTGTATCCCTCCGATGCCTGTGCGCCTATCGGCTGGTTGAGAAACCATGGCCAATCACCAGGGCATGGTGTACATGCGAACAGGGCGTCCCAAAACCCCGGTATTCTACGGAGGCGAGGAACCCTTCACGATTGGAGGCTCAACAGTTCTCTGTTAAAGCGCCAAGGATCAGTTAACCATTGTGGCCGCAGGGGTCACGGTCTTCGAAGCACTCAAAGCGTATGATGAACTGCAAGCTGCCCGAATTGCGGTGAGAATCATCGATCCCAATAGTGTGCCCCAAATCGATAGGGCCACACTACTACAAGCCGCCAAAGCCACGAACGGCCGGTTCCTCACCGCAGAGGACCATTACCTGCATGGTGGAATCGGTGATTCCGTCCTCAGCACGATGGCTGGGGAAGAAATACGACTCACGAAAATGGGCATTAGCCAAATCCCACATAGCGGGAAGCCGGATCAACTCCTCGATCATTATGGAATTGCTGCACGGGCCATTGTCGAAAAAGTTAAACAATTAGCTTAAGTATGTCGATCGATGTTTCCACCATCAAATTTTGACTCCATTCCGCTCTT
>CABVRQ010000086.1 GCA_902500695.1 uncultured Nitrospira sp. | reverse complement strand
TGGACTCTTCTTTCATCTGGGAAAACTGCCGTGCGGTAAAACTGCTGGGAACTCCCTCAAGCACCCCTCCCCTCCGAATTTCCACATAACGGAACCTGGAAGGCCTCTGAGTATCCTCATTCTTCGCAACTTCAAAAGGCATCGGATCTCGCAGGTCAGCCAAACTGGAAAGATCTTTTCTCTCTCCGACACCCATGGAGATTAATTCCTCATACACGTTTCCAAATATTGCAGGCAGTATTGTATTCGTAAAAATCTCATTTCTTGGACGGAATCGATCATCCGCTAACAATTGGCTGAGCACCTCCCAAAAGACCCCATCATCGATTGCCGAAAGAATACCCACACAACTTCGTTGGGCCATAAACTTCAACAATGCCAAAGGGCCCAAAATGTCAAATTTCCAATCAGGGAAGGTTAATGTGTGTCCGCGGTGAGACACCTCTAAAATGGGCTCCCCTTCGTATCGACTCTTACGATAATTCCCCCGGCTGGATTGGAGATGCGCATGAATAATTTCAGGAGCCAATCGACTGGGTTCGTAGCCAAAGGTAGGATTTGCCGGAGCATGGCAGGTACTGACGGTGTAACGGGACAACTTCCCTTTGCTCTTCGAAAATGTTTCTAGGTCCATGCCGCCCCAAAATTTAAATCGTAATTCTTCTGACGAGAAGCTCTGCAAATGACGTTCACGCTCAAGGTTTTTGTGATAGACGCCGCCCACCCGTGACCCCGGCATCAACCGATCAAAGGCATGCAAGGTCAGCGGGGTACGTTGCGTCCGTAAATATGGGACATAGTGATCCACCAATTCCTGTTCAAAGGACAAATCTCCAGCTCCGATATCTAGCAGGGAGGGTGTTGGCGTTTGTCGTAACAGGTCATAGGGATTAGACGCCTCCCGAAGAATTTCCTCCCATCGGGCCCCGGAATAC
Organism: uncultured Nitrospira sp.; assembly: GCA_902500695.1. Lineage (GTDB taxonomy): Bacteria > Nitrospirota > Nitrospiria > Nitrospirales > UBA8639 > Nitrospira_E. Next base: position 13,939 of record CABVRQ010000086.1, on the reverse strand, counting down.
ACTTCCGGACTTTCCCTTTCTTCGTTCACGTTCAAGATTCCCCATACCATGAGCGCGCGAACCGCCTTGGAAGGGGGAAAGCCGGTGAGGTCCTTGAGGACCTGATTTCCCTCCTTGCGTCCGGTAGGGTTGGAGAGTTGTTGCAGGGCATCAATTAATCGTTCTTGAAGTGTTGGATCGAGAGAAGCCTCTTGAATATGCTGAATGAGCGCGGGAAGCGTGGCTTGAAGGGTTTCAGGAACCATCAATTTCCTGCTCGCCTCCCAGTGGTGGGGAGAGGATTCCCTACTAATTTTGATTCGCTCCCGAAATGCCGTCAATCCGAGTTTCTGATCATCCATTGATGTGTATCCCTTTGACTGATCGCTAATGGGAGTGTTGAAAAATGCCGCCAGCGGCGTTCCCTGCCTTCGCCGGAGCGGCTTCGCGCAGGCAGGTCGCCTCTTGGACGAGCTTTTTTGAACACTCCACTAATTTTCTCTGTTGGGCTTGGGTCATTCATATGCTGATGAATTGACAAAAATTTGAAATATATAACAGCCCCCTAATCTAAATCCTTCACGCACCTTAGCCCCTCTGAATATCCTGAAACAACCGCATGGTTTCCGAAATATTGCCCACAGGGGAGAACTATGCTACACCTTGTTTCGTCATGGTCACGCATTATTTTCCACGTGCGAAACAACACGTCCTTTCCCTATTCCTGGGCATCATTGTGATGAGCGCCACCGCTGGGTGTGCGACGTCACAAGCCAACCCGACATTTGAAGTCGACAACCTCTACGATGTCTCCAGGCAGCAAGCAACCACATTCGACGATCTGCTCCCACAACTCTTAGCCGCCGATGTGATTTATATCGGCGAAGAGCATTACACCCCTTCACACCTTGAGGCAGCCCAGAAAATCCTGAATGCCCTCCTTGCCCATGACCGCCATCCAGCGCTGGCCATGGAAATGTTTAGTTGGGATGGACAATCCGGGTTAGACCGGTATAGCCAAGAATCCGAATATACGACAGAACAATTGGTTAAGGATTCACAGTGGAACACGAATTGGGGTGGAGAGTTTGCCGATTATCAACCATTGGTGACCTTTGCCAAATCGCATCAACTCAAAATTTTTGGCCTTAACCCGCCACGCCCACTTGTTCGATTAGTCGCCACGAAGGGATTAACCGAAGCCTGGCAAGATCCGGAAATGCGAAAATGGCCGATTCAAGAAATCGTGACCGATGATCAGGCATATGAGCAATTAATTTTTGAACAAATTGAAGCGTGCCATCCTGACTTGCCCGATCACGTGTATCGCCGAATCTTCGAAGCATCCATTTTTCGGGATGAGGGCATGGCACAGATTATTGCCAATTACCTCAACACGCGATCTCAGACTGCCGGACCGTTGGTGAGCTACACGGGCGGCGGTCATATTCAGTATAAGATCCCCATCCCTAAGCGGGTTGAACGAAAGCACCCCGGCGTCAAATCTATTACCATTTATCTCGAAACATGGGATCCCTCCAAAGAAGAGGGGGTGCGTTCGGAGTTGCAAACCGGTATTGCTGATTTTCTCTGGCTTACCCCTTTGGGCCCCCAAGGCCTTCAGCCCCGCTGCGGCTAACTGTATTTATCACCAAATTCTTTGAAGAACGAAGGAGAACTAACCACATGGGCGACCCGATTATCATTGCACAACGAACACCTTACGTTCTGGACATGGAAGCAGGAACCTATTATTGGTGCCGATGTGGACGATCAAAAACCCAGCCATTTTGCGATGGATCCCACACGGGAACTGATATTTCCCCCATTGAGGTGGAACTCAAGGAAAAACAAAAGGTAGCTTGGTGTGGGTGCAAGCACAGCAAAAAACCCCCATTCTGCGACGGCACACATTCCAGGCTGGAACCATAAAGTCTTAGGCCAGGCTACTCTCGTCTTTTTGAACTCAGTTAGATGTTAAACCCTGCTTCTATGCTGATGGTAGCGCATAATACGTGGGTCTTCTCTTAGTGGCCAAATTAATAACTCCGCCAATATTTACGTATTATAAACTAGCGTTAATATTTTAATTATATTGTACTAGTCAATAGCTTGCATCATGGAAATAAAATTTACTACAATCCACCACTGTTGTGGATAGTTGATTATGTCATTCGAAGCTATCCGCAAAAATAGAATTGTGTGTGATATTTTCCTAATGTCCGAAAGTGAGGATTTTCGTATGAATCGGATTACTTCCTTTCTAAGTGCTTTCCTCGTATTAGCCGCAAACCCGGCCTTTGCCAATGAACCAGGCGGAGGCTATGAAGGGATCACGGGTTTGTACTATGGGACCATAGCAATTATTTTGGCCTATGGGGTCTATGACATTTTCTTCAAAAAGTCATAACGTCTCCCGCTTTCCCTAATACGCCATTTAGAGAATCCTCTTCTTACCCCTTCCCATTTATGGGGAGGGGTGTCGACTACTCTTTGGTCTGATGACTCAGTTCTGTTTTGAGTATAGGTTCCAAAGTGCGAAAAACATTCTGAGCCACAATAATATAGCCTTTCGCTGTGGGATGAACTCCATCTGCCTGATTTAAGCCAGGTTGCGCAGCCACACCTTCCAGGAGAAATGGAATAAGTGGAAGCGTCGATTCCTGGGCTAACCGTTCGTACATTTCAAAAAACTCCCCCGTATAAGCTTCGCCAAAATTTGGCGGAATGCGCATGCCCGCCAAAATGACCACCACTCCTTCGTCCTGCAACCGGTCAATTATGCTACGAAGATTTGAATAGGTCTGCTGTAAGGGGAGCCCACGAAGTCCATCATTGACGCCCAATTCTAATATGACAATCGTTGGCCGACTTTTTAATATCCACTCTACCCGTCGCACTCCCCCCGCTGAGGTTTCTCCACTGACTCCGGCATTGACCACCTCATAGTGAAATCCACCTTCGTGCAACTGTTTTTCCAATTGAGCCGGATAGGATTCGTCCGATGACACACCAAATCCGGCCGTTAAGCTATCGCCAAAGGCCACGATTTTAGGCAGAGATTCGTTCTTTCGCACCAAAGGCTCGGATGAGGATTGACCCGACGGGAATTGAGCACGAGAAACTACCGAGTCTGAACTATGTTTCATGGGCTCTGGTATATCGGTAGACGGACTTTCCTGAAGGTCACACCCCCAGATTCCCAGACAGAAGAGTAAGAGGACTGATAGGATACATGTATGCATAGTAGCTGGGTAATGGCTCTCAACTCTATTATTCACCATTTAAACCCGTTTGTGTAATCAACGTGAATGTTCCGACATCGTCTGCACCCCATTTGCACCCCCTAACTCCAGCATCTCAGGTTCTCATTTCGGTCAATCACCTTGGAATGGAGCTTCAGGCAGGTAGCCAGTCCGTTAAGATTTTACAGGATATTTCCTTCGAGGTCTTTCCTAATCAGGTGGTTGCCATTATCGGACCATCGGGAAGCGGGAAATCAACTCTCCTGGGGTTGCTTGCAGGCCTCGACCGCCCAACACAGGGGTCTATCCACATTCATCAGACCGACATCACGACCTTAACCGAGACCGAAATGGCGCACTTTCGACGCCAACACATTGGCTATGTGTTTCAAGCCTTTCATCTTATTCCCACTTTGACGGCTCTGGAAAATGTGGCTCTCCCTATGGAATTGCAAGGAATATCCACAGGCACATTACGAGCCAAAACACTTTTACAATCTGTAGGACTCGAACATCGTCTCCACCATTATCCTGTTCAACTCTCTGGTGGCGAACAGCAACGAGTAGCCCTGGCCCGAGCCTTTATTGTCCGGCCTCCCCTCCTGCTGGCCGACGAACCCACCGGCAATCTGGATAGCTCAACCGGTGCAATGGTCATTGATCTGCTGTGGGAACTTCATCAGCAACACGGCAGTACTCTCGTCCTAGTCACTCACGACATGTCATTGGCCGCTCGTGCACAACGTATCCTAGCCCTGCAGGATGGAGCATTGGTGAACGAGACGATACCCCCGTTATTATCATCCGGCTTAAAGGGATGATCCCGGTATCCGTCAAACTCGCCTGGCGTGAAATCCACAGCGCCTGGTCCCGTTTCCTCTTTTTATTTCTCTGCATTGCACTCGGTGTCGGCGCCATTGTGGCCGTGGACCTGTTTGCCGTCAATGTCGAACAGGTCATTCTGGGAGATACCCGTGCCCTGTTAGGGGGTGATGTCGAACTATCATGGCGGCGGGCGATTTCCGACCAGGGTCGTCACGTGCTGGACTCCCTCTCTGACCGTGACATCGTCCTTTCACACGTGACTGAAATCGCCGCAATGGCGACAGTGGACAGCCATAAATCCCAAACGCCCCTTACCCAAACGACTTCTCAATTGGTGGAACTCAAGGCCATCGATTCGGCCTATCCCCTCTATGGTCGGTTGGTAGTGGAGCCTGATCTCCCGATGGCGCAACTTCTGGATCCCCTTCAATCCAGATGCGGTCGCTCACCGTGTTTTGGTGCACTTGTCCAGGAATCCTTACTGATCCGGCTCAATCTTACCGTTGGCAGCGAGCTACAGATTGGCAAAGCGAGCTTCCTTATTACCGCCGTGCTAAAAAAAGAACCGGACAGGATTGCCAATGGATTTAGTTTGGGCCCCAGGGTCATGATTTCCCGGGAAGCGCTCAAAGCCACGGCGTTAATCCAAACCGGAAGCCGGATTCAGGAACGATATCGTCTGTCCATATCCGACTCCACCTCGCTTGAGCCTTTAATTGGTGAGTTACGAGGGCGCCTCAGCCAGGAAGGGACCCAGATCAGCTCATTTCGCGATGCTCAGCCACGACTCCGCAGATTTCTTGACCAATTAAACCTCTATCTTGGTCTGATTGGGTTTACTATTTTATTGGTCGGTGGGATCGGAGTGGCTTGCACGATTCAAGGCTTCCTCACACAAAAAATTCCGATTATTGCCACACTCAAAACCCTGGGAGCGGACTCTTCACAAATCATCCGTCTTTATCTCACGCAGAGCCTATTCCTTGGAGGAATCGGCAGTCTTCTTGGGGCCATAGTCGGCGTAGTTCTCCACCGAGGCTTACCCTTATTGCTTCAAGGCATTATTCCTGAAACCATGCCCGTGAATCCCACTGTCGCTCCCGTCCTGCGTGGAATCGTTCTTGGTACCCTAGCCACACTTGCCTTCTCACTCTGGCCTCTGCTGGCCATCCGTCATGTCTCTCCGGCATTAGTGTATCGACAAGCGGTGGACCACTCCCGGGAAATGGCCAACAGCCAATCCAGACTAACCCGATGGCGGACCATCCTTAAACATTGGTGGAATGACCGTGCACAGGTCATAGTCAGCATCAGCATGATGGTGAGCGTGACCGGCCTGGCCATGTGGCAGGCCCACTCACTGACCCTCGGTTTATTTTTTTCCGGTGCATGTGGCGTCGCGGTTCTCCTCTTATTAGGTGGCACTGGAGTCCTGTATAGAATTTTCCGGCATGTGCCGATTCCTCAGCGGTATTTATTGCGTCATGCCGTGAGGAATCTTCAGCGGCCTGGAAACTTTACCAAAGCGATGACGCTGGCCATTGGGATTGGCGTCATGCTTATGACGACGCTGACCATTGTGCAACGGTCCATACTTGACCTGATAGGAAATCAAATACCTACTCAAGCTCCCTCATTTTTTTTCATAGACATCCAACCAGACCAACATTCCCAATTCGTGGATGTGCTACAACAGAAATTCCCCGATTCACCCTATAAATTAGTTCCAGTCGTGCGGTCTCGCCTCACAGCCATCAACGGACAACCCATCGATCCTGAAGAGCATAAAGGCCAACGAAATGGATGGTATTTCACCAGGGAATACGTATTAACGACATCCCGGGATCTCCCAAAAGATAACGTCCTTACTCAGGGACAATGGTGGAATCACATCAAAGAATCGGACTCGGACGGAGCGACCAGGACGACTTCAGATTTCCCGTTGGTCTCTGTGGAGGAAGACGCCGCAAAAAACCTGGGACTTACCCTCGGCTCAACCCTGACCTTGGATATTCAAGGAGTACCAATTATCGCGAAAGTGGGCAGTCTTCGGCAGGTCGATTGGGGAAGTTTTTCCATAAATTTTTTCATGATCCTTCAGCCTGGCTCTTTTGATGGCGCCCCTTTCACCTACATCGCCACAACCAGAGTGCCAACAACCTTCGAAGTACCCTTACAGCAAGCCATTGTCGCCGTCATGCCCAATGTGACAGCCATTAACGTTGGAGATGTGCTGGAGAATATTGGTCGGATCTTTCACCAATTGTCCATGGGGATTCAAGCCTTGGCCCTGTTATGTCTGGTCACCGGAGCCGTGGTCATGATTGCGGCGATTTCAATCAACCGGTACCGGCGCCTGCATGAATTGGCAATTATGAAAGCCCTGGGAGCAAGTCGCAGACTACTCGTATTTTCGCTGGGAGTGGAATTCTGTGTCATTGGAGCCTTTGCAGGGCTTGTTGGGCTTGGATTGGGGTGCCTTCTCTCCTGGTCCCTCTTGTACTTCTTTTTTGATCTAAACTGGACCTTCGATCTGATCCTATTGAGTACAGGTTTGCTTTTGACGATTCTGCTAAGCCTCATGACCGGCTTTCTAGGGACTTACCGGTTGCTGGGCTTCCCTCCCCTGTCCGTCCTCCGTCAAGAATAAATCCCGTCCAACGGATTGCGGGGTTCTTCTCCCAAAACAACACCCGTAACTTATGCTGGCCTCTTTCCTCGATTAATCTCTCCGCACGAGTTATCCATATAGATACAAACTGTATGCTATTGAATAACAACCTGTCCCACAATTGATGCCCTTATACCTCATCCTCTTTGCATTCTTTAAAAAATTTTCAAAACCAATTTAAAAAAATTGATTCTCCATTCATCAGATTATCAATGAGTTATAACCATGAAAACCTTAAATGACCGCTCGCCATCGTTTTGGGTACATTCTTTGCTTTGTAAGATGGCAAGCACGGGATATTGGAGGGAAGCCATGGAAATCATTTTAGCCATCTGTATCACAGGCTTTGGAATCTTCGGAGGAATGCTCATCATATGGAATGGGCAGAACCCTGTACCATCAAAGGCACCCGACACTTCACGCACACGGTAAAATGATGTCCAAAACAACACAGACCTGTGCCTGCATGACAGTTGTTCAAGAGTCATCTTTGGGTGATTTCACCAAATGGTGAGTCGACCTTCAATCGGCTCGATCCACCAAGATGGTGAATTCGCTCATTTAGTTAGGAAAGGAGATCCTAATGTCTAAAAATATTCTGATTGTTGATGATGATGAAATGAGTCGCGGATTGCTCCGGATGGTCCTGGAATATGATGGATGTCAGTGTGTAGAAGCCGAAAATGGAGCCAGCGGGTTATCACTTATTGAATCGAAATCCATTGACATTGTGATTCTCGATAATGCGATGCCTGTCATGACCGGGATGGAGTTTTTGGACCAGTTACAGCATATCCCACACAAGTCCGACATCCCAATCATAATGGTGACCGGGTTCCTCAATGCCGTCATCCGAGAAAACGCCACCCGCTTAGGAGCCTATGCCATTATCCGCAAACCGTATGATTTTGGAGAGTTACGAGCCATAGTCGCTCAGCTGTGTCCGCCAGCCGCTGCAACGCGGCCCCATTCCTTCATGGTTGCCAACATGTCACAAACCTATAGTCCCCCTCCGGGTTGAGACCCGCATGAAGGAATCATTCAGTCCCAAAGAGGATATCTCCCCCACTTCTACTGTCCAAATAACTGTTTGAGAATATCCGCTCCGTCTTGTAAGAGTTGCTGTAATTCCTGTTCATCCCCCTGTAAAACTTTCTCAATCCTCCGCTCCACATTCCTTTTGACCTGATGCCCAAAGGATTGCGTATCCAATTGCAATAGCGGTTTCTGAAGGGTTCCCATAACGGTAAAAGGCAGCACCAACTTTCCCTGATGCCACGCAACTTTGGCCATCGGAAACCGTTGAATAATCCGGTCCCCGATCGTCCGTGAAACGGCCAGATTGCCTTGAAGATTCAACGATTCGTCAAACGCGAGACTTCCCACCCCTGTCATCGAGAAATCTGGTGCCTCAACAGTTAATTGCCGAATAACCACTCCCCTGTCTTCCAATTCCACTTTAGTATCAATCAAAGAAAATTTCGTCGCACCGGTGGATTCGTCCATGAGATCCGGTAGCTGAAGGGCATCTTCAATCGCCTGCATAAGGTCAAATCCAACTAATTGGCCATCCCGGATCATCAATCGGACTGGCCCGGTCATAGTTGATTGCCCGGACGGCGAGCGCACTGCTCCCGTGACGCTCCAATGCAATTCTCCCATACCGGTCAAACGGAAAGAGGAGGACCTCACCACTTGCATCATTGATTCCACCGCAAAATTCGTGAGCTTTCCCTGGAATGAAAGCAGTGGAACAGGTGGAGTCCCATCCCATCTTCCATGCGCATCAAGATTTCCCCTAAACGCTTGGGCCTTGAGGGACACCAGGTCAACTCTTGTCCCTTGGATCACCGTTTCAAAACGGATATGCTCCAGTGAAAACGGGCGTTGAACGGAAAGAGACAAGGGAAAATCCTCTGATGACAAGGTAGGGGCCTCCCCGGACAAATTCAGACGTCCAGGCGTACCTTGACCCGAAAGGTGAATGGTCGCCCCACCCAATTGGAGATCAACGGTCAACGGATCAATCCTCACTCCTGTGGAGGGTTTCGATGGCTCCTTGGGAATCAGGGGTGCCATCACATGAGCCTGAAAGCGGCTGAAGATCACAGGTTTATCCAACGCCACATTCACGGATATGTCATCCGTCGATACCTCTGGGATCTTCACGTCCAACTCCAGCCTTCCATCTATCACTTTTCCCTGTGCGGTTCCGTCTACCTTGCCTACGCTACCCGCTAGATCGATCATCGGAAGATCAAAAGTGGATTGAAGGGGGCCAAATCGCCCGTTCATCTCCAAGGGGAGTTGATAGGGCATCACCATGCCCTTCAGGTGCAGACTCGCCGTCTGTCCCAATTGAACGGAATTCGTAACCAACTCCAGTTGCTCAAGGTGGAGGAAACGGGAAGGTTCTTGGGAACGATCCTCATACTGTAGAGAGCCTCCAGTCATAGAGAACCGCTCTACCGCAAATACCCCGAATAAGGGCTTGAGAGCATTGGCCGGATTCGCCGGGGCTGCCTCAGGGTGCTGAAAAGCGGGATCTTTTCCGATGGTGGCCATATTCAGCAACCCATCAGGAGTGCGGATGACGGAGACAGTCGGATCCTGAAGACGCACGTGTTCAACCTGAATGTACCGACGTAACAGTGGGAGCCACTGAATCTCAACCTCAGCCGAAGGAATCGTGACAAACGGCTTCGGACTGAACACCGGGTCATCCCCTATTGTCAGATCCTGCACCCGAAACCCGAGCTTAGGAAAGAGCGTTAAGCGGACATCCTGAACATCCACCGGTCGATGAAGGGCCTGCTCCAGAACCGGGAGATATCGATCCCGGTACCGATTCAAATCCAGCAGAACCGGAAGAAGCAGAATGACCACAATCACCAGAACAATAACAAGAGCAAGACCCACCATAAATTTCCTTTTCACAAGCACAGACTCCCTTCCTAAATCGAGAGGCTTGGACATTTTACCAGGTCTCATCCCCCCGATTGACAAATTCTTCTGAGATATCGACACCTCAAGGGCTATCAGGTATCTTCAATTGGCCAACAATCACAAGAAGAGGATATTTTCCCGTGAACACCGTGAGTGAACCGCTTTCTCCTATCCCGATTCGTCATGTCGTGTTAGTCGATGCCTCAGGTTTTATTTTCCGAGCATTTCATGCCATCAAGATTTTGAACAGTCCGAATGGTACCCCTGTCAACGCCGTCTATGGATTCATCACCATGTTGATGAAACTATTGGACGATATGCAACCGGACCACATTGCCATCATATTTGACTCCGCACGCAAAACCTTTCGAAACGATCTTGATCCTAACTATAAGGCCAACCGCAGCGATCCACCTGATGAATTGGTGCCCCAATTTGCTCTCGTCCGTGAGGCGACCCGGGCCTTTAATTTTGATTGCATTGAGCTGAACGGGTTCGAGGCTGACGATCTGATCGCCACATACACCAAAGAAGCGCTGGAAGCCGGCGCGGACGTGACCATTGTCTCGTCGGACAAAGATCTCATGCAGTTAGTTTCGGACCAGGTCAGTATGTTCGACTCCATCAAAAACCGCAGGATCGGGCCCGCGCAGGTTCTGGAAAAATTCGGGGTGCCGCCCGGGAAAGTTGTCGACGTGCAGTCATTGGCAGGAGATTCGACGGACAATGTGCCTGGGGTCCCGGGTATCGGCATCAAAACGGCTGCACAACTCATTCAGGAATATGGTGATCTGGATACCCTCCTGGCGCGCGCCTCCGAAATCAAACAGAACAAACGGAGGGAAAGTCTCATTGAGCATGCCGATAAGGCCCGCCTTTCGCGTGAACTGGTTCGACTTCGTTTCGATGTGCCGCTCGCTATCCCATTGGGACAATTAGAGCGACGCCAGCCCAATATGGATTTATTAGCTGCCTTCCTCAATGAACAAGGCTTCAAATCGATTCTGGCACGCATACAAAGCCGCGTGAAGGGCGAGCAGGCCCCCATGGTCACTCCTTCTGCCACACCGACCACCGATACACCAGCAACGAAAGATTCCGAAACAAGGCCACTGGCACCCAAAGCCCAATACGAATTAATTCAAACAGTGTCGGCCCTTCAAGGCTGGGTGGAGGAAGCGACTCGTCGCGGGATTGTGGCCGTCGACTGTGAAACCACCTCTCTCGATCAAACCAGAGCTGAGTTGGTTGGATTCTCATTGAGCCTGGAATCCGGCCGAGCGTGTTATGTGCCCGTCGGTCATGTGGCCCCGGGATCCACGTCTTATCAGGATTTGCTCTCCCACGATACGTCTGCTGCCTTGCCGGAAAAACCGGAACAAATTCCACTCCAACATGCGCTCGACATTCTGGGGCCACTGCTAACAGACCCCGCAGTACTCAAGATCGGGCACAATATCAAATACGACATGGTGGTGTTTCGCCGGTATGGCCTCAACGTGTCTCCCGTGGACGATACTATGCTGCTCTCATACGTCCTAGAAGGAGGCATGCATGGCCATGGCATGGACGAACTGGCTGAACACTTTTTGGGCCATACGACGATCAAATTTAAAGACGTCACGGGTAGCGGAAAGTCTCAAATCACCTTTGATCAGGTTCCCTTAGAAAAAGCGTTGGAATACGCTGCGGAAGATGCAGAAGTGACCCTGCGGCTGCATCAGGTCCTCAAACCCCGTCTCATCAGTGAACACATGACCACCGTCTACGAAACGCTCGAGCGTCACCTCATTCCCGTGCTGGCGACCATGGAGCAAACAGGCATCAAAGTCGATGTCTCCCAACTAAAGCAGGTCAGCCAGGAGTTTTCTCTCCGTCTCCGGGATCTGGAACAGGAGATCCATCGCCTGGCCGGGAAAACCTTTAATATCGGTTCTCCTAAACAACTCGGTGAAGTCATGTTTGACGACCTCGCCTTGGGAGGAGGGCAAAAAAGCAAAGCCGGGAGCTATGGCACCGGGGTCGATGTCCTCGAATCCTTAGCCGCTCAAGGCCATGAACTCCCTTCACGGGTGTTGGAATGGCGGCATTTGGAAAAACTTCGCAGCACCTATGCCGATGCGCTCATCCGTCAAATCAATCCCGACACGAACCGGGTCCATACCTCCTATGCCATGGCGTCCGCCGCGACGGGAAGACTCTCATCCACAGACCCGAATCTCCAGAATATTCCTATCCGGACTGAAGAGGGTCGAAGAATCCGGCGCGCGTTTGTCGCGGAGTCTGGTTGGACATTGCTTTCCCTCGATTATTCCCAGATTGAACTTCGTCTGCTTGCCCACGTCGCGGATATTCCTGTACTTAAAAAGGCTTTTTGGGAAGGCCAGGATATTCATGCGCTTACCGCCAGCCAGGTTTTCGGCTTACCCTTAGAACAGATGGATGCGGGAATTCGACGGAAAGCCAAGGCGATTAATTTCGGCATCATTTATGGGATCAGCGCCTTCGGATTAGCCCGCCAATTGAGCGTGGAGCCCGGAGAGGCGGCAGCCTATATCAAAACCTATTTCGAACAGTACCCCGGCATTCAGGATTATATGGAACGCACCAAACAGTTTTGTCGGCAACACGGGTACGTCCAGACCCTCTTTGGACGCCGGTGCCACGTCCCCGGTATTCATGATAAAAATCCCGCCCGACGAAATTTTTCCGAGCGTGCCGCCATCAATGCACCACTGCAAGGCACGGCCGCCGACATCCTAAAGCGCGCCATGATCCGCGTGCCCGCCGCCTTGGCAGAGCATGGCTTAACCCACCGGGCGAAAATGTTGTTAACCGTCCACGATGAATTATTGTTCGAGGTAGAAGAGGCGGCACTCGCCGAAACCACCGCCATCATCAAACAGGTCATGGAAGGGGCCACACTGCCTGCCCTACAATTGTCGATCCCGCTCACGGTCGAGGCGGGACATGGCCCCTCCTGGGACGAAGCACATTAAAAACCAGGAAGATTCTTATATGAGAAAGGAAATTCAGAAATAATGGAGATACCGACCTATGGTGAGTTATTAAAACTCGTATGGTTTCTGGTGTGGCGACATGTGGTGATTCTGATGTTTGTGAGTATGACGATCGGATGGGCAGTTCCTGTGATCTTCAATAGCACGGTCTCTGAAGACTCTCAGTATATTTTAGAAATCTGCATTTATGGCGTGTTATTCTTTGGCATCACCCCATTTATTTTGAAGACCCTGTTTCAAAAACAATTTCAAGGCTTTCAAGTAATCTTCCAACGCGAAACCGCCTTACCACCACTCTCCCAGTCATAATGTTCGGACTATAAGGCATTGAAACTCATCATGAAAATTGCCACCTGGAATGTCAATTCCATAAAAATGCGAATCCCCCATTTAATGGAATGGGTCAAACAAGCCGACCCGGACATTGTCCTGCTCCAAGAACTCAAAACCACTGAAGACCAGTTCCCCAGAATGGCGATCGAGGAGCTTGGCTATAATATGGCCATAGTCGGCCAAAAAACCTACAACGGAGTCGCGATCCTCTCAAAAGCCCCAATCGAGATCGAACACACGGCCCTGCCGGGCGACCCTTCTGACGAACAAGCTCGTTACGTGGAAGCAGTGGTGGGGACCATCCGGGTAGCCTCGATTTATTTACCCAATGGAAATCCACTGGGAACCGAAAAATTTCCGTATAAACTCGCCTGGCTGGATCGGCTCATCACTCATGCACAATCACTCTTAGCCCTGGAAGAAACCGTGGTGCTAGGGGGAGACTTTAACGTCTGTCCCACCGACCATGACGTCTACGATCCAAAGGGATTTGCCGACGACGCCCTCTGCCGTCCGGAATCCCGTGCCCGTTTTCGCGCGCTCTGTCATCTCGGGTACACCGATGCCCTCCGAGCGTTCCATCCCGAGATTGGGCTCTATACCTATTGGGATTACCAGGCCGGCCGATGGAACCGGGACGAAGGGCTACGCATCGACCATCTTCTGCTCTCACCCCAGGCGGCGGACAATTTGGTCGCATCAAATGTGGACCGGGCACCACGCTCAATGGACAAACCCTCCGATCACACCCCCGTCTGGTGTGAACTATCTCCCTCATAAACGTCACGCCCACTTTCTTTGTCTTCACACCACTGGATTTGTTTGGCCGGGAGACCATTGATATGGTGTAACTTTTTTATTTTATTAAATGGCCCCTTTTTTCCATTTGGTTGAAAACTGTAATAGCCTTGTGAGTTCAT
>CABVRQ010000085.1:5284-14921 GCA_902500695.1 uncultured Nitrospira sp. | reverse complement strand
GTTCTTCCCGCTCATAAATACTCAACAGGTTCCTGAGCATGCGGGCAAGGATCAGTCGTGTCGAACTCTTTTCCAAAAACTCAGGAGAATAGTCCAAACCGGATGCCGTAATAAATTGTTCACAGTCTTGTTCCCGTAAGAATGCCCCACCGTTAAAACAATCCACAAATTGCGGAATAGGCTCTCCTTCAATCTTCACCAGGAAATGCCCCGGCATTCCGACTCCGGAGAGGGGCAAGTTCAAACGGTTTCCCACAAACACGTAGATGGCCGAGAGAGAGATGGGGATCCCTTGCCGGGATTCGATGACCCGATGCAGGTAGCTATTATCGGGATCGTGGTAATGGATGCGATTGCCGGAAAATCCCTTGTCTTTAAAGAGGAACGCGCTGAGGAGTCTGGCGACTTTCCCTGGGGGAGCCTCTTCGGAATGCCATTTTTTTCGAAATTCTTGAGTGAGGTGATCCAGGCACTCCTGATAATGGGGAATATCTACATTCGGGTAGGCGATCCTGGCGATGAGGAATGCTCCCTGCTCCCAATCAAGCTGCCGGGAGCAATGAGCAACGAACGTGCGGAATTCCTCTTTGAGTTGCTCAAAACGAATTTCATCTTTCACAAAAGCGACCCGTGATTCCAAGGTCGTATCATCCGCGCTGGCTTTTTCCAGAAACGGTAAGGCCGGGGACCCGATACGGACGAATTCGCGTTGGATCGTTTTGGCGACCTGTTCGTTGGGATCGGACAGCAAACGAAGCAGGGCCTGAATTTTTGTCTCCGAAGGTGAGTGCAAGAAGGGTAGTTCCGGGTCGAGATAATAATCCCTCCTCAAAGAGACAGAGGCGTCTCATCGAGGAGTTTATAATTTGGCAAAAGGCGGTTAGCCGACGGAGCGCTTGAACGCGCGGGCTCCCCCATAGAGACACAGGCCGTCGAAGACGGCGAGAACTACCAGTGCGATGGCCACCTGAGGGAGCGCTTCGCTCCAGCCGGTAAGGATCAATGGCCGGATGGCATCAATGACCCAGGTCATTGGATTGAAGAAGGCTAGTGATTTCATCCAACCCGGCATGGCCGCTAATGGGACGAGCGCGGAGCTGAGAAAGATCATCGGGAGCGAGAGGAAGCCAAGCACCGAGAAAAAATCCCCGTGACTTTTCACGGAAAACGCCATGGCCATGGAAATGGCGGTGAGCCCGACACCAAAGAGCATGCCGATGACTAAAATGAGTGCGATTCCTAAAATCCCGGTTTCCGCACTCACGCCAAACAAAAAGGCCACTCCCAGAATAACCAGAATTTGCATGGCGGTGATGGCCATCACAAAGAGAAATCGACTGAGGATAACGGACGATCGTCGGATGGGAGTTGCCATCAGTCGCTCCAGAAACCCGTTTTCTTTATCAAACAGGAGGTCTACGCCACCCGCCAGCCCGTTATTGAGGACGGTCATTACGACGACGCCGGCTGCAAGAAAACTCATGTAATTCGGGGCTTGGACGACCTGTACATCGGCAGCACGTTGGAATAGGTTGCCGAAAAAAATGAGCCAAAACAGCATGGGCTGGATCAGGGTAAACAGCATACTGAATTTTTCCCGGCTCAAACGCTTGACCCATCGATTGGTCAGGGCAAGCACCTCTTGAATTTGCTCATTCATGGAGAAACCTTTCCAGGACGGTGAAATTCTACAGGATATGATCTTAGGTCGTGGGTTCAGTGGGTTGGTCTTTGAGGGACCGGCCGGTGTGAGCCACAAACACATCGTCTAGTCGAGGCCGATGATATTCGATTCCGTCGAGGCGACATCCTACTCGATTGGTCGTCTCGAGGATAGCAGGCAATGCCTTCTCAGGAGCATCGACGCGGATATCAAGCCCCTGTGGAGTAGGACGAATGGCACGCACGAAGGGTAAAGCTTTCAGCGCGGTTGAGAGGGTTTCGACGACCTGAGGCTCAGGATCTCCAAGAGTGAGCCAGACGCCATCTCCACCCAAACTGGCCTTGAGATCCTTTGGAGAGCCAATGGCGCGGATTTCCCCACGATCAATGATGGCGATTCGATCACAAAGCTGGTCGGCTTCATCCAGATAATTGGTGGTCATGACGATGGTCATCCCCTGCTCGCGCAATTGCCGGAGGTATTGCCAAATATTGAGGCGGCTTTGAACGTCAAGCCCAAGCGTGGGTTCGTCCAGAAAGAGTACTTTGGGATTCGGCAATAAGCCGCAGGCGATATCTAATTTTCGTTTCATCCCACCGGAATATCCTTTGGCCACGCGATCGGCATGTTCCTCCAGATCGACCAACTTCAAAAGCGAGGCAATCCTGGTGAGGGCTTCATTCTTTGGAAGATGATAGAGATCCGCGAGCAACAGCAGATGCTCCCGTCCGGTAAGAAAGCGGTCGATGGCCCGTTCTTGGGGCACATAACCGATCAGCCGTCGAATGGTATCGGCTTCTTTGACGACATCATGCCCGAAGATGGTTGCGGTCCCGGACGTGGGGCTTAGGGTCGTAATTAAAATTCGAAGCGTGGTGCTTTTCCCTGCCCCGTTGGGTCCCAGGAGGCCAAAAATTTCCCCTTGCATGACGGACAAGGAGAGATCCTTCACCGCGGTCACGGTGTCGTAGGTTTTCCCCAGCCCTTTAACCTCAATGGCAACGGCATCAGACATGGTGTGTTATCCTTGTGCCGTTCGAAGATCGGCAAGTTTAAAGCGGATTAGATCAATCAGGCGGCGAGCTTGCTGGACGAGATGGCCGGATTCAAGTAAAAATTGTTTTTCCACAGGTGACAAATCAAGACCGGCTGAAAGGTTATGAACAAGAATGGAATCCGTGAGTTTGCCAGAAGCGATCACCTGACACAACTCATGAGCTTTTTTCCAGGTGAGATATTCTTGGGTGATGTGCTCCAGATTGATGCGGGTTTCAGTGTCCAGGGAGGCCAGGCCCCTTTGAGCATGGGGAATAATTTGTGCCTGTCGGTAGGGAGTCGAGACCTCTTGTTCCTCAAAGGTGCATCGCTGAAGACCTTGCAATACAATGTTAAACCGACCGTCAGCCAGTTTGTGTGAGCTGATAATTCGTCCCACACATCCGATAGGGTAAATCGGGGGATTCTCCTCATACTCGTCTTCCCAGCCGTCTTTAAGCAAGGCCATGCCAATGCAATTTCCCTGAGCGGATGCCTGTTGGACCATTTCACGGTATCGGGGTTCGAAGATGTGGAGTGGCAAATAGGTTTCAGGGAAAAAAACGGTGGTGGGCAGTGGAAAAATTGGCACGATGTCCGGTATCGGAAATGTGTCGGATTCGGCCGATGGAAAATCTGAAGACATGCGGTACGATAGCGGAGAATTTTCGAGAAAGTCAACGTAAGATAATGGCTTCAAGATTTTCGGTGAAATGAGAAAATCCTTGCGGGGAAAGGGATTTGTACGCTATGAAAGGTCGTGGTATAACCGGAGCCATGAAGTGGACGAAGGCCTTTCCCAACGCGATGGTTATACAGGCCAGGAGGTGAGAGCGAGATCCTTGTGGTTCGAGATTTCGTTCCTGATCATATTCCCGCTACTGGGGATTTCGACGGTCTTTGCAGAGCCCTCCAACGTTGGACTTCACGAATTTGCTCCTGCCCGCCCTGGATACGTCTATGTGTTCCCGCAGGATCATGGCAGTCATGAGCAGTTTCAGACAGAGTGGTGGTATTTTACCGGACACCTGTCGAGCACGAATGGCCGACGATTTGGTTACGAATTGACGTTTTTTCGTCGCGGAATTGACTCACCTGATGCCTGGAGCAATCCTTCTGCATGGGCCATGCGACATTTGTACTTTGCCCATTTCGCGTTAACCGACGAAGCGAATGATCAATTCCGGTTTACCGAAAAGCTCAGTCGTGCCGGAATCAAGAAGGCCGGAGCCGAGGCGGATCGGTTGAATGTGTGGATCGATCGGTGGTCGGTGAAGACGGTGACCCCCGATCATCGACAATTTCATCTTCAAGCGCAGGCAGAGGATTTTTCCATTGATTTGACGCTTGAATCGAGTAAACTCCCCGTTACTCATGGCACAGATGGTGTGAGCCGGAAAGGCCAGCACCCGGACGATACCTCCCATTATTATTCATTGACCCGTCTTCAGACGGCAGGATCGGTGGAGGTACAGGGGACACCGCTGGCGGTCAACGGCGTGAGTTGGATGGATCACGAGTTTGGATCTGCTGACCTTTCGGAAGGTCTCGTTGGATGGGATTGGTTGAGTCTGCAACTTGAAAATGAATATGACATCATGGCCTATGGGCTTCGCCGTGCGGATGGAACGTTTGATCCTGCCTCCAGTGGAACGCTGGTGAGGCCAAACGGATCGTCGACATCCCTTTCCCTTGAAGAGATTATTGTAAGCGTACATGGCCATTGGACCAGTCCGGTCAGTGGTGCGCGGTATCCCAATCAATGGACGTTATCTATTCCGTCAGAAAAGGTGGAGTTGAATATCTCTCCCAGAATGGCGAATCAAGAACTCGTAACCAGGCGTAGTACCGGTGTGACGTATTGGGAGGGAGCGGTGGATGTCACGGGGATTTGGAAGGGAGAGAATATTCATGGCCAGGGCTATGTCGAACTAACCGGATATGCTGAACCCTACCGCCCATCACAATAATGTGTGACTGTTTGAGATTTGGCAATGAAAAACCCCTTTAAGATGTCCCGAACTCTTTGGGCCTTCGTGGTGTCCCTGGTGCTCGGATTGACGGCCTGCGGTCAACGAAGCGATACCATTGTGTCCATTGCCTTACATCCCACCAAACCCAATATTGTGTATGTGGCCACGGATGAAGCCGTATATAAGTCTTCTGATACGGGGGCCACATGGACCAGATTTGCGGGCGAACTGGCCCGGACGCGCGTGATTAGCCTTGCCCTTGACCCGCAGCTGTCCGCCACCGTGTTTGCCGGAACGATGGGGGATGGGACCTATAAAAGCCCGGATGGGGGAAGAACGTGGCATCCCTACAACTCCGGGATTCAGAAAGGTACGATCTCGGCTATTGTCAATCAGATTGTGTTTAATCCTTTGGGAACGGAAATGGTCTATGCCGGGACGACCGTTGGGGTGTTTCGAAGCCTGGATGGCGGTCGACATTGGACCGAACGGATGCAAGGAATGACGGAGGTAAGTTTTGTGGTAACTCTGGCAATCGATCCTCAGCGTCCAAGCGTCTTGTATGCGGGGACGACCGGAGGAGTCTATCGCACCATCAATGCCACGGAGAGCTGGGAAAAATCATCCACGGGCATGGTGGCCTCAGATGCCAAAATGGCCTCAATGGCGTTGGGAGTTAATGGAATTGTGGTTGATCCAACGAATAGTGACGTGGTGTATGCAGGGACCACGGATGGATTATATAAATCAAGGGATCAGGCCGAACATTGGACAAAGATCGGCGGAAGCATTCAACACGCGTATATTAGTGCTATCCAACTGGATCCCACTGACCCTTCAACCCTGTATATGGCGACAAGTGATCGGGTTCAAAAAAGTGAGGACGGAGGAGAAACCTGGCAACCGAAAGTTAATGGTTTGGAGGCAGTCAGTATTCGTAGTCTTCAGATGAGTGCCATGGATCCACACATTCTGTACGTTGGCACCAATGGAGGTGGGCTGTATCGAAGTTCAGATGCCGGAGAGTCCTGGATCCGATTACCTCTGGTTCCTGCCTCAAGTGATTAGTCGCCAGTGTTGGATGATTCTTTTCCGACTGGGCTCTGCTGTGTATTCGTGAGCGCCTTATTGCCCCTTCCAGGATTCAGGAAGCAGGAACGAGAGGTCCATCATGACTTTGGCTCCATAGGTTGGGCCGAAGTCTTTACTATTCAGTTGATCGTTCCATGTTTCGAACGTAAATGGGTGGGCACGGATCGCAACAGTCCAAAAGCGTTCCTCCAAGGAGTCTCCCCGGTCTCCCTTAAACATTCCGGAATCAATGGTGACGCCGATTTCGACTTCGAGCAATGGACGAAATGTTTTCTCATCATACCAGCCATAGCTCAGGGAGCTTTGTGCAGCAACCGAATGATTGGCTAAGTCATGGAACGCGGCCCCGGTGGAGATTCGTCCAGCCCTCACCATTCCGGAAAATCGGAGAGGCCTGAACATATCTGTGACCCAGCCATCATGTGTTCCGCTCAGATATTCGATAGTTTTCACCGGTGACCAGCGGCGAAATCCCCCACGGGCAAAGAGTTCGTGATATAGGCTTCCCGTCTGTCCTCCGCCGCCAAGAAAGAGCACTCGGCGTTGTCCCGGGAGTTCTCCCCATCGGGTGATTGAACCGGATATGGTGAAGTCGGTCGCTTTTCGTTTTTGTCCAACCTGGACTTGAGGGATTCCATACAAACGGTCATGAATGAAATCATTTTGGAGAAATTCTGAGGGCTGATTTCTCGTAGGGCCTATCCCGAAGGTGAGGTTTGTGCTCCATCCTTCCAAAGAGTTGGACCAGTGGCGAGTCCAACTGGTCGTCACCAAATTTATTCCGATGGTTTCACGAATGCCGTTGAACCGCTCCCCCTCACCATTAAATTCAGTAAAGCGAAATATCGACAATCCGGTAGCAAGTACTGGTTCTTGATCGGGATAGGCGAGCGCTCCCCAATGAATCCCGGGCGCGGAACTTTCTGCCCTAGCCGATTGTGGAGATATCCACCAACTTAACCAGGCGATCAGGATGATAAAAAAAGTCAGAGATGAATGGAATCGGCAAGCCATAGTCAAAGAGATGAGAAGGTTAAAGTCAGCGAGGGGTAGTTGCTGATTTCTGGAACAACGGCAATGTCTTAGAGCATCTGCCCTATAGTGGGGGATGACTGTATGGCAGGCTTACTCTTGAGATGTCCAGACGATACGATACCCAATAAGGGGTGAATCAGTGAGGGAGGGAATCAGAAGTCGAGAGCCTCGTTTACTTTTTCGACAAGTTCACGGAAATTACAGGGTTTGTCAATAATCGCATAGGCACCCAGTCCCATGGCTTTGTGCTTGTGGATTTCGTCAATGACTCCGCTGAGCAGGATTACCCGAGGGGTTCTGCCGTTCAAAGTCTTGTTGACTCGTTCCAACAAGGTCAGTCCACTCATAATCGGCATGTGATAGTCAGCAAGGACGAGATCTACATGGTTTTCTTCCAACCACGCCAGTGCGGCGGCGCCGTTTTCCGACTCAGCGCATTCAATTCCAGAGGATTCTAATGCCCCACGCACAGTTCGGCGGACAGCAGGTTCATCATCCACAATCAGCACATGTTTTCTGAGAGAGGGGGACCGTTTGTTCACCACGATGTGTTCCTCTGAAACACCCTTAGAACATTCAACTTTTTCTCAGAACGAGTTGGCCGTTTTCATTTGGGTAAGTTCTTCTATTTTGACATACGTAATGTGACTTGCGGAATACCCTCACCATATATCTTGTGTAGATTTTTATCAACTACACAATGATTAAATATTCGGCAAAATGATGAAGGAGTAGTGAATGATGCTGGATCACAAATGATAAAGAGCTTACGCACAGGATTGTCCACAGTTTTGGTGGATGGGAAAAGTTGAAATGAATGGCTGAAAAGCGATGGGTGATTCAGGAGGAAAAGAATTCAGCTAAAATTCACAGCTCCGGTGGGATTCATGGAGTAGAGATTGCCTAAAGGCTGCATTTGAGGTGCTGTCATGGTTCATTAATAAGATGTCTTCCTACCGTAATCCATGGATAGCGGCCATGGATACAAAAGGTGTGCGGCTTGGATTCACCCTGAATCAATCCTCCCGTTTTATTTGCAGGACCAGTCAGTTCGAAAAAAGGGAGAGGCTTACACCTGAGCTTTTTGTAGGCCTGATCCGGACAATTGTGTTTTGACTGATTCGAATATTTTACTTCCCGGGAGAAGTTCTATCCCCGGTGAGCCTGACGCAATCGCCTCCTGGACCGCTAAACGGGCCACTCTCATGCGTGGGATAGTTTGAGAGGGGAGTGCTTCTTGAAGAGCGATGAAGGTCACAGGAGGAATCTTGACAGCGAAGAGGTCGCCGTCAGGGGAGGAAAAAATAAAGCATTCAATATTGGAAGACCCGACACGATAGGTCAATTTAAAGGTGATATTGTGGGGTTGAAGGGAGTCATCATCAGAGGGAAATTGCTGAAAGGTGTTTTCGACAATATCCTGGGATACGCCAGAGGGAATACCAGGAATCCACTCCGGCATGGTTGAAAGGCCACGGTGGCAATAGCCCGTAGAGGTTTTCGCCACTCGCCAGGTAACGCCTTCGATGAAAAATGACAAAATTTGTAAAGCCATGACAATTTTAAGAAGAGAGTGTTTGAGCGTTGATCCTTCCTGCAGGCCTATCGGCCGGCTCAATCAATTCACTAGCATACTAGGGAAGCAGGGGCTCAAGCAATTCCAACAACTATATGATACAAGGGAAAGACAACGTGAAAAAGGAGTCGGCCTTGTTTTATTAGACTTGTTTTGTAAGATTAAGGAGGAAGAGTCAGGGATTTTTCTCCGTGAAAGCAAATTTTGTGGTATTTTAAGGACTCCAATTCTCTGTAGCCTGCTTCGGCATTACCTTATGAGACCTGTAAGTGATTGATCCTTTGAATAGCCCGTTGCGTGGGGGGATCTTCTATTTTTTAATTAAGATCTTCATTTGCTAATTTTTCATCCAAAATATAGAACGTAACTCAAATTTCTTCTCTTATTCTAATGTGATTATTTGACAAGTCGACCTGATCCAGACATTTTTTGAGCCGGAATCAGGAAAAATTTCTTATCGCGCCTACAAATATGGATCTTTACAAAAGAATTGATAACGAAGGGAACATCACTATGTCGGGTCTAGGTATTCGTCACTATAGAAACCTGATCGGTCTGCTTGGGGTTGTTGGTCTGGTAATGGGGTGTGTCTCCAGTGGGCACGAAAACTATAAAAAAGAAGGGTTTCAGGTCACTCGCCCTAATCCGGGAGCCAGGGTGGTGTTGAGGGGAAATCATGTGGCGGCCGTCAATCAGGCCTTCGATTGGTTAAACGACCATCAGCTGCTGGTGGTCGATCGGCGGGTCGATCCGGAATTGACCGCTCAGAAATTTTCCCGTCAAAATGAGACGGAACGGCAAACTCAAATTCTAGCAGTCGATCGTATGGTTGGGGCGACGTTGTGGGTCTTTGCGCAGGTCGATGAAACTTCGCTAAATCCCACGGTAGATTCCATGAATGGCGGTTCTCAAAACCTGAACGCGACTGCGGTAGACATTCAAGGGATCGATGCGAAAACAGGGGAGGCCATGTTCGGAGCCAGGGCCTGGAATTCAGGGCCCGTGGCAGTGTCTGAACGCGAAGTGCAAGATCTGACCATCCTTGCCCTGGAAATGGCCTGGCAGGGATCAGCAGGGTCGCATACCGGTCAACAGGATGTGGCCCCTAAGGTCACCACGGAACCGAAGGCGCCCCTGGTGGCGCCGGTTTCGGCTGATTCTTCCAGCTCACCAACCACAACTCAGTCGGCGACGGTATATTTGGACCCGCCTGGACCAGCTGCTGTGACCCAGTCAGAGCCGGTGGAGTCAAGCGCGATATCT
>CABVRQ010000085.1:0-5184 GCA_902500695.1 uncultured Nitrospira sp. | reverse complement strand
AAATTCAGAGTCCTCCGACGATTCGTCTTTGGGACTTCAAATCGCGAGTGGAGCCTTATCGATTTTGTATACGCCCGTCAAAGTGGTCTATGCCGGCGTGGGTGGGTTATTTGGAGGTTTTGTCTATCTGGTGACCGCAGGGAATGAACGGGCGGCTCAATCAGTGTGGGATGCCAGTCTCAAAGGCACATACTGGCTCACCCCGGACCATTTACAAGGCAACGAACCTGTTCGCTTTAAGGGAGAAGCAACGCATTAATCTTTCCAATCCCAAAACAACACTTCAACTGAAGGGCATGCCACGGCTAGCGCCCCGATGTGGGATTGGCCGGGATTGATGCGAATGAGTGAACAGTCGTTTTCCCGGGTCGGTTCATTCCTTGACAGGACTGTGGCCTTCAGTCCGTCCGCATCGAGTGTGATTTCACATTGAGCCATTCCACCTGATAATCCCATCCCCCGCATTTTGAGATACGCTTCCTTGCAGGTCCAGTAGCTCAAAAATTCTTGCATTCGCTTGTCAGGTGAAAGGGTGGCAAGGTACGCCGCCTCTCGTAGAGAAAAATACCGGGCGGCGATGTCCTGGTCGGGGAGTGTCCGGTCTCTTTTTTCCACATCGATCCCTACTGCGTTCTCAACGGTGAAGGCTAGTAACGCCATTCCATCTGTATGAGAAACATTAAATTGTATTGACGGGCTGGATGCTTCGATCATTGTGGGTTTGCCTTGTATGTTGTTCTCTAGCCGAAGGGCAGCAGGGGGTATGCCGACATAGTGGCTGAGCAATCTTCGAAGAATACCCCTGGTTGAAATAAATAGATATTGGTGGTGTGGGAATCGATACCGTTCTGCTCTGCTTCGTTCATCTTCGGAAAGGTGGGTGCGATAGAGAGCGGCTTGTACGGGTGTCGTATCCAGGTGAATCCGCCACACATGGACCACGTCTGGCGACAGGGATCGAAACACGTCAAGTGTGGGACTGGTCCAGGGGGTAGAAGTCAACATGGATTTCGGTTGAATTGTATCGGATGGACGGTCGACCTGAAACCCTTTGAGCCTTCTCTGTGCAAGTTTCGATGATGGCTGTATTCCACGTTCCTATTTTTCGGCAACTTTACTTATACTGCTAACCTCTGCAGGAAAATGAGAGTGGAAATTAGGTATCCTTGTAGCGTTCTCGAGAGATCAAACGCTTACCATACCTGAATGGCTTGTCCAGATGACTGCCAGGATCCTATGTTCCTATTCCAAATCCAAGTATGGCATGACTAAATTACCATGGTTTTTTGATTTTGTGGTGTTTGTTCTACTTGTCTCATGTTCGGAGAAAGGCCGGTCAGATATGACCTCAGAGCAACTGTTAGCCTCAATCGAAACACGCACGGCCCCGGTGATCGTGGATGTCCGCTCGCAAAGTGAATACGATTCCGGGCATGTACCCGGTGCCGTGCATCTGCCCTTTTACGCCATTTGGAACCGTCATAAAGAGGCAAGCGCCACACCGGAAGACCCGATCGTCGTATATTGCGAGCATGGTCCGAGAGCGTGGATTGGCAAATTCGCTTTCTGGACGGTGGGGTATAAAAATATTGTTTACCTGGACGGTCACATGTCAGGCTGGAAACAGCGAGGCATGCCCATGGCAAACCGCGCCGATAAACCGAATAAGTATTAAGAAACCTACCCCACCTTATAGTTAAACCCACCCGCAGGACTCTATGTTCACGATTAAATCTCCAATTTGTGAATGAATTGGCCTATGAGAAGAACGGCTATATTATCGCGTTTGCGTGGTCATCCTTCACGTGGATAAGAGTTAGCCAGCCTAGCTTCCCTATTTTCATTTTTCTTTCCTTTCCTCCGGGGGACCCAGTTGTTCGATCACATAACCGTGAGGATGTGAGGGATGAACCATCTCCGTCCGCAGCCGGGGATGCCGTCGAGGGGGAAGCCACCGCAACACACCGGCTCGCAGCTTCAAAAGTGAGGGTACCGCCCATTGCATAAATCTAGAGGGTTCAGGAAAGCCAAACGCTTTAAGGAGGGACGGCTCCAGCAAGGCATAGATAGCCGAGCGGACCAGCGGGGCCAGCAATCTTGGAAACCATCCCACGAACAGATTGACGGTGGCCGTTCCGGTACGGTGGTTTGAGGGAGCATACCGGATATGTTGCCGTTCAAACTCGATATTGAATCGCTCGAAGGTCTGGTAATCCTCCGGAATATCTTTGATATGCATTTCTTGTCCGACAATTCGCCAGAAGTGGAATAGGCCGAGGCGTTCCTGTTCGCACATGGTTCTCCAACCATAGCGCTGATTCCACCGGATAGGTTCGAAGAGAAACGTGGAAAGAACATAGAGAAAGTTTTCGTTGGTGATGCTGAATCGTCCGTGCAGCTGGTTGATGCGCAGGATAGCTCGCCGGCCACGCTCGCTGCTGTATCCCCATTCCAACAATTCGCTGACCAGGATGTCTGTTTCGTCATAGCGTTTTTGAGTTCGTTGCCGAAGCTCCCCGGTTCGATCAAGGAGGCCGGAAATACTCGGCACGCAGAAGGTGCGAAATAAGGCAATTTCCAATGCGCGGGTTGTGTCAAAAGAAAATTCGTAACAGGTCGAGAGAAAGACGATGCGCTCATGATCCTTTTGGGGATTGAGGGTTTTGATTTCCTTAAGAATCGTATTCCGAGCCATTAGCAATGTTTCCGTCTTATCTATGGAGGAGTGAAACCCGGTTCCCCGGCACCACGTTCTTCAAGGTTGGTTAGCCACTTCCCTAATAACTTGTTGCAGCCCGGAGACCACACGAGCGAGATGGTCATAGTGAATATGATCAGGGGTGTCGTTGGCCGTATGGTAAAACGGGTCACGAAACAGAGCGGTATCCGTGACCATGAGGGCTGGGAATCCTTCTTGCCAGAATGCCCAGTGATCGGACCAGCCCACTCCGGGCATCCATTCGAACAAGACGGCGCCTTCTGAGGGAAACTGGCTATGCTGTCGAAAGGCACCAATCGCCCGGTGTACCCAATCCCTGTTCGAAAGATTGCTCACAAACCCGATGAAATTTCCTCTTGACGGATACATGAGACTGAGCGGCGGTGGGTAACGTTGGCTGTCCGGTGCCTCAGTGTAGTAGCCAATGGTTTCGAGGCTGACCATGAGAACAATCCGTTCATCCCGCTCACGGCTGCGCCGCGCATACACCAGGCTTCCCATGTTTGGTGTTTGAAAAAACGGTGGTTCTTCGTTGGCGAATGCCACAAATTTGAGGGTGCGGGAAACCGGTGATTGGGCGAACTGCCTGGCCAGGGCCAACACCGCGGCGACTCCGGTGCCGTTATCATTTGCGCCGGGACTTCCTTTGACGGAATCATAGTGCGCGCCAATGACCAGGATGTCCTCACGTCGATCCGTGCCGCGTACCTCAGCTTCGATATTTTCACAGATTTTTCCGGAAACGTCGAATTGTTGGCGGTGGACATCATATCCGGCCGCTTCGAATTCAGCGCGAATGTATGCCGCTGCGAGCAGGAGTTTGTCGTAGTGAAAGAGGTTGCGCTCTCCGATTTGCCTGCCAAGCATGTCTACGTGCCTGTGGAGTTCCTGCTCCAGAGCACGTAATTCGTCGGTTGCCAATGGTAGTGTCTCTTGATGACTGCTTCCCGGCATCCAAATCATTCCGTACCATCCTCCTGCACACAGAAAGATAAACATTCCTGTCACAATGAGCCACTGTGAGGGGCTTACGTTTTTCCTACGGTTTCTCATAATCCGGAACGACGCATTCCTCCCCCTTGAATCCGCCGAACAGGTGGAATGTGATATGGCATTCTGATGGATTGGCGGAATAGAATCATGTGATGAAAGAGCAATCGGATCGCCAGCAAATCGTCACAACCTTTGTGTTGCTAGGGTTTGTGTGTGCCACCGGGATGGCCGGATGGACCTGGGATGAGTTTAATGAAAGGGTTATGAGGTGATGCAGAAACATCGGACCCAGCGATGATTTGAAGATCGGTCACTGCAGCTATCGGATTGTGTTACTCAAGAATCCTACGATTTTTATGAACGGGAGTGATTGGCTTCATCAAGTTCCCTATCTCGTGTTCCGTGAGGGATATCCTTACATTTAATCCGAAGAGAGCCAGAAAATAGGCGTATCTTATTTGATGCCTACTACCATGGAATCGGGCCCGATCAAATGTTCCACCCGGGTTTCGCCAAATCCGGCTTCCAGCAGCCACGCGGTGCAATCCGCACCCGTATAGTCAAATCCCCCTGGCAACTCGATCAACATATTCAAACTCATCAGGAGACCAAAGGCATTTGAGCGACGCTCATCGTCGATCAACGACTCGAAGATGATCAGGGCGCCGTTTGGTGGCAATGCGTCATACGCTTTGCCGATCAACATTTTCTTATCTTCCAAATTCCAGTCGTGGAGAATATGGCCCATTGAGAGCACTTCGGCTTTTGGAAGGGGATCTGTAAAGAAATTTCCTGGATGAAATCGCAAGCGGGTGGAAAGGTCGAAAGATTTGACATAGTCCTCAAAAACCGGTCCCGTGGCAGCTAAGTCAAAACCTCCGCCCGTGATATGTTCATGCGCCAGCGCCACCTGCACCGCTAATCCGCCTTGAGCGGATCCGACATCAATGAAGGTTTGATATTGTTTCCAGGGAAATTGAGCGGCGATCTTTCTATTGGCTCCCATGCTTAATCCGGTCATGGAACTTAAAAACGCTTGAAGCCGCTGAGGATCGCGGTACAAATCTTCAAAAAAGTTTTTGCCGTCTTTGACTTCATTCTGCGGCAGGCCGGTCCGCAATCCTTCGGTCAGGTTTCCCCAATATTGGTAAAGACGGGAATTGACCATCTCCAGCCAGCCTCCCACATAGGTGGGTTTGGCTTGATCCAAGAACAGATCTGTCTCTGATGTATTGAAATACTGCCCATTACGCCGATCCAACATGCCAAGCGCGACAAGCGCATCAAAAAAATCCCTCGCACTGCGTGAATGAAGCCCGAGCCGAGCCTGCAGGGCCTGGGCGTCAAGCGGCTGTTTGGCCAGCTCGGAAAAGACGCCGAGTTCTACGGCGCTTAACAGTGTCTTGGAGCCCCAAAAGGCCATTCCCAATTGCATGATTCGATCCGGTGTCAACTCTTCTGCCATCTCTGTA
>CABVRQ010000084.1 GCA_902500695.1 uncultured Nitrospira sp. | reverse complement strand
TGGTACGATGCGGCCAAAGAATCTCAAGACAGGTGGGGCACGCCGCCCCACATTCTCATGGCCTTCGTGAAACAGGAGTCGTCGTTTCGCCACGACGCCATGCCCCCATGGGATTGGTTTCTTTTTATTCCCCTCGGACGCCAATCTTCGGCGGAGGGCTATGCCCAGGCTAAAGATGAGACATGGGAAGAATATGAGGATGAGACCGGTGGATTCTTCCAAAGCCGCTCAACCATGGAGGACGCCCTGGACTTCATCGGCTGGTACAACGACAAAAGCAGCAAGGACCTCGGCATCTCCAAATGGGATCCCAGGCGCCTGTATCTAGCCTATCATGAAGGTCGCGGCGGCTATGCCCGGGGAAGCTACAAGAGAAAGCCGATGGTCGTGCGCATCGCCAATCGTGTGGATTGGCAAGCCAAGGAGTATGGCGCGCAGCTTCGTCAATGCGAACATCGGTTCAGGTGTCGGCACTGGTATCAGTTCTGGCCATTCTGCAGCTGATACTCCAGCTTAGATTATGGCAAAGTATTTCACTCAAACCTTCAGGATGGATTTATCGGCATTGCTCATTTCTCACGATCCATGAACAACCCCTTTCACCGTTTCCCACTCAGAATGTGTTCCAAGAGATCAATCTATCTTGGGGCATTCACCATGAGGCCGGTATGCCTGATACGACGCCTTCGAAAAAATGGTGCCCCGTTTAATAAATTACATGGGACAAGCATGTTGAACTGACTCACCCGCGTGTACACCAGCCATTTTAAAAATGAGTGCAAGGAGCAGATTATCTTTGAGCAATTCCCGTGTGATATGACACCGTTCCGTGTATCCAGCGGATGTTGGGTCGCCGGTCGAGGAAGCACTCTTGGCATAGCAATCTCCTGCGCAATTATACTTGGCGATGCAACCCTGGCACTTCGGCATGTCATGGACATTGAGTGTCCCAAGACGATCAATCGCTTCATGATCCAGGACGAATGCACCATCATCCTGATTCCACCCTCCATATTGGAACAACTTGGCTCGAGGATCCGAAGGTTGGAGAACTTCGTTACATGAAGTCACAATTCCACGCGAGGTGACCAGGAAGTTGCTCGCATCACTGGCTCCACAAAACGTCTCCCGGTGCTTCAGGGAAGCCGCTGAATAGTGCAGTTGGATTCCAAATCCGGCCGCCACTTGCCTTGCCGTACGGAAGTTCTCAACGAAGATCTGCCCATCAAGATGTTCAATCTGGTCCTTCAGGTTGGTTACTTTTGTCGCATCGAACACCGGTTCGAAGTGGAGACTTTTGCATTGTAAGTTCTCTCCGACAAACTCAACAAATTCCGCCAAGGTCGAACTACCCGCTACGGTCACCGTCGATCGGATATCGTAGGTTTTCCCACGCATCTCGAGCCCCTTCATGGTGGCAATAATGCGATCGAAGGAACCCCCGCCATTCGGCAGAACCCGATGCTCATCATGCACCTCCCGCACGCCGTCCAAGGAGAAGGTCAGATGGGTGCAGTTCTCTGCAATGTAATCCAGCCGTGATTGGGCGAACACCCCATTCGTGCTTAACGATATGGAGGGTAGGAAATGATTGGCCCTGCACTGTTCTTGGTAGTATTCGATAATTTCCCGAAATATACCCCAACTGGCCGTGGCCTCCCCTTCTCCCAAAAACCGGATGGACGGATCCACATTTTGCACGTGTGCGTTCTGAACAATTAAATCGATTGCCCCTTTCGCTACGGGCAAGGGGATATCCAAATCTTCCAACCTCCCGCCTTCGGCATAACAATACGTGCACCGCAAGGTACATTTCTGAGTATTGGAGAAGGTCGCGCTGGTTGGTGCCCATCGTGTGCTGGGCTTGGCCAGCGGCCGCTGTTGCGTCTCGGGGGCTTTGAACACTTTTCGTTTGACCAGATCATCGATCAGAGATTGCTCGTTGGGAAAGAGTGGTTCTTGACGAAAATATTTCCTGACGGTCGATGCGCCAAATTCATCGAGGATCATGCTGACATTTGAGAGGGGGGCGTAGTACAAGTACCCGTCTAGAAACGAAACAAGGAAAGTCTCTTTTCCCCCTACGATGCGCTCTTCAATGAAATCGGCTGAAGGATGACTGCGACTGTTGTTGCGTTTCTGTGGCATCAGTAAGGTTGGTGGCATAGGAGACTCTCCTTTTAGACATTAGGATTTTTTCTTGTCCGTGGAGCGAGTCGGAAGCCTGGACGAATTCATTTTTGTACGGATTTCGTCCACAATAGACAGGAAATCTTCTATGCTCTTGAGTTTCCTGATATCCATTCCTGCCACAACTTCACGAAAAACCGGATTGGACACCACCTCAAGAATATCTGTTTTGACCGGCTTCAATTGACAGGAACAGCCAGGTCCAGGCTTATCTTCGCATGAACAGCCAGGAGGCTTGTCCTGACAGGAGCAGCCAGGTCCCGGCTTGCCTTCACATGAACAGTATAGGGGCCCATGATTTACGAGGACGTCGGCCAGAGCAATAATACCGAGGGGATCAATGGCACGAACCGGTTTATCAGGCATACATACCCCCTATTGAAAATAGATGGAACCCATGTTTCAGGTTAATGGCTATCGCTCATTATCCCTGTGGAAATTTTTCAATGCGCCATTTTAAAGAACAGGCATAAATTGTCAATTAAAATAGTGTCTCCGTTTTCCACAGACATCCGAAGTCCTTCTGTATAGAGAATTCACACAACGGGATTGGAGATACACTATTTTCGTGTTCGGTGAGATCTATCTTCGCAGGGTCTGGGTGTCATCAAGGCATCCGTATTTAAGACTTCTCGAATGAACAGCCAGGACATCTCATTCTCCTTTGATAGCGCGAAAATTTTCATGGATTTTTTCGCAATAGTATTGGGCATAACACGCAGGTTTCATGAGGATGTCCTCAAAAAGTCCGAGATCCCGGAATCATATTGACAGCACCTGATACATAATGATATTTATTTTCAATATCAACAAATATCATACATTCATCCTAAATTAACAAAAACTATCTTTTACCATTAGATCTTAAATAAGAGGATTCTGTTATTTAAATATCACCAAGGCAGACAATCCCTCATTCATTGAAGGAATTAGAGGCTAGAAGTCCATGAGACTAGAGCCCAAAGGTCCATTGCACCTTTGGGCTCTACTTGTTTTAAGGTCTTGGGTCTTGAGTGATAAGTGGGGAGAACGACAGTCAGCCGCGATGCTTTTCCTCCGTTCATCCCAGGTAAGAAGCATTGGGCAAAATCCCTATAGCCCTCTTCCTAATGGTTAAGGCATGAAAGTCAGAGCATGCTTAAAGCCACTTGGGTTGCTGAGAAGCCTTTTTCGTATCAGGCTCCGCGACTTAGTACGAATCATGTCAGGTCCTCCAAAGCGGTTGCAGGTTCTTTAATTATGCACGTCCTGCTCTTGTCGCTTGGTTATTCTGTAGCCTTTCAAGCCAGCGAACCAAAAAGGGAAATCGAATCTTCAACGTTTCGTTGGAATATTTCACTGACAACGGCTCCCCTTCAGGAGCCTGTCACATCCGACACCCCGTCTCCCTTCCTTTCAGCGCCTTCTCAAGAAACCGTGGCGGCCCACTCTGAAACATCGGACCACGCAACGTTTATGGCATCAAGCGAACACTCACGCTCAACATTGAAAGAAAATCCGGGGAATTTATCGACAGAAATATCCGTCCAATCCAAGACGATCGCATCCCCCTCAACCGATTTTCCGGTCAAACCATCGTTGAATATTCAAAAACAGGCCATAACCCCATCAAAAGCCACCTCCCAGAACTCTCAACCATCGACTCAAGAACAGATCAAGACGGTGCCGTTTACCCATGGTCAAACCGCAAACTTACCGCCACCGGTTAAAAGAGTGGTAGACCGAGCTGAACAGGTCATGCAACCAAGTACCCAGGAAGAACCAAGAATTATTCAACGAGCACGGGTATTTCA
Source organism: uncultured Nitrospira sp. (assembly GCA_902500695.1). GTDB lineage: Bacteria > Nitrospirota > Nitrospiria > Nitrospirales > UBA8639 > Nitrospira_E. Next base: position 11,866 of record CABVRQ010000084.1, on the reverse strand, counting down.
CCCACCGATTCGGAGGCGGGAGACACGACCCGATTATGGGTGGTTAATTACAGATCTGAGGATGACGTTAGAACGGTTAAAGTTCTACCCCGAAGTTGCGCGGATAAACAAATGGCAGGGTAAAGTCGTGGTCCAATTGAAGATTCTTGAAGGTGGCCATCTGATCGACATGGAAATCCAGGAAAGTTCGGGATTTGAAGTACTGGACCAAACGGCTTTAACAATCGTACGCCAAGCATCCCCGCTGGATTTGGGTCACCGTCTTCCGTCCAACCATGTCAGTTTATCCGTGCCTCTGACTTTTCAATTGGAGTAACAAGATCATTAGGGTTCTCGAGTTCAAGCCTTGGATGGCGGAGGAATCTGTTTCAGAATGTTCCCAAAATCGCACATGTTTATTTTTATAGTGACGAGTCTTCGTCTACCAAACTGCAATGAATTCTACGAGACCGTTCATAAACAAATGCCACTCACCTATGGGCAAGTGCAGGCGCCAAACAAAAGGGTTTCCTATGACCTCGGGGATTAGCCATGGAGCTCAATGAAACTCATTGGAAAAGTAACACTATTCCGGCATGTCCGGTTTTTGCCCATTCATACGTCTACTCCTAATGTGAGGAGTAGCATCCTTATCGAAAATTTTATCCTATTGCGGTGTTGGACATGATTTACGTGTTTCCCTTCCATGGACGAGTCGTACACATCCTGTTCAGATTCGACCGATTCAGGTCACTTATGGCATCTCGCCTCCACCATCACAGAGCTCATCCAGTCCGAGCACGTGTTTCCCGCAAAAGGCCCCACCTCACATAAAACAAACCCATTTCCCATAAACCCAACGAGGTACCACCGTGAAGGTCACGAACCTTAGGAGTCAGGAATAACACACATGGAAATTTTGCATCAGCTAATTGATTACGGAATTATTGGGCTTTTGGTCGCCTTGAGTTTTTGGGCTGTCGCTGTTGCCATTGAACGCTGGTTGTTTTACAGGCAGGTCGATCCTCGAAAATATCCCGACCAACAAACGTTCGAGGTAGCTCTGACCAAACGGTTGGTGATCATCGGAACCGTCGCAGCCAATGCCCCGTATATCGGCCTATTGGGAACAGTGTTGGGTATCATGCTGACTTTTCATAACATGGGAACCTCCGGCACGATGGCGGTCAATACAATCATGGTCGGATTGAGTCTGGCATTGAAAGCGACGGCAATCGGATTGCTGGTCGCCATTCCCTGCGTAGTCCTGAACAATGTGCTCCGCCGCCGGGTGGCCGAATTACTCTCTTTGTACAAAGTGCAACATGGAGCGTGAACTCAACCAAATCAACGTCATCCCCCTGGTGGATGTGATGTTAGTGCTATTGGTCATCGTAATGACCACTGCGACGTTTATTACAACCGGGCAGATCCCTGTAGAACTCGCCAAGGCTAAAGAAGCCGGAACGAAAAAAGACACTCCTTTGGTTGTGACCCTGACAGCGGAGGGAAATATTTTCTTGAATGACCGGCCGATGACCCGCCCGGACCTGCTCCTCGCGCTCCAATCTCACGCCAAAGACTCTCTTATACTCGTGCGTGCCGATCGAGTCATTATCTTAGAACGGTTCGTCGAGGTGGTGGACGAGGTGAAAGGATTAGGATTTGAACAAATTAGCCTTGAGGTCATTCGATCATGACCCTCGCCACGTTAGAAGCCTTAAGTGTGGCTCCTAACCATTGCCAAGCTCAAGCCTGGGCAGGGTCCACCGTTGTCCACGTCCTATTTGTTTGTCTCGCCATCCTCCTCATCACGGATCTTCAACCGACGTCCCAATCCGAACCGTTGAGATTGGACATTGCCTTCATCCAACCGGCTCCTCCCGAAATCCACAAACCCTTGGAACCCCAGGAACTACCAAAACCAACGCCCGTCCAAAAACAAATCGTACCGGAAAAAGTGATTCCGCCAACACCGGTCCAACAACCGATAATGAAAAGAGAGCCCGTCATTGAACCCCTTCCAACCACGAAAGCCCAGGAGGTCCACCATCCAGAAACCGTCCCAATGCCAAGACAGCAACAAATCCAAGACCCCGTACAAGCCAAGCCGATCCTGGAATCGACACCAACTGAACAGGAGGTCGTCTTGGAGCCTGTCAAACACATTCTCTCACCGTCCACGCATTCGAAATCCGTGGAACAGGCGAAACCAATCCAACAACGAGAGACCACTCTCGCTCAGCGGGCCGAGCCCTCTCCTCAAACACTCCCTACCCCCGTGACCGAAGTACGGGAAATGGTCGAATCTCCCATGCAGACCACCCTGGTCGCAGCACGGGTGACCGAATCCGTCTCGCACGAACCCGTTCATGAATCCGTCCCCACGACGCGCCCTGAGGCTTCGGTGCAACCCCAGGCAGTTCAGACGAAAGCGGAAGTAGTCGAACCGACCGTGCCGGTAGCCCAAGAAAAGAAGATCGCCCGTGAACGCCCGGTTCCACAGATTCATCAACGAACGGCTGCGGTGGAACGCCCCACACAGGCGTATCCTGAGGTCCAGGCTGATTATGGGTGGTTAGCACAAACTATTTGGAGTCAAATTGAAAAATATAAAAGCTACCCGACGAAAGCGCGTCAGATGGAATGGGAAGGAAGAGTTGTGCTGGAAGCCGTCATTCGCCAGGACGGGACAATTTTACATCTCCGGGTGGCGGAAACGTCAGGACATGAAATTCTTGATAAGGATGCCTTGAGCCTTCTTTGGAAACTTTCTCCATTGGCACTTGACCATGCATTAGGTCACCCACAAATAACCATTTTAGTTCCTCTGACCTACCAACTCGATGGATAACAACCAGATTCACCCAATGCATCCCTGATATCCGACATGCAAAAACAACCAGCAACCAAAGGATTTAACCTAAAGGAGTATGCGATGTTTAACAAAACAAGAAATCAAACCTTGACCAACTCATACGTTGTTCTGTTGTTCGGAACTCTTTTATGTTTCGCGGCACCGGAAGTATGGTCCGCCTCAGAGGGAGAATCCTTCCGGGCCGTGGCGACTGATACACAAGGCCTTCAGACGGAGATGGAAAATATTATTTTTTATTATGAAGAAAAAGTCAGTGAAACAGCCTTTATTCCCCACGAACTTCGGGAATTACCGGTCAAGCGAGGGACTTCTACCGTGAAAATCAAGTTTTTCTCCATAAAGGAAATCGACCTTAAAGCTTCTGACAAGGAATCGCCGCCGGTTGCGAATGTCACCCTGAAGGATGGCAAGACCGGAGAATTTCAACTGGCGATTGCAGGAAGCTTTAAGGGTCAGTCGGCGTTTGGAGAAGTCGAGTTGCCCGCAACTCAGCTTTCACGCGTCGTTTTCAAATAACCAAGACCAATATTCTCAACCTGACCGGGAGACAATGGAAAATTCATTTTTCCCTTCTCCAATAAACCAGGAAGGTTCTAACAGAGAGAGAAACAAATGGAATGGATCTGTTCGAGGTTCGAAGCCTGTCCTCCTTTCCACTTTTGGAATGAATAGAAAAAGCACGCCTGCTTAAACGCAGCGAAATGGAAAATACACCTCCGAATCTCCTGCATGAATTGTGAGGGGAAGTCGGGTGTCACGAAAGGGTATTCCCATGGATGGTGAACGCCACATGATTGGACATCTCCAACATATGAGGGTAGTGATCGGACACGGAAGGCAATACGTATGATGACTAGCCACAATTCCCAAAATCCCGGTCCACATCGGCCACCGGAACAGATGGCAAAGGATATCCGCTGTAAATGCGGGAAGCTGGTCGCACGCTGGGAACACTGCGGGATTTCAATCAAGTGCGCGCGATGTCAGCGATTGGTGTCGATTCCCTTCCAGGACATTAAAGGCCGGAGACCCGACGCCATACCGGATGGAGCCAGGTGAGCAATCACAAAACCCAAAAAACGTAAGCTCCGGCCAAAAAGAAAATTTGATCAAACCGGAACCCACGATGGCCTTCGCCATCATGGGTTTTTTTCTAATGGTCGGACAATAACGGGTACCGCCAATAATACGCATGCTCTGAACAGCCGGTCGTCTGATAACAGGCACCGTCACTCTGAATCTGGACAAGGACAGGCGAAAACTTGTCATCCTTCGGCCTTTGAACCTATTTGGAAAGGCGTAGAATGGATGTTCGAATTCCATTGCTCTTCCGAATACTCCACCGTCTCACTGCAGCGAACTATTTGAGTTCCTCCATAAACTCCATCTTTTTGTCGGCATTCATGTATAGCCGAAAGTATCCAAGGCGCCACCCTTTCCAAACATCACACGGCTATCGGTCGGTCAGGTTTCATGAAAATGGGTTTGTGATCGTTGATGAACGCTCTGATAGGACTACACGCTCTCGGCTAGTGAAAAATTGATGGCCTATACTTGGGAAGATCAAATCGGCCTTACGCCAAGGCGATGGCCTCGAATGAACAGAATGGAGGTTTTGTTCCGTGTTTCCTCAACATTAAATCTTGCCGTAATTCCCTATTTCCTGATCGCTATATTTTGTCTCTTCGATTCATATAAGTCGGTTTCTATTAAGATCGGGATTGGAGTGTTTTTAGGAAGACGGAGGTGAGGTTTTTTCCGAATCATTCGTCTACCTCTTTGATAGACGAGAAGTCTCGTACTCGCCTTCACTCCTTTCTTTAACTATTTGTTGTGACCGCGCTCGTCGAGGTGAACAGGAAGTCCGTTTTTTTATACTGGGAAGGAAATAATGCATTACCTCTTTATCCTCCTTCACCGATGGGTGGGACTGGTGATCGCCGGATTTTTAATTATATCCGGATTGACAGGGGCGGTGATTTCCTGGGATCACGAACTGGACGACCTGTTGAACCCTCACCTGACCCACGTGGACAGCCGCGGGACGTATCTCTCTTCACTTGATCTGGCTCAAGCGATCGAAGCCCGTGACCCACGGGCAAGAGTGACGTTCATGCCGCTTGCTCCGGAATCAGGCGAGGCGCTCGCCTTCGGTATCGACCCTCGCGTAAATCCTGCCACGGGTAGCTTGTATGAACTCGGATATAATCAAGTTTTTATCGATCCCGTAACGGGAGATGAGTTGGGCCGGCGGGAATGGGGCGCGGTCTGGCCGGTGACACAGGAAAACTTAGTCTCCTTCCTCTACAAGCTGCACTTTTCGCTTCACATGCCAGAGATGTGGGGCGTTGACCATTGGGGTGAGTGGCTATTGGGAGGGATCGCCATTCTCTGGACGTTGGACTGCTTTGTCGGCTTCTATCTGACACTGCCGCGGCGCGCATCGACTTCAGGGTCCTCAACCATATCTGGTCCACCCACGGTTCAGAGCTGGCGAACTCGCTGGGCGCCGGCATGGAAGGTCAAGACTTCAGGAACAATCAAGCGCATCAATTTTGACATTCACCGCGCTTTTGGCCTCTGGGCATGGGGATTACTGTTCATGCTGGCGTTCACGGCGTTCTCACTGAACCTTTATCGGGAGGTCTTCTATCCGGTCATGTCGGTAATGACCGAGGTCACCCCAAGTCCCTTCGACTTGCGAACAGAAACCGCCTTGCACCAACCCATTACCCCCAAGATTGGCTTTGACCCAATCATCGATCGCGCTATTGAGATTGCCTCGGACCGGAACTGGCCGGAACCGGTAGGCGATGCGTTTTATGCGCAACATTTTGGTATTTATGGGGTCGGTTTCTTTCATCCTGGCGACGATCACGGCGCTGCGGGGGTAGGCCCCTCCGTGCTCTATTTCGACGCCGGCGACGGGAAGTATCTGGGGGATCGGCAGCCGTGGGTAGGCACGGCAGCGGACATCTTCGTACAAGCCCAGTTCCCTCTGCACTCCGGGCGCATCCTGGGTCTACCCGGTCGAATCCTGGTTTCGGTCATGGGGCTAGGGACAGCAATCCTTTCCATAACCGGTGTGATTATCTGGTGGCGGAAACGGGCGGTACAAACTCAAAAGGCACACAACCAGACTGAAGGTCATGCCCCTATTCCGGCGGCATAATAAAAAAATTTCCTCCAAAAAATTTGCGGAGGAACCCGGATGGGCTCCATGAATAAACCATGCCCATAGATTTTGTAGAATGGAAATTTGATTGCAGGGGCAGTTCGTTCACCGATGTTATGACGAAAAACAGACCGGAGATTTCTATTTCAAGAAATTGCAATTCTCCGTCCCTCTCCTCTGCTATACCGCTCTACCAGAAACGCCCTGTTGATTTTACCGGTTTTTCTTACGGGAGTTTCCTGAGGGTTGGAATACAAATCTCCTGGGAGGTAGAAGGTCTTTTTTTCTATATAGAAATCGTTTGTTCACGTGCTTCCGTGTATGGGTCAATCAATCCTCTCTTAAACCCCTGCCAATAAAAATGGACTCGATGCAAAGACAGAGTAGTAGAGATATATGACGACACCTTTGCTCACCCAAGACAGATCCAGAGCATCCCTTTCTTGCTATCGTTTCTTAGCGCCATTGGGCTCCTGTGGGATTTGTTGGGAGACGGTGACTGGGACGCCTTATCATGGGTTACGCTCAGTCTGCCAATTGACGTGATCTTCAGGTACCTGGTGCAACCTCCGAGTAATCCCCGGCCTGATTTCGGTTGTCGATTTTTAGTCCAACTCACCGGTCTGCTCGCGCGCTCATGATGCTGATCACATCTAAACTCTTTCCCGGCATTCACCCACAGAGTCCCATGACACATGAAAAGCCGAAATCCCAATCTCGGTCAAACCAGGCGGCAAGGAATTCGATCGTTCCCTTGCTGAGTCTGACTTAAAACATGTTCATAGAGGGTTTGCGAAAAGACGTGCAGAGGCTTGGCAAACCCAAATTTACAGAAAAGGTTCAAGGTCCGATACACGGTTCCTAGGGAAATTCGGTGTCCCTCTCTGAACAGTAAACCGTATAACCCTGGAGCCGTGACATGATTTTGTCTCGCAAATGCGGCAAGAATTACATCCCGCTGTTTGCTGGGTTTTAACCGATGCCGGGTCAGACAAGCATGCCATTTGGGAATCGGGGGAAGGGATACAAACTCTTCGGAGTTAACATGGTAGGCAGAAAGGGCGATTTTCGCATTCATCATTTTCAACACTCCTGTGAAGGTACGCGGTTGCCTGAGGAGAATTCCTTGATCATTAAGACGAATCAGTCGAGCGATCCCCCACCACAGGTGCTCGGTATACAGGTGCACCTCGCTTGTGCAGGAGGCAGTGGTCTTCAAGGAAACCCATCAAGTATGGCTAGGAGCAACGGGAAAGATGTCAGTTGTCAGTGAAAATGAGAATTGGTATCATGATTTTTCTTGGGGACACATCATGACTCTTACCTCTGACCAAATTGAAGATCTGTTTCATCAATACCGGGACGAACTGACGCGTCGTCTCGTGGGCATGGTCAACTCCCGTGATACCGCAGCGGATCTCATGCAAGAAACCTATGCGAAACTCTTAGGTCTGGTGAACACCCAAGCCGTGGAGCATCCCCGGGCCCTATTGCACAGAATTGCCACTAATCTGGCGATCGACTATCTCCGAAAACAAAAACGTCCCTTTCATGCAGTCGATTCCCTGGATGTCGCGATGGAGGTGCCCTGCGGATCGCCATGCCAAGAGCGCATCCTGCTCGGCAAGGAGCGGTTTCAGTTATCCCTTCGGGCAATCGACAAACTTCCTCCACGAACCCGGGAAGCGTTTGTCCTCTATCGTGTCTACGGTTATTCCTACCGTGAAATTGCTGCACGCATGGGCATCTCGGATAGCGGAGTGGAGAAGTTACTCATGCGCGCCTTGGATCAGTTTTGTACCCTATTCGATCCTCTCGAGGCCGAGGAGTGAGGAGATTGGCTCACGAATTCGTCTCTAGATATACTAGCCCTTCCTTTCAACACTCCCGGCATATCGAGGGCAGTCAATGTCATCAACAGACAAACAGTCTGAGAACCCCTCACACCATGAGGACGAGGCCACGTTAAGACAAGAAGCGATTGCCTGGGTGGTGCGGCTGCATAACCTTCCGATCTCCCCGGAAGACCAACAGGCCTTCGAGGTCTGGAAGGCAAAAAGCACCACACATGTAAGGGTTTTTCAAAAAGTATCGGCCGTATGGGGAGACCCGGATCTTCACGCAGCCGCTACTCAACGTGCGCAGAAACCATCATCATCTATCCCTCACCAACAAGCCGCGATCCCTCGGCGTTGGCTGCGACATGCGGGGGCGCTTGCTGCCTGTGCGGTGCTGTTCACAATGGCGATCGCCCACTATGATCCATTGACGTGGATTCAAGCAGACTACCGGACGGTCATCGGGGAACAACGAACAATTGAATTGCCAGACGGATCTACAGTCATACTCAATACACAAACAGCCATTGCCACCTCATTTGATCAAACGGCTCGACGAGTCCGTTTACTGAAAGGTGAAGCCTCGTTCAGCGTCCAACCTGATTCACATCGTCCGTTCGTCGTCGAAAGCCAACAAACCGCTACCCGCGCCGTGGGAACAGAATTTATGGTTCGAACTCAACAGGACCATGAGCAGGTGACGGTGCTTGAAGGGACGGTCGAAGTCAGTAGCCTGCACAATGATGATTCGCTCTCCCTGGTATCCGCCGGATCCCGGGTTCAATTTGAACATGGTCGATTGGGTCGTCCTTTTTCCGTCGATCTCTCGACAGTATCGGCCTGGATGCAAGGGCGACTCATAGTTAATGGAATCCCACTGGAACAGGTGATTAACGAGTTACGCCGGTATTATCCAGGCACTATTGTGCTTTGGAATCAACCCATACGCGACATACAAGTCACCGGTACGTACAACCTGGAAGATCCCTCCAAAAGCCTCTCCCTTCTTGCCAAGACCTTTCCAACCCACATGCTCAATCTTGCCAACCGGCTCGTGATCCTCTTTTAAAAAATCGTTTTTCTCACAATATTTGTCAGATGAAGTGAGGAAATTTTTGTGCGCTTCCGTCTAAACAGGCATACGAACAACCTGGAGGCGGCGCATGCAATCAGACAATCACTCGTCAATTAAAACTTTCTTACGACAAAACCCGAACGGGTCACATCCGAAGATATGGCTTGGGAGAGCGCTTGTCGTGATGCTGCTCATAGTCATGCATATTTTACCCGCTTTAGTTCAAGAAGCCCTCGCCGAGACAGGCCCAACCCAGGTAGTCGGTTTCGATATTCCCTCTCAACCGGTCGGACCCGCATTGAATGCCTTTGCGGATGCAACCGGTTGGCAGATTAGTTTGCCCACGGAACTTGCCGCCGGCCTGACGTCGCCAGGAGTCATTGGCCGTTACACCCCGGAAGTGGCGTTGCAAATGTTGCTGGCAGGAACAGGATTGACCTATCAACTTGCAGATACCAACGCCGTCATCCTGGTTCAGAAATCGCCATCGGGAGCTGTCCCCTCAGCCATCCCATCGCAACGTCCGGTGGTCTCGGGGGAACTCCCACGTTCAAGCAGTAAGGCCATCACACCCAAACCGGTGAAGGTTCCGGAAATCGTGGTGAAAGAGGTGCGTGAGCGGGACGACGCAAAAACCTATGTGGCAGAAGAGTCCCATACGGCGACCCGAACAGATACGCCGATTCGTGATGTGCCGCAGTCGATCCAGGTAATCACCAGGAAGGTGATCGAAGAACAGCGAACCTACCGGCTGCAAAATACCCTGGAAAATATTTCAGGCATCAATGCGACGGAGTCCGCAGCCTCCCTCTACGACTCACTCATCATTCGAGGATTCACCGCCACCGACCGGTCCTATTATCGCAATGGCTTGCTCGACCCCTTCGCTCAGTTTATGGCGTCTGACACCTATAATATCCGGCGAATCGAAGTGCTGAAAGGGCCGGCATCGGTGCTGTACGGACAGGGAGATCCAGGCGGTATCATCAATCTCGTCACCAACAAAGCTTTGCCGAATGCGGAGTATTCCGCCAGCACCACGTTGGGGAATTATAACTTTTATCGATCTGATCTCAACGCCACGGGTCCGCTCAATGCGAATAAGACGCTGCTCTACCGTCTGAATGTGGCGGGCCAAAAGGCGAATAGTTTCATTGATTATGCCAACCGCGATCTTGTGGCAGTCGCTCCAAGCCTGACCTGGCTTATAGGTTCACGGACCTCCTTCACGGTCGATTTCGATTACATGCGGCGTTGGAGCAACGACCCCTACGGACTTCCGGCCCAGGGCACGTACCTCCCGAATCCTAACGGCCCCATATCCCGGAAGACCTCGACGACTCTCGGCAGCTTCAGCACGTTTAACCGTAGCTCCTACCGGGTTGGTTACGATTTCTCCCATCAGTTCAATGACAAATGGTCCGTTCGCAATGCGTACAGATATTCGATCGTGGAAGATGACAAGGACAACTTGTACGCCGGCTATGACGCTCTGGACCCTGACCAACGAACCATCCAAAGGTTTCAAGTGCTGCAGCCGGTGGTGGCCCGCCGGCATGCTCACTCGATGGTGACGAATGTGGTGGGACATCTGCAGTTCCTGAAGATGGAGCATACCCTCCTGACCGGCGTTGAACTCCGGCAGGAAAAAACCGATCAGTTCACCTTTGCCTTCGGGGAGGCGCCACCGTTGGATCTCTATAATCCCGACTATTCCCTGCGACCTAACCCGTTTGACGGACCCAGGATCAGCAATGTGGGGGACACAAAAAGCGTCGGGGTCTATATGCAAGACCAGGTGACGATTCTCCCGAATTTGAAATTCCTGGGTGGCGTGCGATACGACTATGTCGACCAGTACCAAAAGTTTACCTTTGCGGGAGACTCCACAAAGGATTCGTTGGACAACGATGCCTGGAGTCCTCGGTTAGGGTTAGTGTATCAACCGATCGAACCAGTGTCCCTCTATACCTCCTGGACGAAAGGTTTTCAGCCAAGCTCAGCCTCGTCAATTAATCCTAATGGTGAATCTTTCAAGCCGGAACGGTCCACCCAATATGAAGTGGGCATTAAAGCATTCCTGTTGGATAATCGTATTTCCGCCACGCTCGCCTGGTTCCACCTGACTCGGAAGAATCTGCTGACGCCTGATTCTAATCCTGGGCAGGCGGCCTTAGGGTACATGGTACAAACGGGTGAGCAACGTAGTCAGGGAATTGAATTTGATGTGACCGCGCAACTGACGGCTGGCTGGAACGTAATCGCCGGTTATGCCTATACCGATGCCGAGGTGACAAAAGACAACGATCCGACATTAGAACATAAGCGTCTGGCCAATGTGCCGTACAATAAGTTTACTCTTTGGTCCACGTACCATTTTCAGGAAGGGGTACTCAAAGGATTCGGGGTTGGCGGCGGTATTTTCGCCTACACCGATCGCAATGCCACAATTTTTGAAAATATACCTACCATGCCCGGCTATGTCAGGGCCGACGCCGCTTTGTACTACAATCGTGAACTCCCACCGGGAAACTGGTTGGGAGCGAAGGGAGTGAATGCGGCGCTTAACTTCCGCAACCTCCTCGATCAGCGATACGTCGCCACGTCATATAACGGTTCATCAAGTTTCTTTTTCGGCGAGCCGCTTACAGTGCTGGGAACCGTGGGAATACGATTCTAAGATTGCCATGCAAGGAGAGATCGAAAAAAACACCCAGTCAGTTGGAGAAGTTGCCGACCGGGTCACCGTCTCCCTCGAGAGAAAGTCCATTACGAAGGAGCCACATATGAGAGTGGCATTTCTTATGCTGGGGCTTGCTCTCACTGCCTGCGCCGAAGGCCAGTGGGTACATCCGACCAGGACCTCGGTGGAAGAAACCCAAGAGGATTGGGATACTTGCAAGGCCGAAGTGCTGTCGGGA
>CABVRQ010000083.1 GCA_902500695.1 uncultured Nitrospira sp. | reverse complement strand
TAATTAATCCTGGAATCGTTGTCACGTCATTACTCCCTGTATCCGGAATAGACGTAAGGGTAATGCGGTCGATTGATGTCTCGCGTCGTTTGGGATAAACGAAATTTTTCTAGGACTCTGGAGAAATATTGTCTAGGAAGTGGTGGACCTTTGAGGGGGGTGTTTGCAGAATGCTACTCGTGTTGAAGGCCTAAAACTTGTTACCAGAAAACCAGGCCATGGGGGGTGGCTGGATACAAGGCGCACGAAGGGGATTGGGAAAGTACTTACTTCTTTAGATTTTTCCCTTCCGTGGACGGCTCGGTTGATTTCGGGATTGAGATCGCTGACCCTCGACGGGATTGGGGCTTTTCTTCCGGAATGGGTATTCGCGGTTCCCACTCCTCGACCAATCCTGCTGTTCCGCGTTGGCCCCATGTGGACAGATTGAGGGTGGAATTTTTTCTTAGACCGGTAACCATGCGTACTTTCTCCATATTGTGAAAGGTGAATAGGCCAAATAGTCGTCTGGTAAATGACTCTGTCTGTGTGATTTTCCCTTCAAAATGTATCTAAAAGAGAGGATTTTAAAGGAAAAACCGTCTTCCAAGATTAATCAGCAATTTATATGCCAAATAATTCAGGAATCTATGTATCATTAGACCTCAGGTGCGATATGAGTATTGGGTAGAAGGATGTGAGTTGGCGCTGAATTGGAAAGGGAGTATGTAAAGGTTGGATAAGGGCCTCTCCCTTTAAATTAATGGATGTGAGGGTATAGGTCTGGTTGAATGTCAGAGGGAAGGGGTAGAAAAAGTGGGGGAATGTTGGTTTTGGTTCCCGTAATTCTGGTGAAGGAGCCTGGGTACTCTGGACCGTCTGGCAAAAAACCCGGGAAGTTCATTCAGAATCTTGCCTGGGGAAATGGGTTTTGGCCAAAATTCAGATGCACCAGCCCCTAAGGCAAGTTCCAGGTTTGTGCTATCGGATTGCGCACTCATGAGGATAATCGGAGTGTGTTGGAAATTTTTCTGTGCTCGAAGTCGTTCACAGACTTGGAATCCATCAAGACCGGGCATTTTCACATCCATAAAAATCAAGTCGGGTTGAACACATTTCGCGCGTTCGAGGCCACTCTCGCCATCCTCTGCACACACAACCTGATAGCCAATTCGTTCTAGGATATCACCGAGAATCATCAAATTATCCGGGGAGTCATCAATGAGGAGTACGGTGACGGAATCGATACCGGAAATTTTTTCTAATGTCTGTGGTGAAGATGACGTCATGTTCCCCATGCCTTCCTCCTTTTCTTGTCGTCTGGGCTCATTCATTTTTATGATATATGGCAATGTTAGTGCCAGAATGGCGTGGTATTGTAACTCATTGAAATATAGCTGTTTTTATCCAGTTTGTCTCATGGGAATCGGTGTCGTGCGGTGTGTCATGAGACAAACAGGATGAGACAGCAAATGTGTTTGAGACAAGGCAAAGATTGGTGTTGCCAAGAGAAAAGCATTCACAAAAGGGTGATATCCGTCTGTTCCTGTTGGTCACTGGGGCATTTGATCAAGAAATATCATAGGCAAAGATCAGAGACCACGATTGGGGTGGACTTCACCCAAAAATGATATTTGAAGAGGGTTTACTGAACGTTCATGGTAGGCTACGTGAAATCTTTTCCTCCAATTATTTAGTCAAAATCGACGTGGAAAATCCGGAAAATAAAATAAGTCAAAAAAATCAGATGGTGAGTATTGTCATTCCCGTATACAACGAGCGAAAAACAATTGAGACGATTGTAGGCCGCGTGCAAAATGTGGAAATCTCAAAGGAACTGATCATTGTGGATGATGGATCCACAGATGGAACTGGCGAATGGCTCCTCGAGCGATTCGGTCAGGTTCCTTCGGATGAAGAAGAAATCCAGAAAGCATTCGGTGAATCAGGTGCTGATTGTTCTCGTGTCCGTGTGCTGACTCACCAACGCAATCAAGGGAAGGGCGCAGCCCTGAAAACGGGATTTCTGCATGCCAGGGGGAGCATCGTCATCGTGCAGGACGCTGATTTGGAATATAGTCCAGAGGATTATCATCGGCTGTTGGAGCCAGTGATAACCGGTCGGGCCGATGTCGTCTACGGGTCCCGGTTTTTGGGGGCATGGAAAGGGAATTGGCCAATCGTTTCCTATCTGGGTAACAAGATTTTCACCGCGTTAACCAACGCTGCAACGGGTTTATCCTTGACGGATGTATGGACCGGGTACAAAGTGTTTAAACAGGAAGTCTTAAAAGATATCTCGCTCGAAGAATCTGGGTTTGATTTGGAATTGGAGCTCACACTGAAAGTGGCTCAGAAGAATTGGCGCGTGACGGAGGTGCCGATTTCTTATTTACCCAGAAGTAAAGCGGAGGGGAAAAAAATTGGTTGGAGAGATGGGCTTCAGTCCATCAAAACTCTGTATCGGTATTCCCACCCCTCATAACTCGTCGGATGGCCTTTCTTGGCAGTCCCCCCTTCCGCTTACGTCTGAATTTTTGAGGATCACCACATTTTTTTTCGCAGGTGGTCTTAGGAGACGATTCGCGAAGTGGGTCTTCTGATTGTGATGGGGCTCGTTCTAGGGGAGGTCAATGGGCATGGCAATGAAGCATGAATATCACTAAACTAAATGTTGCCGGTGCCGGGGGAGATAGTCTCTTCCCCCGGCGTAAGCAAAATCTTGTCATGGACGGATCATGACAGTCATATAGGCCAAAAGTCTTGTAGCCCTGTGCTAATTGGTTCCCCCCCCGTTTATTGTACATTTACAGGTTTGTGAACTCCCACTACCCGTGCAGGTGATTTTTCCGCAACTGCTCTTAATCAGATCCTTCATGTATGTACAATCGGTTGCACCACTGCAATTGCAACGACCAGTGTTGGGGCTGCACTTAAACCCTGTCGGCACGGTCGTTGGTGGAGAAATGGTTCCAGGAGGAACCGCAATGCCCATGCCGGCGCGCGGAATAAAGGTTCCGACTCCTCGATCGGTGACGTCATCAGAAGAAGATTCTGTTTTCACATCCTCTTGGCTTGACGTGTCAGAAGCCGATGGAGCATCCGCCGCGTTCGCGAGTTGAGAGAATCCGAAAATCATACCCGCTACTGCGCAAACCCGAAACAGGTTTTGAACCTGTGGCCTCATGTCTTTCATGGCAGAGTCTTCCTTTCTTGAATTTCGTGATGGATGAATCAGGGATGTGTTACCTGATGGCTGTGCAGGTACAGGTTTGTGATGACCCTGGGCAGTTGAGGGTCCCGCTACAGACTATGGACTTCATGAGCTTGCAGTCTCCTGTTTTAGATTTTTTGCACGTACAAGTTTGGGATTTGGCATCACACGAAAACCCAACTGGGTCCATTACTCCTCCGGTCTTTCCTCCAGTTGCTCCGCCAAAGGGCATCCGGCTGATACCCCGTTCCTGCACTTCTCCGGCGTCGGTCGACGTACCCTGCTCTTCTTGCATCGTCGGCGATGTGTCCGCTGGATCGTTGGCCAAAACAAAAGCTGCCGATCCGAACCCGATCGCAAAAGTGAGAATCGTGGAATGAATCAATCCGACGAATGTATTCTGTCTTTTCATAATTCCCTCCCGTTATGTGGTGAATGAATCATTGTGCACCTATCTTCACTATTGTCTCGGGACAGTTTCGTTCTTCTAGCTTCGCTCAACCCTACAGGGATTCCGTTTCACCCGATTACTTAACTCCTTCAGACGGCACAGGGGCGGATTCAGTGGGAATCTCAGTTAAAGGCTCACTGGTTTGGTCGCCTTCGATGCCGCGCCGCATGATCGGGGCCTTTGCTCCAGTCTTCGGGACCCGGGACGTCTTCGGTGGAGCTTTGGTAGGTTCACTTTGAAGTACATTGCCCTGAACCCCCTTCACACCCCCCAGAGGATTCGAGGTCTTTGCCTCGATTTGTTCACAGTCCTTCCCTCCTTGGTCGTTTTTGGTGCAACACATATAGTCTCCACTGGGGATACACTCGACCCACTGCCCGGGTTTGTTCAAGCAATGGAAGGCTCCATCAGGAACACCACCTTTGCACTTCTCGGAATTATGTATTGCTTGAAGCGCTTGCACCTGAACCGGGGACAGGACAAGCACTCCCCAAACCAGCAGTCCCCCAACACTCATTTGCCGAATTCTTTGCTTCATGCTTTTCATTATTGTCCTCCTGGTCATTGAAGATTGAGCGTAACCCGCTTTGTTTGGTTGGTTGTTAGTCACATCAAACCCGTTGGTGTGTCCTCCCTTCTCCACACGATGGGCGACAGACTGCCGTGTTTTTCCCCCGCCCCATTTATGGATGAGCAAACTTCGATTTCTTCTGTGACATTTCGCTCCGTGACGTTCTTGGGGCAACGTGGTAATGAGGGCCCCGTTGGGCGCCTCCTCTGGTATGACCACCATTTAGTTTCTGCTAATTGTCGGTTACGGCACACGGACAAAATACATGGCGTCGGTGCCGGCCGTTCCACTAGCACTACTCGCCTCGGCATAGGCTTCCGTCCCTGCGGCTAGCGTATACCGGCCATCCAGCCGCCAACCCTTCTCCTCGGTCTTTCGATTAACTCAAGATGGTGACGGCAAGTGGTGCCTCCGTCCTTAGGAAAACTCGCGTGCTCACCCTATAGCCCGGTGATCTTCCCGTTATACGGCCCCGTCGCCTGATTATTTCGCCGGCTTTTCTCCTTCATGCTCTTTTAGCCAGGACTCCGTCAGCCATGATGGAATCGGCGTCTCCTCGCCAACTTCCTTCTCTCCCTCGAACCCGCGCTTTAGCACCGGTGCTTGGCTCAAGCCTTTGAGCCCACCTGACATCGCCGCAGACCCGGCTGGTCTTCGACAAGTTTGGACTTGATTCGTCGAGCTCATTGTGCAGCACTTCATCTGGCCACCTTCGCACACAAGGACGTGTATATATGAATGACCCTGCATAATATCCTGCTCCGCTTGGCTCACGCAGGATGATCCGAAATTCGTGTTGAGATCCGCCGTTGTGCACCCGAAGACTTTGGCCTTGGGTTTAGCCTGGGCATTGAGCGGCAAGCCGAATACCCAGATCGCGATGCCGAGTGCAAGAACCGTCATGGTGTGCGTAAGTCGCATGTTGACCTCCTGTGTAAGTTAATTGTGTGGTGTTCTTGCTACGTCGATCAATCGATTAAGGTGTGCTTCTTCCGGCTGGGTCAAAGGGGCTTGGTTGTTCAATGATCGGCTCATCGTTGGATTGTGTGCCATCAACTCCGCGGCTCAGAACGGCCGTGTTGTTGAATTTGGAGATGTTATTGTTGAGCAAGGCATTTCCGATCTGGCACGTGAACTCACGCGATGCGCCGGCGGGGAAGGGACCGGAGAACTGGGCGAGGTTGCTCACAAACGGGAGCTGAGTCACCTGGGTGGCACCGTTTGCCATAGTCGTTCGCATAGTGAACCCGACGATCTGAGGCGGCCCGAATTGGGTGCTGGCCTGATTGGAATCGAGTTGGCATATGATTCCCTGCGCCTGGCCTCCGTCGCACATGGCGCCTTCTTCGATACCCACCACGTTGAGTGGGCCAAAATACGGCGTGTTCGGGTGGCTGCAGCCCATGACCAGCTTACCGCGCGCGGCCATGCCGCTCCAACGGACGCGGGTGTTGCCTGACAGGGAGGCATCATTCTTCCCCATCGTTTGCAGAATCCAATCGCGAAACACAAAGACATCCGTGAAAACGGCTTCACCCGACGGTGTCATGCAGTCGGAGACACTACCTTGCGATGCAACCCCGCGCACAATGGCGCGTCCATTCTCGACCGTCACGAACCCGGACCCGCTATCGCCTGGACAGAGCGAAGCGCCGGCTGTATTGGCAGGCACAAAGATTTTCCTGGGGGAATCGATCGCAGATATAGGACCGCGGAAGATGGCCACCTGTCCCTGAGGCACCGGCGTTCCGTCGTGCCTGATGTAAGATGCCACAGTTCCTACGAGGCCCGGGTTACGCGGAAATCTTGGCAACCCGACTGTTTGGAGAACGAAGTTGACCGAGAACGGCTGTGCCAGTTTGATCAGCGCAATGTCGTTAGCCTGGTCCGGGCTGGGTGCATAGCTCGGGTGGATGAATACGCCGCGATTGTTCGCAGGGCCGGCATTTGGGTCGGGAGGGCGGGTTTCTGTTTGCACGTTACCTTTCGAATCTCTCCGGGTATAGGTAAGTTTGCTAAACCCGATATTGGGCGTCACGCAATGGGCAGCGGTCAGGACCCATTGCGGATCGATCACCACAGCGCCGCAACCGTTCATCCGCACGACCCAGGGGTATTTGTAGTCGGGCTCGTTTGTGCCGCCGACCACAGGCAATGGTCCGGTAGGTCCTGAAGATGGAGTTGGCGACGCTGACACAGGGGGTGATGGCTTTCGAAGTTCCCGCCGATTGAGCCCGCGTTCGATAACATCTCCTTGATCTTTGGAGGAGCTTGTTTCTTCCTGGACGCCAGAAGAAGGGGACGGCGTATCAGTCGGCTGGGAGAGTGCCATTCCTCCCACGAGTGCCCATGCGGCAAGACCCCAGGTTGTGAAAAGCAGTTTGGGAAATGAGGTATGTGAACGTTTCATGAGTTCCTCCTTTTCTTGTCTGATGGTTATTTTGTTGTCCCGGTAGGCTGATCTGTGTTGTCGGATGGCGCTAGAGGGGTCTCAGTCGGCTGCTCTCCTTCGACGCCACGCTGCATGATGGCTCCGCCTTGAAATCTTGGCGCACCCTGGGGCAGCCGTTTCGGTTGTCCTTGCATCAGCGGCGCCGTTTGCCCGGGGGTGATCTGGTTGTTGGGGAGTTGAGTTCGCGCGGCAGCTTTGCAGTCCCGGACATTCGAATAGGCGGTCTTTTCGTAACATTTTCCAACATTGGGCCCGCCAGTCTCGCACTCGTCGTATTTGCAGTAATCGGCCGTGCACTTCATATCCTTGCCGGTTCCTTCTTCCTTCCCGTTCACAGTGGTCGTCCCGGATGCCTTGCAGGTTTGTCCACCCGGACCCTTAGGCACCGCCAACACATCTGAAGGCACAAAGATGTTGAGCAGGCCAAAAAGTAGAATTACTCCAGAAACACCCAAAGGGATTTTGCTGTAAGGTAAGGTAGGTCTCGGAACTGTCATGTTGTCCTCCTATTTTTTGAAAAGCCTATCTGCCTATGAGTCGCAAGTGAGTATGTAAAGGTTCATCCTGTTATCGCGTTGCTGGGGGCTCTTCTGGCGTTATCAGAACCAATGGCAAAGGTGAATGGATGCACTATTCCAAATATGGTGATGCCATCCTGGATCGTTTTTTGAGAATTATCCGGGTTGTCCTTGCGTGCTCTCCTTGAATTCTTGACCACCTCCTCAACCGTCTCTTCCCGCGTTTCGGTCATCTCGCGGGAGATGTCGTTCCACCTTCAATCGAACCATTGCATGCATTGCGAGGTGCCATACAGGGGGTAACTATTTTTTCCTCTCTACCGTCTCTGTAGCGGTGTACATTCGCAGCTCTGGCTCCCAGCCGGACAAGAACCTGGGCAAAAGGGTGAGAGCAACTGGCATTCAGCCTGGTTGGTGCAGGTGCATTGCGTCACAACAGTGGGCACTTGAAACCCACACAAATTGGGTGGCAGCGTGGGAGGCGTGCCTCGGAATAGTGGCGTGCATTGGCAGTTCTGGCTTCCTGCCGGGCAGGCGCCAGGGCAAAGGCCAGTCAATACCTGGCAGTCGGCTGTGTTGGCGCAGCGACATTGGGTCAACATGTGGGTAATCTGCTGACACAGGTGAGGGGGTAGCCCTCCTTCGGGTTGCTGTGGTTGTCGTGGCGCGAAAATCTCCCTTGGGTTTTTGCCACGGGGAACTTTGTGCAATCCTCGCCCCTTAATGTCCCCTTCCTCCCCCGGTTGGCTCAATTCTTCGTGAGCTAAGGAGGAGGGAATCTGAGCCTCCTCGGCGGATCCCATGGATGCGCCCCATAGGAGCGAAATGACGAAAAGAGAAAAGACGATTGCACGCGCACGACTCGGATGCCCACAAGACTGATTCATGACCGGCCTCCTTTCTTGTTCGATCTTCATCAGGTGCTGGTGTTAGATGGAGACGAATGGTATTGCCGCTGTTCGGTTTATTTAAAGAGTCAGTTACGGCACACGGACAAATTGCACCGCGTCCGCGCCGGCGGTCCCATTGCCACTACTGACCTCGACATAGGTTGCAGTCCCTGCGAGCAACGTGTAGCGCCCATGCAGGCGCCAAGCGTTTCCGCCTGTTTGCTGATTAAAGTTTTTGACGGTATTCCCTCTAACATGGTGAACGGTATATGGCACCGTCGTCGATCGATTGGAATGGTTCGGCCATCGTACATACACGTCATATTGCCCATTGTGGGAATCGTCGGGACCCAGCGGAAACGAATTTCCGTGTTGCCGCTGGAGGTATCCAATCTGAGTTGGGAACCAACCAGCGTGTCCACATCGTACGTTCCAGCTTCTAAAAGGACATCGCTCCCGTCTGATTCCAGAAAATGGGCAGATTGCTCTATGGTGAGTGTGGAAGCCGCTAACGCCCACGGGACGAATCCAAGGAGGAAAGCCCATGTAAATAGAGGCAGTCCCACAACGTTCACGGCATTTCGAACGAAGAATTTTTTCAAGAAAATACTCCTTCCTTCACCTCAGACTTTTCAGAAAGAAAAAATCAATACAATCCTGTTGTAACGATTGCCCTTCCTTGCCTCCTGTGTCGATTTGTCTCTGTTCCTCGGCTTTTGTTGTGGTTACTTTCAGCTCTTACCGCGCCCGACCAGGCTTTTGAGATCTTTCAAATCCCATGCGCCCGGGATCAGTTCCGTACCGATGATAAAACCGGGCGTCCCTTTGATGTCCAACTCTCTTACCAGCGCCACGGGTATCATCTGTTTACCCTTCCGGCGGTGATGTGGGCATTAATCCGGTGTGACGGCCTTACCCTCGGCTCATAAACTGGTCTATCGTTACCTGCCTGGTCTATCAACCAACGCAAAGAAACCCTTATTCTTAAAGAATCTCCCTTATTGAAGAGATACAGGATATCTTCTTCACGGTTATTACCTCCGCGTTGCGGCCTCGGCCAGCCGAAGGACGCTTGCGTTATAAGACTTAAAGGCAGCATGCATTGTTCTGACCTGAGAGTCTGCGAAAAATGCCACGACTTCTTTGGTGGGGAGCAGATCGACCATCGCCATCAACGGACCCGCCTGCTCTCTTCTAGCGCGAGGATCATAGCCCTTTAGGATGGCGTCACGGTGCAGATTCATCGCGCCGTCGAAGGCCCCATGAAGACCCGCAATTACCGCTTGATGAATCTTCGGTAAGACTATGGTGTCATAGATCGCGTTCGGGGTCGCGGTTTCTCCTACCCCACATACGCCTCCTCCGACAATGTCAGCGAGAGAACACACGGCGCTGATCACTTCGACCACGACGTCTTTCAAGAGTGTCGATGCCCCGAGCATCTGCATAACGGTATCGCCCGCGCAGCCGGGAAGCGTGCAGTCGATGTATTTGTGGCCGGCGTATCGCAGGATCGCGTGCCCCACTTCGAATCGGAGCACTTCTGGAATGACATCGTCCTCTCTCACCGATTGTTGCAGGCGTCCGAGCGCCACCAGGCTCGTCGACGGATTACCGACGGCCGAGGTCATTTGATCAATCAAGGTCCGACCCTCGACGAGGTCTTTCGTGAAAATATGTCTAAATGCTATACCGTTAGCGATAGACTCCACTTCCTCGGGGATCAAAAACTGAATGGTCGTCTTCGTGGCGGTTTGCGCCGTGCTGAGTATCTGTGGAAGGCTCTTGAGCATGGCGCCCATCGCCTTCGCAACAATGTCGTTGAGGACAGGGGCGATGGATTGGTCAAAGGTGGTTTTTATTCTCGCTTCCAGCTGGGGCGCGATTTGGAGAGCGGACTGCTTGATCATCGCGATCTGAGGGTTCAATCGTGGGAGAATGCATCGAGTGACAGGGTGTTCGCTGGCTAATTGTGTGAAAATGCGGATGGACCGGTCAGCCACTTGGTTGAAGTCTCCAGGTCCACCGGATGTCCGTAGCGCCTGAAGGTGTTCTGACATCAAGGTTTGGGACCTTTGTTGGGCAATCGTCCAGATTTCGTTTGTGAGATCGGCGGCGAACTTCCCTGGATTCGAGGCGAGGAGCTGAATGCGGGAGGTAAATTGAGGCTGGAGCGACTGGCTTTGGTTGAGACAGGTGAAAAATGGTTCCAGATTCAATGTTCTCACCGCTTCCAGCATGCGGCGCTCGCCCTCGAGTTTCGCCAGTAAAGGACTGTTCTTCAGGTTGTTGAGTTCGGACTGGATTCCCTGGGTTTGCGCTTTTGCCGCGTCGGTGGCTTTCTTGGCGTCGTCTTGGACCTTATCGATCTTTCCATTGATACAGCTCTTCAGTGCATTGAAGTCCGGGAGGCCGTTTTTGTATTTGATTTCGCAGCCGGCTATCGACACACCACGGCTCTGAATTTCATCCGCAGTTTCCGCAGGAGGAGTAGAACCGGACTCCTGTGAGAATGCTACAGGGGGAGCGAGGCCGATGAGTGCCATTCCAAGAAATAGGGTCACTCGACGGATGTTCATCATTGCCTCCTTTTGGTGAAAGAATGGGGTTGGATCGTCTGAAATCATTCCGGCCCCCGCTAGGCTCGATGGTTCAACTATCCCGATCGTAATGTCCAAGACCTTGGCTCTGGACACCGGCATTCGCATTCCCGCCGACGGCATCCGACGTCTGATCCTCAGAACTCAGGGCGGACAGGCACCGGAACTGGAGGGCGGGGTCGGCGGGAAGGGATCTGTTCCAGCCACGCCTATTCCCGGGCCGAGGTTTTGCGCGCCCATGTGTGCCATCAGTCCCGGTGTCAACGGTCCTTTAAAGAGCGTATTGAACACCTGCAGACGAATTGTTTCGTCCTGCCACAACTTGAGGCCACCCTTGGCACTATTGGATTGGTCATAGCCAAAAATCCTGCACTTGAACGGCTGTTTCGCTCTCCGTGGAAGTTGCGGTGCTGCCTTTTTCCACTGGTGATCACCATCGATGCTGCGTAATGCTCCCATCAGCACCTCACCGGCTAGGGCACCGGCTGGATAGGGAGTTTGTCTGGTTTTCGGAAAAATCATCGTGTTGAGTTGCTGCCCGTCGAGCAGCACCAGCTTCGCCATCGTGAGTGAGTTCTGTAAGGCGGCAAAGTTCGGGAGCTGATCGAGTGTCATGTTCTTTGCCAGAAGAGGTAGGCCCATGTCCTGGTATAGGAGTTGGGTGATCTGTGGGAAGATAACGAGTTGTTTGCGTGATGTGTCATCATTGAATTCGTCATCCACTTCCAACGGGGCCGGATCTTTACTGCGCAAATTGACGATCGACCGTGAATATCCCGCCAGTGCGCCTTTGTCGATGCGAATGGCTGTAGAAACCATCTTCCCGACACCGGCCAAGACTTCACCCGCGGTGTGAGCTACGAACTTGTCGAACTTTTCGATTTCGTTTCGTAACGTTTGGTCAATCACCGTATTCTGAAGCAGCAATTTGAGGTTGGTCAGGTTATTTTTGACTCCGATATAGCCGGTACGGGCTTTGTCACATTGCGGGGCAATTTGGGTGAGGACTGGAAGACCGAAGGTGGGGCCCCAGCACATTGTCCATTGCTTGAGCGGTTCGGTCACGTCATGCCCGGGCGAGAAACGGCTGCCCGGCGGACGTAATAGTTCCTTTGAGGTGTCTTCCCAAGCTTGGATGTAGGCATCCACGGCGTTTTCGATGCCCTGTCGCCACACGGTCAAACCGCCATCGATGGCGGCGAGGGTTTGATTTCTGACCTGATTTAAGGTCGCCTGGACGGTCTTGCGCAGATTCACGGTTTCAAGCGCCTGCTGCATGGCATTTTTCTTATTGTCTCGAATCTTTACCAAGTTGTTGTAATCGTTGCGACGGTCCTCTATGGCTTTTATTGCGTTGTCGCGAGCCTTCTTTGCCGCTTCGTAAGGACCTTTGAAATGAGGGGGCAGATTCGCCACCATCTGACTGGTGATGTTGTCGAGCAGGCCAAAGGCATTTTTTCTTGCTTTAGCGAACTGGTCAGCGGCATCGCCCGCTGCTTTTTCCGCCTTCTTCATTGTGTCGTACGCCGCACCGGCGGCTTGTACGGCAGTGTTGTGAGAAGATTGTGCGGCATTGAATAGTCCTTGGGCTTGCGACAGGGCCTGGGTCGCCGTGTTTGCGGCATTGTTGATCGCAGTGCGGAGCGCCTGCATGGGTTGAGAGGATTTATGGAGTTCGTTCCAATAGACATACATGGCGAACAAATGCTGTGTGGCTTTTTCTCGCGCGTACTGATTGGCAACCGTGAGGTTCAAGACAAGATTTGTGCGCACGAACTCTCGTGGAGCTTGAAATGGTGTTAGGAGATCGGGTTGTGTTTTCGTCACGTTCTGAGGGTTGCCTGTGGTTCCCCTGAGTTGTCCACCAAGGCGTTGTCCGGCTTCCTCGTTCGTCAGCGATACCGGTTCCGGCAGATAGCTCTTGTGTGTTCGAGCTACCAGACTTTCAATTGCCATGTGGCGGAATTCCACTTCTTGCTCGTCGAAGAGTGAAAACACATCACCGGCGTAGAGGTTGACATAGGTGTGGGCCCACATGTCCATGGCCGCATGGATCAGATAGCCATACGCGAACGCGACCTCTGGACCTTTCGTCGATGTGGCTAAGGCGCGAGTACGTATCCAAAGCAGCCAATCGTCCGTCTGCCAGGAAGCCGCATTGGTAAAGAGCGGCTGTCCCACCATAGAGGCAAGGGTGGCCGCCGTTTCAAATACATTTTTACTTTCAACGCCTGGATGAGTCGTCATCTGCCCTGCGATCATATCGGGATAGGTGTCAGGTCCCAGCACACCAAGAAGGAACGCCCCCTCGTGATTCGCAATCGCCTTTTGGAGGTCGGAAGGAATCGGAAACTCGCCTATTGGTAAATGGACTTTGCCGGTCTGCTTTATCTCTTCATACAACCCTTTGGCCAGCCAAATATGCGTATCGATCTTCCAGGCATGGGTAGGGCTGGCTGCCAAAGCTGTACTGATAACGCTTAATCCAATAACCAGAAGTTGAAACCATTTGGAATACATCGGTAATCTCCAAATTATTTTTGTTGATGGCAGAGTCGATACCTCCCCGGCCAATCTTCTGCTCCCATGCTTGGCACTATCTATTGATCTGAATCAGCGTAAAACGTTTGGATCCTCCTCCCATTTTCTGGAGCCATCAACTCTTATTTTTGCGAACCCGGCCAACCAGGCTTTTGAGATCCTTCAAGTCCAGGGCACCTGGGACCAGTTCGGTCCCGATAATGAAACCTGGTGTGCCGTTGATGCCCAACTCTCTGGCGAGTGCTCGATTGCCATCGATAATGTCTTGGATGGTTGGCAATTGCATATCCTTGCGAAGTCGTTCGGTGTCTAGCCCAACAGCTCCGGCAATCTCAAAGACCGTGTCAGGGGTCAATTCCTGTTCAGCCTCAAGTAAGGCTTCATGAAAGGCCAGGTGTTTGCCTTGGACATTTGAGGCTAAGGCTGCACTGGCAGCGAGCACTGAAGCTTCTCCAAGGATAGGATAGTCTTTGTAGACGACCCGGACCTTGGGATCTTCCTGCTGTAGTTGAGTCACTACTCCGGCCACACGTTTGCAGTATCCACATCGGTAGTCAAAGAACTCCACGACGGTGACATCTCCTTCGAGGTTGCCACTGACCGGTGAATTTGGATCGTTCAGCAACTCTGCCTGTTTGGTCGCGATGAGATCGCTGACCCGTTGCCGTTCCTCGGCTTCGCGTTGGGCCTGCAAGGCTTGCAGTGTTTGCTCGATGACCTCGGGGTGAGCACGAATGTACTGTTCCACCACTTGTTCCACGGCCTGTTGAAAGGCCGGGTCTGAGGGTGATAGGGGAGTTTCTGCGTTGGTCAAAACGGGGAGAAGTCCAAGAGCTCCGCCAAGGACAAGACCGCAAATTTTCGTTCGAATGCTCATTTCACGAAATGACATATCAATCTCCTACAATCTGTGGATGTGTTGGTTTGCCTCTATCAATAGTTAGTTAGTGCCCGATATTCCGAATGATCTTTTCTTGGCTGGAGTTCCGGGTTCCGGATATGCAGCAATGATCGGTTGCCGGCTTCGGTTCCGATCGCTTTAAAAAACATTGCCCTGGAGTAAAACCTGGGTTCGGCTTCACGAAGGTGAATGCCTGACAATTTTCATTCCCCGCGCAGCGCGTACGGCAGGCATCCGGACTCTCTTCCGTATACCGGGCATAGTCATCGCCAGGCCGGTCTGTTTCTTCCTCCAATTGAAAACGTCCATGAAGGCTATTGACGAGATTTGTGCTCAAGGCAATGGCCATCTGGCGTTGCGACATTAATGACTGGAGCTGAATCATTTCCAATTCACCGTCCCGGTTGGCTGTCCCGTCCCGGTACTGTGCGGAAATATTTGATTGAACCGTTGGGAGGCGACGCCCTTGTCGTCCGTTTCCAAACGAACAACTCCGGTAAATGAATCGAGTTGATCGTGTCTGGCAGCGCGGAAATCTCCCCTTGCCCGGATACCGCTCAGCGAACTGGTAGCCTCAAGCGCAATGCCATCAGGTAAAAATACGACTACGTGCAGGATGTCTTTATTGGCAGCCCCATGGATCAGATGTGCCTCTGGAGTTTGGGTAGGTTGATCGTGTTCGGTTCGAGAGGCCTTGACCGTGATTGTTCCGTGTTCGTTCCAGAAAGTCAGTCGGGATTCCCCCTGGGTGATAGGTTCAACCAGATACATCCCTGGGGAGACTGTCACGTTCTGCCCATCGGGGGTCTCAAAATGCAGAGTTTGTTCCAAGTGAATCAACAGGGGAGTCAGCTTATCATGTGCCAGCGTCGACGTGTCCGACTCTTCCGTCGCGCTGGCCGAGAAAGCGGTAAGGGAAAGTAGTTCAAGATTGAGAAGCGCCGTGATACATATCAGGACAGCGATGAGGAGAAGGTAAGGAGTATTGATTTGTGGAACCAGTGGATCGCATTCATGACGGTACCGGCTCCAAGGGATGTATCTGTTCGGTTTTTCTCTCTTGAGAGCATGTAATGAACGAAACGAATGGGAGTTCATCTTTGCCTTTCTTCCCTGAATTTTATTCCTGTAAGGTCAGGAGAGCCTGATTGTGTGGTGGTGTGTCGGAAGAACGGTGAAAAGGGTTCAACGCCGCTAAGCTGTGGAGCAATCAAGGAAGAGGAAAAACAATCTAAAAGGCGAGCATAGGAGGAAGGATCGCCATCGAAGGCCGAGGCAAGGGAAGAAAATGGAGTTAGCTGTGCAGGAGGATCACACCCGTGGCGGTATTGCGTGAAGGGAGAGAAGAGACAGAAGGGAGAAGTCGAAAATACCACTAGCATACGGAGGAGTCCCTTGGACCATTAATCTCTTCATGTTGGCTGGGGAAAGGTACTCCGAATCAATAATAACCGCAATAACCCATATTATCTCTATCAATTAGACACCTTAGACTCAAAGCCCTGGAGATGGATGAGGGTGTGCCGGGCGTTTCCGATGAGCGCCGCTTGGTTTCCATCTATTCGACCCTCTGGGTTCGTTCCCGTGCGACTCACACCTGCTTCTTTTCCTTCGATTACTTTCCAAACGAGCGCGTCGGGGGTTGAAGTGCCTTGTTGGTTGCCGGGGCCATCACCACAAATTCGACCCACTCGCTCCACCCGGATTGTTTGGGACTGGAGACTTGGGCGCTGAGTCGCCAGGCTCCCGGTGTGGTGATACCTCCCGGAGGCATTCCTGCGCCAAACCCCGTGTAGCCCGCTGCTGACTCCGCTTGAGCAGATCCTAAGGGAAGCGTTGTATGAGCCACCCAGTTACCTTTGGGGTCTTTTCGTTCGATCCTCACCATATAGCCTGTCACGCTTTCTGCCGTTTTGAGGGGGAGACCTGTATTAATGTCGATATTGGTACCGGCCCATTGTGGCGGTGGACCAAGTCTGATCGGCAGGGCTGTCTGGTTAAGGAAGCGTTGGCCGGCAGCCGGTTCGTGAATGATTGGCGACAACGTCGCACGGTACGGCGATGATGGTTGTTTGGCTCCTTGGAGTCGTTGGTTCTCCCGGCGCTT
>CABVRQ010000082.1 GCA_902500695.1 uncultured Nitrospira sp. | reverse complement strand
GGACGGACCCTTCGGGAAGACTCAGGGCATGCTTTTTTGAACCGACCCGAATCTTCTAAGGGGCCGTATGGCTGTGCGACGTTTTGCCATCGGAGATCAGTATTATTCAACACTCCGCTTAAGGGCTATTCCTCTGCTCTGACCTTCATCCGCACGGATTCCAGTGGATTGTCCCGGTCATCGCACGGCAATGCCGCAATTTGATCCACCACCTCCATACCTTTCACCACTCTGCCAAACACCGTATACATCCGATCAAGACTGCTGGTGTCCTCCACGATGATATAGAACTGCGATCCGCTATCGGAGATATCCCGGGTGGCTTCTGGATTTCGCGGGACTTTGGCCATGGCGACTGTCCCACGACGGTGAGGTCGATCACTCGGTTCGGGCGGGAGGCTAAATCCAGGTCCCCCGGTGCCATGGAGTTCCCGCTCAGGATGTTTGCTTAATGGGTCGCCACCCTGGATCAGAAATTCCGGGACGACCCGGTGAAAGGTCGTATCATCATAAAATTTCAGGCCGACGAGATTGAGGAAGCTTTCCACATGTCGAGGCGCGTCATCCATATAAAAACGGATTTCAATATCTCCAAATTTTGTGGAGATAATGGCTTTTGGATTTTTCTTTTGGAATTGTAAGGGAGATGGTGTTGTCACAACCTCGGCACTCTAGCAAGTGTTTGCAAAGTTCATCAAGCTTTACGGACATTTCATTGGAGAGGAAATACAAATATCCCTGTTGACAAGAGGAAGTGGCCATGGACCATCCATAAAGTATTGTCGAGAAGTCACACTATTCTGAATGTTGTTTCGAGCAGGTGACAACTTTTCCTGAGATAATCATTTTTCAAAAAATTGTTTTGTCGGCTCTGGCACTGAGTTTTCACATCCGAGGAGCAGAGCAGAGACTGGAGATGCTGAACGATGTTGGAAGCTTTGAAGTTTCGTTTCCGAATCATCTTACCCACCCCTAATTTTTCAATCCGAGCCGCATTATCAAATTGGTCAAACGCCAGGGGTTGAATCAGTTGCGGGGTTCCTGCTCGTAAGGCCTGGGAACAGGTGCCGATGCCTCCATGGTGAATGAGGGCAGCCGCATGCGGGAGGAGCTGGCTGAGGGGCACATAGGAAAAGTGCGTCACTCCCTTCGGGAGGGAAGGGGGTAGTTGTTCCGGGTACCGCGTTAGAAAAATCGCCGCCCGTCCTAGTTCCTGGCTGGTTTCGGCTGCCTCCTTGAAAAAAGATTGTCCATGTTTATTGGCTGAGCCTGGGGTAAAAACCAAGGGTTCGGGGTGTGCATCCAAGAAACGCTTCAGGGTCGTAGGGAGAACGCTGTCCGGGGCTTCATCATAGAGGGGAAATCCGGTGAGATTTGTGTTTGGAGGCCAGTCAGGCTGAGGTGTGGCAAACCACTCGGGGAACAACCCCAAGACCAGATCGGGTGAATGCAGCCAGTCATGAAAGATCCGCGAAACCGGCGGTAAACCGAGCTGACGGCGAAAACGATTCAGTCGGGGTTTCACCACAGGATCGATGATCGTGTGATCCAGGAATTTCCACATGTGGTGTTTGAATGAGACGGGCAACCAATCCGGAAGTGGCAGGCCGGGGATTTTTGGTGCTTGGTGGGCTGAGTGGAAGACGCCTGGCGAAAAATGGACGGTGGCATGGGGAATGTAGAGGGTTTCCTGAAGGAGGCGAGCGGCAAATCCTAGGGTGGAACTCACCAAAATGGTGTTTCCCTGGATGATCTTTGATTTGAGGAGGCTGTAGGATTCTTCCAGGGCGCCGGATACCACCCGTTTCATGATGAGGCGCCAGCCTTTGTGAGGATGCCACAACGCGGGGTTATTGGCCATGGCGTTATAATCCTCGGCCGTTCCAATGGCCACAAACTCCACTCCCGTTTTTTGGACAAGCTCTGTGAAATGGGCGCTGGTGAAGACCGTGACGGTATGCCCGCGTTGCTGGAGCTGTCTGGCCATACCCACTAAGGGCAGCACATCCCCGTAACTCCCCACCGCCAGAATAAGAATAGTCATTGATGCTTACCCGGAGTTACCCTTGGAATTCCTCATCTGCGAAGGCGAGGTTATTGGTCTGCCATCGTTTCAACCGGCAAAAGCCCCAAGGCATATAGAGTCCAAAAGTAATGATCGTAAGCACCATGATCAGGAGCCAGGTCCCAAAAAATCCGATTCCTGTGCCGTGAAAGGCGAGCTGGCGATTACCGATGAAGGTGTGTTCCGATATCCACCGCTGTTGAGCAGAATAGGCCCATGGAAAAAATAAGCCAAAGGTGATCACGGTCAACACCCACGTCCAGATAAATAACCATAAACAACTGACGCCTGTTCCGCGAAAATCAAATCGCTGGTGATTCATACGTTCCCTCATTCAAAAGGTGTAATGACGAATTCTCCCACAGCGTACCATGGGAGGACTGGTTGGTGAATGAGCAGGATTGTGCTGCGGGCTGAAAGTTGAGAAGAAGCGTCATTCGCTTTGAGGGCATATCAGGGAGTGGAGTGCCCGGACTCAGAAGAGAATTTAGGAATATCCAGAGATTGACCTTCATCCCGGAGTCATACTAGCGTAACACCTATCACGAAATACTTGGGCAGTCCGGGTTGGGACTGCTGTCCCTTCTACGGTGCATTCAGGGAAAAGGAGGAAATTATGAAAAAAGTGGCCGTGATTCTTTCAGGTTGTGGATTCTTAGATGGAGCTGAAATTACGGAAGCCATTAGCACGCTCATAGCCATCGGTCAAAACGGAGCTGACTATGAGGTATTTGCACCCAATAAAGATGTTGAGGAAACGAATCACCTCACTCAAAAACCCACCGGACAGAAACGAAATGTGTTGCAGGAGGCCGCCCGCATTGCTCGTGGCGAGATTCAGTCGTTAGAACAACTCAAGGCAGAGAATTTTGACGCCCTGGCCTTTCCGGGAGGTTTTGGAGCCGCGTTGCATCTCTGTGATTTTGGGAAAAAGGGGAGTGGTGGCCAAATTGATCCACAGGTGGCCAGGATCGTGAAAGAATTTAGTGACAGCCGTAAGCCCATCGCGGCCATTTGTATTGCGCCGGCTATCATGGCATTGGCGTTGGGGAAAAAAGGCATTAATGTGACCATTGGAGATGACGCCGGAACCGCATCCGAATTAGAAAAAACCGGTGCCAAACATCAGAATTGTGCGGTGGAAAAATATGTCGTGGATCACGGCAATAAAGTGATCACCACGCCAGCCTATATGTATGGATCAGCCAAGCCTCACCAGATTTTTGCCGGAGTCAGTGGGGCGATTGCTGAGTTGATTAAGATGGCGTGAGGGTTTGGGTCGAGTCCAGATAAATATTAAGACTCCAGTGCCCATGCAGACAAGAAAGATGGTGAGGAGAACCGAAAAGGGGAAGGCAAAGAGAGAGCACCCAAACAGGCCAATCATGCAAACCGTGGCCGTGACTTTCGCATTCTGACTGATGCTGCCTTCTTGTTCCCAATTCTGAATCATTGGGCCTAACAGGGGTTGATTGAGCAGCCGTGCATGGAGACGAGGAGAACTTTTGGAAAAGCACCAGGCGGCAAGGAGGATAAAGGGAGTTGTGGGGAGGAGTGGAACCAATATCCCTAAAAGACCCAGGCCAAGACTGATCCACCCTCCGATCAGCAGCATAAGTCTTACCGGCGAGACTGGCATGCGAATGAGCCTTAACGGTGATGAAGGGTTTCTGTCGAGTTTTTCGTATAAAGATATTATCGGCCTCAAGGCATAAAAAATTGAAGGGGATAGCTGACCAAAGGAGGGTGAGTGTCTGTTAACGCCTGGGACCAGGAACATTCACCAGACACCCGGGAGTTCACCAGTGGCAATGTGATTTTACAACGGTGCGTTTACATGTAAAGGAGGTGAAGATGGGACCGACAAAAGTCATTTCCAAAGCAGGTGCACTTTACGAAGTCAAAACCGACAAACTGGTTCAAGATGGTCTTCCGACACGAACGGAGCAAGAGACCTATGCGGCCCAGCATTACATTGCCCTGCCGGTTATTGATAAGGCCGGGAAGCAATGGGTTCTTGAAGGACAACCGGTGTTTTGCCTTCACGGAACGCAATACGAAACGGTCGACGATCAAAAAGTTCATTTAGCCCGATGTCCCGATTGCGGGGGAATGGGGATTCGAGATGATGAACCGTTGGTGGAATCGGATTGTATCCGATGTGTCCAATGCGGGCATGAGTTTGATACCAGGCTGGAAATGATGGAGACCTGAGAGTGTAAAGACATCCTTGTCTTGCCAGGCTTGGGCAACGGGGCGACTTGGGAGAACGCGTTCAAGTTATTTGGGACGTTGTTCGATTGAACCCCGGCCGGGCAAAAACTGTTTAGCAGAAAATACGAGAATGTGTGTCTTGGGGGTGGGGTCAAGCCCGATTCTTCGTGGGAGACGATTAAGGTGCCTCCCACGAAGAGACAAGAGTTCAATTAGAGGGATGCCTGATGGTGCCCTCTTTTACTATTTGCCGGTTGTTTCTGTGGTTTTGGGACCAACTGAAGGCATCAGAGGAAGCGTCTTGGCTTCATCGCTCACTTCAAGAAGAGCAATGGCTCCGGTGAGCGCATCTTTCAGTGAGTGGGTCACGATCGGATAGACGCCTTTTTGTTCCACGACGACATCCAGAATGGCGCCATCTGCTGCACCGATCACCTGGGTTTGGACTCCTTGCATGCGGTTGGCCGGATTTCCGCTGGCCCAGACATCGTCCCAGATTTCCGCAATCGGATGAAGTGAGGAGAAATTATTCGGGCCGATGTTGACAAAATAAAACCGTACCCGATCACCCGGTTTGGCGGTGAGGAACTCTCCGCCCTTTGCTGCGTGAACCGGATCATACTTAAATATCCCGCCGTTGAACACGACATGGTCATTTTTCGCGTCCATCATTGCCTTGACGTCATCAGGATCTTTCGTGAATAACTCCGATTGCACCAGCACATATTCCCGGTCAGCCTTGGGCATTGCACTGGTATCTTTCGGGTCCACAATGACGGCGCCGAACATGCCGCGGGCAATATGTTGAATCATTGGAAACGCGCCGCAGTGGTAGGCAAAGACTCCTGGCCGTTTCGCTTCCCAGACATATTCCAGCGACTCGCCAGGGTTCACATCGCGATAATTGGCGAGGAAGTCCGTTTCAGCTGCATGAAAGTCCATGGAATGTGGGCGACCATTGTCTTTGTGGTTTTTGAGGATGAAATGGACCTGGTCTCCTTCGGTCACGCGTACGACGGGACCCGGAACCTGTCCGTTAAAGGTCCATGCTTTGTAGGTGGTGCCTTTCCCATCAATGACCACTTCCGTTTCCACTGCCGTCAGCTCTACCGTGACCTTCTTGGCCTCGACTTCTGAGGCCAAGGTGGAAAGACTTCCGGTCATAGCTAAAAGCGCGATGGCCAATCCTATCCGGCCTGAATGTCGATTCTTCATTCTGCGATCCTTTCTTGCGAACATAAATATGATGATTAAAGGGGATGCCTGCCTATCCATGCCTATAGATGCAACATCATGTCTATAGCCTTCAAGCAGATTATGTGCCACGCAATAAAAATGCATAAGTATTTGATTTATATATATTTAATTTGATTTTATTGAATTTTAATTCAACAATAATTTGTTGAATAGCAATATTTTGCTGAATAACAACGTAATAATGTTGTTTAATATGATAATCGCTTCGTTATCTTTCAGCATTTCAATATCCTGGTTATAGAGGGAGTGTTGAATAATAAAGATTTTCAAGGGCAAATTTGCCCAGGATTGGATTACTCATCAATGGCTCGGGGGGTCGGTTCAAAAAAGTCCGTCCAGCAAGGCCCCAGCCGTTTTAACGCACGGAGCGTACGCTTAGTACGTGAGTACGGAAAAATGGCGAGAACGCCGCTGGCGGCTTTTTTCAACAGACCCATAGATGAAAGTGACCTGAAACCGGATAAGGACCAACGGGCCAATGAATAATGGAAAAGATAATTACATAGCAGAAATGCGGTTTCGGGCCGTCGCCCAGTCATCTCACGATGCCATCATTATCGCGGATCAATCAGGGACCATCCTGTTCTGGAATAAGGGGGCCAAAGACATCTTCGGCTATGAAAGTGAGGAGACCGTCGGCCAACCTCTCACCATGCTCATGCCGGATCGATACCGACTGGCGCATCAGGCGGGGCTTGAGCGGTACAGCACGAGGGGAGAGACGCGAATTCTTGGAGAGACCGTGGAACTGAGTGGTCTGCGAAGCACCGGAGAGGAATTCCCCCTCGAACTCACGCTTTCGGCATGGGAAGAAAAAGACCGGCTCTTTTTCAGCGGAATCATTCGAGATATTTCTCAGCGAAAAGAAGCCGAAGAAGCACTTCAGCAATCGGAAGAAAAATATCGCGCCATTTTTAATCAAGCGGTAGAAGGGATCTACCAGGCAACACCTGCCGGTGTATTCCTCAATGCCAATGCCGCCCTGAGCCATTTGTTGGGTTATGATTCCCCCCAAATATTAATGGAAGCCGTCAAAGATATCGGTCGCCATCTGTATGTCGAGCCAACAAAGCGGGAGGAATTTTGCCGGTTGCTGGAGCAAACGGATGTCATCACGGATTTTGAGTCGGAGGTCTATCGGGCGGACGGGACGCCAATCTGGATTTCAGAAAATGCCAGGGTGATCCGCAATGCGGAAGGTGCGGTGCAGTGGTACCAAGGATTTCTGGTTGATATTAGCGGACGAAAACAGGCGGAAGAACTTTTGGAACGGCAAAACCGGTTGCAAGCGGAAAACCGGTACTTACAGGAGGAAGTCCTCGAAGCCGGAGCCTTCGGGGATCTCGTCGGACAAAGCCCCGCTCTGCACAATGTGATCCGTCAAATAGATCTTGTGGCACCCACAGAGGCCACCGTGTTGATTCTCGGTGAGTCCGGAACCGGTAAGGAATTGGTTGCCAGGGAAATTCACAAACGGAGTCAACGGAAAGACCAGCCGTTAATCCGGGTGAATTGTGCCTCAATTCCTCGGGAACTGTTTGAGAGTGAATTTTTCGGCCACGTGAAAGGAGCATTCACCGGAGCGGTCAAGGATCGAGAAGGGCGATTTGGAGCGGCGGATGGGGGCACCTTGTTCCTGGACGAGGTCGGAGAAATTCCCTTGGATCTTCAAGGTAAATTTCTGCGGGTGTTGCAGGAGCAGCAATATGAGCGTGTGGGAGAGGAACGCACCAGACAGGTGGATGTCAGAGTGATTGCCGCGACCAACAAGAATTTAAAGCAGGAGGTGGAGACCGGTGGATTCCGGCAGGACCTGTATTATCGACTCAGTGTCTTCCCTCTTGAAATGTCTCCGCTCCGCGAACGGAAGGAGGATATTCCGCTCTTAGCCGAGTACCTTCTCGGAGTGACATCCAAAAAGCTACACTGTGTGCAACCAAGACTAACGGAAGCATCGGTGGGGCAATTACAACGATATAACTGGCCGGGAAATGTTCGAGAGTTACAGAACGTTATTGAACGAGGCCTGATCCTTTCCGGACAGCAGGGATTGTCGTTCGATATTCCTCAACCGGGAGAAGGGCGATCCTCCTCACAGCACCGGGAGTCCAAGGCTTCGGCCAGAGAATGGAGCGTGGTGACTGAACAGGAAATGCGGCGTCGGGAACGGGACAATACGCTGGCGGCTCTCCAGGAATCGGATTGGAAAATTTATGGGAAAGGCGGAGCAGCGGAGCGGTTGGGGATTAAACCCACCACGCTGGTGGCTCGCATCAAAAAAATGGGGATTGTAAAGGGACGGTAATCGCCTTTGGTAAATGAAAGAACATGGGTGAGGCATAAGGCCAAAGTTGCACCCCCTCTTGTCTTGATTAGGTCTGATCTCGCTCATCAGGGGAATAAGCCGTTCGAGTGGAGCGCCTGAGAAGAACATTGCGGAACGAATACATGAAACCTTTCACCCTGTATCTTATGGTTGGTGGGGGCGGTATCGCTGCGTTGGTGACGGGCATCCTCCTTCCGGGTGTCTGGCCGGAGTGGCGCTGGTCCCATGAGCCCCTTCATTCCACATTGGAAACGGTCGGCGGTTTGGCCGCCATTGCCATGGGAATCGTATCGCTTCAAAGGACCGCTGAACACACCAATCAGAAGTTTTATCCCATCGCCGGTGGCTTTCTCGGGATGGGCATTCTTGAAGTCTTTCACGCGGTATCGATACCGGGGAATGGATTCGTCTTATTGCGGGGCAGTGCGAGCTTGTTGGGAGGTTTGGGGTTCGGGCTGATGTGGTTCTCGGCAACGGGGAAACATCACACAACGATTAAATGGATGCCGTGGGTGATGACTGGCGGAGCCCTTGCCCTTGGCTTATGGACGATTGGATTTCCGCAATCTTTACCGGTGATGGTTCGTGAAGGGGCATTCACGCCAGCCGCTGTGGCTCCAAAAAGTTTTGCGAGCATGTTGTTTTTCGCCGGATCGCTTCGCTTTTTTTTGGATTACCGAAACTCGGGTCGATCGGAAGATTTCCTCTTTGCCTCATTGGCCCTCATGTTCGGCCTTGCGGAATTGATGTTTACCTATTCGGTGATCTGGGGCAGTCGATGGTGGTTTTGGCATTTCCTGCGGTTGATGGCGTACTTTTTAGTCCTGGGGTATGTCGGGCGAGGGTATTTGGCCACGGTCTCTGAGTTACGGACATCATTGATCCAAACCAAACAGGCTGAACAAGCCAGTCGTCGCAGTGAACAACAACTCCGGGCGGTCTTGGAAGATCGGGAACGTATGGCCCGGGATCTTCATGACGGAGTCATTCAATCGACATTTGCGCTGAGGCTGAATCTTGAACGGTGTCAACGGCTCATTCCACAGCATCCCAAAGAAGCCCACAGCGGGATCAGTGATGTATTGATGGAACTCAAATTCGTGATTCAAGACCTGCGCCGACATATTAATGGTCTTGAACCGGAATGCCTGAATGGACAGCAATGGGTGGAAGAAATGCGCACGCTTGTGCATACTGTCGAAAAATCCCAGAACCTGCCTTTCCACCTGCAGATCGATCAGGAGGCGGCCGATTTGCTCACACCGGAGGAAGCTACCCACCTGCTGTTTGTGGTGAAAGAATCCATCAGCAACAGCGTGCGGCATTCACAGGCCACGTCAGGCACGGTGTCCCTTCAGGTGCGGGAAAAGACCGTGTGCCTTGAAGTGGCGGACAATGGTCTGGGCTTTGATCTTGAGAATACGTATGAGGGGGTTCACGGATTGAAAAATATGGCCGCACGCGCTAAGCGACTGGGAGCGTATTTTCAGGTGTGGTCGAAACCTCACCGTGGGACTCGAATTGTTTTTGAGATTGCCAAGGAAGGGAGTCATGCCAAGACGTAACCTACACATCATCCGTCTTTTACTGGTCGATGATCATGAGGTGCTTCGCCTGGGCCTGAAAACGCTCTTTACCGAAACAGAGAATATTCAGGTCGTTGGTGAAGCAGGGACCAGGGTTACGGCGGTCTCAGAAGCCGACCGGCTTCATCCCGATGTGGTCCTCATGGATGTCCGTCTGCCGGACGGGAGCGGTATTGACGCCTGTCGGGAGATTCGGAATGCCTCTCCTGAAACCCGTGTGTTGTTTTTGACGTCCTTTGCCGACGACCAAGCGGTGATGGCTACTATCATGGCAGGGGCTAAAGGCTTTCTATTGAAAGAAATCAGCGGAGAAGAGTTAGTCCGAGCGGTACAAACCGTAGCTGAGGGGAAATCCATCCTCGACCCTGCCACCACAGAACGGGTCCTCACCAAGATGCAGCATCTCTCCATCCCTTCTCCTGACGGCAAGAAAGAATCGTTGGCTCCTCAGGAAATGAAGGTGTTAACACTCGTGGCCGAAGGAAAAACCAATAAGGAAATTGCCACAGCGCTCGACCTGAGCGATAAAACCGTCGGTCATTATCTTGAGAATATTTTCCAGAAACTGCAGGTGACCCGCCGCTCTCAGGCCGCGGCTGAGTTCGTCCGCCGGTTTTCCCCATAGAGGCTGTTGAATAATTCAAATGTTTGACCTTTTCATTAGCCTATGAGTGTCTGAAACTCACACCGGAAAAATTAGGGGGTGTTAAAAAAGGCTCGTCCAGCAAGGCCGCAGCCGTTTGGGCGCGCGGAGCGTACGGGGGGTACGTGAGCACGGCCAAACGGCGAGAACGCCGCTGGCGGGCTTTTTCAACACTCCCAATAGGGGCATTTACCCCTATTCGGATAAGGGCGGAATAGTCGCCCGACTCCTGGTGTTCGCACCTACCGCTTTCCTCTCAATTCATACACAATAGCCTCAGACGATGAAGACTCCCAAATGGAGCCTGTTCTCATCCACTGTTCAATCCAAGGAGGCCGTCATGCTGAATTTCATTCCTAAGCCGTTCCTGATGCTCTCGGCGTTGGTGTTTGCTTGTGTGTATGGACTGATTCTGAGTCCCGGTTTGGTTCTGGCAGATAAGACACCGGGCCAGGACAAAGTGAAAGTGTTGTATCACCTGGATAGTAACGACCCGGCTCTCGCCAAATACACGATGGCTTTGATTAACAAACACATCGAAGCCGAAGGCGGACCAGACAAAATCGACCTCGTGCTGGTCGTGCATGGTCCGGCCTTGAAGTTATTTGAAAGCGACACGGTCGATCAGGAGTTGAAAGATAAATTGAAGGCGGTCATTGACAAGGGTATCAAGGCCGAAATGTGTCAGGTCTCGATGAAACTGTATGGGACACCGCTTGAGAAATTGGTGGCCGGGTTCACACCTACCGAGCATCCGGTTGCCGTGAAGCGCATTGCCGATCTTCAACGCGAAGGATATGTGTATATCAAACCGTAAGGAGAAAATATGCGGATGAGATTGTGTACCTCGATGAGACAAAAAAATACCGCATCCAGTGGGAGCCTCTCAGGCTCCCACCGGGAACAATGGATCACGGTAATCAGAGGCGGGATTGCCGGGTTCATGATGGTCGCCCTGAGTCTGCTCTTCGGTGTCCTGGCAGCTACCGCCGGCCCATCCGTGCCGGCTCCGGAATTTCAACTCCGGGCATTTGACGGTCACACCTACAGCAAGGCTTCCTTGAATGGTCGCCCGGCCCTTCTCGTCTTTTGGGCGCCATGGTGTCGGTATTGCCAAATGGAATTGCCGGTGCTTGCGAAATTTTATCAAGGCAACAAACCGGACCAGCTTCAAGTTCTGACCATTGCCTTCTCAGACAGTCTGGCCCATGTGGAGAAGTATGTCACATCCAACCCTGATACCTTTGTGTATCCCACAGCCTACGATCAGGATAATGAGGTGGCGCAAGCCTTCGGCGTCAATGCTACTCCGACATTCGTGGTGATGGACGCAGATGGGGAAATGATCCTTGCCCACCGTGGTGCAGGGATCAACCAGAATCCTCAGTATCAGGAGTTTCTCAAGAGTCTAAGAAAATAAACGTTCAACGGGGACGACCCGGTTACCCACGGACAGAACACTCATGATGGAATCCGTCACGCACATTTCTCAGGTCACCTTGTTGGCGGCGTTTGGAGCCGGGCTGTTGTCATTCGTTTCCCCTTGCGTGCTTCCTCTGGTGCCGTCCTACGTCTCGTATATCACGGGACTTTCCATTGACCAACTCAGGGCTCCCACCGGGCGGCATCAGGTTCGGAAGCCAATCATTGTCAATTCTCTGTTATTCATCGGAGGGTTTTCGGTCGTCTTCATCGCGTTTGGCCTCTCGGCCAGTTTGTTCGGCCAATGGCTGATCAACTATCAGGACTATCTGCGAAAGATCGGAGGAGGGCTGATTGTCCTGTTTGGTCTGTATGTGCTGGGGCTGTTCAACTTCGGTTTTCTGTCCCAAGAACGGCGTCTCCATTTTCAGAGCCGCCCTGTAGGCTATCTGGGATCCTTTCTCATCGGAGTCACCTTCGCCGTCGGTTGGACTCCCTGCGTGGGGCCTATACTCACGTCTATCTTATTGTATGCCGGCACCACCGATACCGCTGTTGATGGATTGGCCCTCCTGGTTTTCTACTCACTTGGGCTTGGGCTTCCACTGCTTGTCACTGCTGTATGGCTCGATCGATTCTTAACCCATTTCCGGCAGATCCGAAACTATATTAAGCCGCTCTCCATCATGAGTGGATTGCTGCTGGTGGCCGTCGGCGGTCTCCTCTATACCAATTCCTTCTTTCTTCTGACGAGCTATTTGGAACGCTCGGGTGTGGGCTGGTACATCGGCCAATAGTGGATCATACAGAATTTATGGTTTTGGCCTTACAGCTTGCCGATGGTTATCCAAGAATCTACCTTGGGTTTGGCCAGTCAACAAGCGTTGGCAAGTAATCGCGTCGCATTTGCTCCACCAAATCTTGCATCAAAGTGGTTTTCGGGGTTGCCGAGTTTCGCCCCGGCAGGCGAGGCCCTTTTGTTCCGGCAAAAGGCCCCAAAACCACTGACGCCCCGTCTGGCCTCATTAGGAGGGGATGGACGCCAGTCTGAAGAGGGCGGACCAACTCGCTTCGCTCAAACAAGGCCCGCTGGATGATGAGAGCGTCCCTCCCTTGGGCCAGACGGCAGGCGTCGGATCCTATGAGCCGAACCTTTCAGTGACTCACATGAAAGAGCGAAGAGTCATATATTTTGTATGATCCCCAATCGTTCCTATTTGGTTCCTGTCTTTCGTCATCAGTCTCTCCTGCCAATGTGCGTAAAAACGTTGCTCGTCTCCAATACTATCGTTTACCCTTGTCCAGGGAACGGGAGGACCCGTTTTCCGGATGATAATGGTGTTTCATCTGAAAGGTTTAAGTGCATCCATTTAAATAAGGAGAATGATTGTATGGCAACCATCGCGCCGTTTCGCGCCGTCAGGCCCAGACCAGAATTGGCCAGTCAAGTAGCAGCTCCTCCCTATGACGTCGTTTCGTTGAAAGAAGCGCGCGATTTAGCAGAGGGGAATCCCCATTGTTTCCTGCGTATTGGCCGGGCAGAGCTTGAGCTTGGTGATGGAGTCGACCCGTATTCTGGCGAGGTTTACCAACGAGGGGCTGACAATCTTCGAAAGCTCATCAACGATGGCGTGTTGGCTCAAGAATCACAACCACTTTTAGGGGTCTACCGACAAAAGTGGGGGCAGCATGAGCAAACCGGGATCGTGGCCTTGGCGTCCGTCGACGAATACGACCGGGGTATCATCAAAAAGCACGAATATACGCGGCCGGTCAAGGAAGCCGATCGGGTAAAAATTATTGAAACTCATGAATCGCAATCCGGGCCGGTCCTCCTCTTTTTTCGCCAGACGGCCAAAATCGATCAGTGGTTAAAAGGGGTGACGAATACGAAGCCGGATGTGCATTTTATCGCTGAGGATAAAATCGAGCATACGGTCTGGAGTGTGCGAGATCCATCCGCCATTCAAGAAGTCATCAAGGACTTTCAAGTACTTCCGGCATTATATATCGCTGATGGGCATCATCGGTCGGCCGCGGCAAGCCGAGTGCGCGCCTCCCGTGGCCATGCCAGTGTGCTTCCTTCCGGAAATCACGAAGATGGTTTTCTGGCCGTCATCTTTCCACATGACCAATTACAAATCCTTCCCTACAATCGAGTCGTTCGGGATTTGAATGGGCTCACCCCCAAAGAATTACTCGAGAAATTAGCTCCGCACTTTGAATTACAAGTGACTGGGCAACCAGGCAAACCACCTTCCGCCGGTTTCGATATGTATCTGGAAGGGCAGTGGCATCGGGCTCAACCCAAACAGGATCCGTCGTTGAACAGTCAGCGGGACCCGGTGCGTGCGCTAGCGGTTTCAGAATTGACGGAGCGGGTGTTGGATCCGCTCTTAGGAATCAAAGACCAACGATCAGATCCACGCATAGATTTTGTGGGCGGAATTCGCGGGACCCAACAACTTGCGGCGTTGGTGGACAGTGGGGACTGGGCTGTCGCCTTCTGGTTGTACCCCACAACTGTTGAGGAACTGATGGCGGTGGCGGATGCGGATCGTGTCATGCCTCCCAAAAGCACCTGGTTTGAACCCAAACTCCGTGACGGGTTGTTTGTGCACATGTTGCGTGATGAATAGGTAACAGGATTGATCCCTCGCGAATAAGCCAGGTAGTTTTGAAAATTTCATATGAATATCGAAACATGATTAAAGAGGGACAGGGTAGATATCTTAAAATTGCAAAATGGTTTTTTGGGGAATGTCTTCTCTTCTTTTTTACTACAGGTCAGGTTTTTGCCAATGATTTACATGAATCATTTGATGTTCAAGCGATTCTGAAACAAGTGGCTGGCTTGGTCGAAATCTTAAAGGAGAGTCCCGATAAACATGTTTTATTGGAAGAGTTGGGTATTGTGCAAGCCAAGACAGGATATATTGGCAATGCCCTCCAGTCCTTGGTGAAGATTCCGGATGGGTCTCTCACCAATTTCCGGAAAAACAGACTAACAAAAGAGATTGCCCTTGCGAGGGCGAAGGTAGGTCAGATTGATGATGCGATTCAAATGGCCACAACCCTTCCAACTCTTGAACGGGAACAGGCCTTGGGAGGAATTGCTTTGGAGAAAGCTAAATCCGGAGATGTCCCTGGGGCGCTAGTAATTTTAAACAGAATTGAGACGGGAACCAATGCAAAAGAAGATGCATTGAAAGCCATTGGAGAATTCCAAGCGATAAAAGGAGATCTTCGTGGCGGTTTTCAAACCGCCCTGAAGGCAGCTGACCGATATCCTTCTGCCCTCTGGGGAATCGCAGAAGAGGAGATAAAAAAAGGTCAATTGAAAGGATTATTGTCGGAGATTAATGGAATTCCGCTGGGCCTTACCCGGCAATATGCTTTGGAGGGAGTGGTATTGGCTCAAATATCTATTAAGGATATTGCCGGTGCAATTGAGGTTGCCAAAACAATTCCAGATGGACATGCCAGCGCCAAGGCATGGCAAGGTATTGCGTTTGTGCAAATCGAGGCTGGGAGCATTCAGGAAAGTCTTATTAATCTTAAGCGTGCGCTACGTGGAGCATCTGCCACCCAAAAAAGCTTTGCGAAGTCAGAAGTTCTGTGGGGGATTGCAGCATGCCAAGCCAAGGCTGGAGATATAGCCGGTGCCTTACGAACCACGGAGTTAGTTGAAATCGTTGCTCATAAAAATCATGCCTTGCGAGAAATTGCAGTCTATCAAGCAAAAGCGGGAAATGTGAAAGGGGCATTGCAGACGGCTTCTCGCTTCAGGGCAGAAATTCCTTGGCCTCCTCCATATATTTTCATATTACGAGACCTTGCCAGGTCAGGT
The DNA here is from genome assembly GCA_902500695.1 of uncultured Nitrospira sp. Classification (GTDB taxonomy): domain Bacteria; phylum Nitrospirota; class Nitrospiria; order Nitrospirales; family UBA8639; genus Nitrospira_E. The sequence goes on along the minus strand of CABVRQ010000082.1, from coordinate 1,013 downwards.
AAGGTCAAACAAGCATTAGAGATTGCCGATTCGTTAGACTCTGAACTGGAGGATTCCCCGTATGAAGCCATTGCAGACGGGCAAGCCGAATCAGGGGATATCGAAGGGGCTTTGGAGACTTTGGGGAAGATTACCAGGAAAGGCGATAGGCCTCCTTACAATCGGGAAATGGCGTTGGAAAAAATTTCCTACATTCAGGTTCAAAAAGGTCATGTGGAAGAGGCCGTCCGAATTGCTTCATTGATTGATGAAACGAGAAGGTCTAGAGCGCTAAAAGACATCTCGCTGGCTTTTGTCAAAGAAGGAAAAGTGGACAGGGCATTGAAAATCATTTCTTCTATTAAAGAAGAACAGTCTCAAGCTGAGCTTTTACAGGAAATTGCGTATGCCCAGGCTTATCAGGGGGATTCACAAGGAGCCTTGAAGTGGTCAAAGAAGGTAACGTCCCCATTTGTGAAATCAAAATCTTTGCTAGGTGTAGTCCGAGGGATACTTGATGCACCACATCGTCCCATAAAGTTGAAAATGGCAGGTTAAGTGAAAAAGAAAAATATTCAGGGAAATTAGAGTTTTTTCTAAACCATGCCAGATATCCAGTGAGAAGTGAAGACGTTTCAGCAATTGACTGTCGAGCAATTGTTTGAAATTTTGCAGTTGCGGGTGGATGTGTTTGTGGTGGAGCAGCAATGTGCATATCGGGAGTTGGATGAGTATGACCGGCACCCGGAGACCAGGCATCTTTCTGGCTGTAATGAGGGTGGAGAACTGATTGCTTATACACGGATTCTCCCGCCAGGGCTTCGTTATCCCGAAGTCAATCTTGGACGATTTGTGGTGAAAACTGATTTCCGTAGGCTGGGGATTGGTCATAAACTATTACAAACAGCCTTGCAGGAGTTATCTGTTTGTTGGCCTAAGACTCCCATTCGAATTTCCGCCCAAGAGTATTTGGAAGCGTTTTATGCCCAATATGCATTTCTTCGCGTATCGGAAGTGTATTTGGAAGATGGCAT
>CABVRQ010000081.1 GCA_902500695.1 uncultured Nitrospira sp. | reverse complement strand
CGTGAGCACGGAAAAATGGCGAGAACGCCGCTGGCGGCTTTTTTCAACAGACCCATTTGATCACAAAAGCCAGTTAAAAATGGATGAAGTGGGTAGGAGAAAACACAGGAGGCTCCAGATTTCTAAAGTCAGGGACACTTCCAGGTATTGGTCAGAGAGGATTGGGGCATGTATTTGAGAGTACATGGCCCACCGACATGTCTTTGTTAAATGAAGAGCAACGACAACGTTGCATAAAAGTCATTCGCGCAAGACAAAGCACCCCGACTGTTATGGGCGGGGACTCGTCCTTTCACAGCCGTGCTTTCGAAATAGGTAGGGTCCGGTCTATGTTCCGGAAGAATGTGTAGGTGAGCATGGAGTTAGCCCTCCATGGATGACGATTTTTTATCAGATAGTTCACGAAACGCGCCAATTAATTTTAAGGCGACACTGGAATAATTGTTAATGGCCCGGGAATCATCGCCTACATCAAGATAAGGGGTATAACCCTCGCTCGTTGCCAGTTTCTCTTTGGAAGGTCTGTTGAATCCCATTGACCATTGGGAAAAACTCCGGTTCTTGATCGGACCTTGAAATAAAATCGCAATTCGGTTGTGGCGAGAATCCTGCCGAATGACCCCAAGCATATTCATCACCTGGTCTTTGGGCCCCTCAAGGGCTTGAATAAACGATCCATCGCAATGCAGTAACATGCCCGTGATTCCAAGTTGCTTGTTTTTTTCTCGTGCTTGTTTCAACATCACAAGCAGCTCGTCTTCTTCAATTGGCCGCGTTTCTGCACTGGCATAGATGATTTGATATAAGTCGTTTTCCATAACCCTGCAGCCTCCCTCAAGTCATTATCTCAGGCAAAGTGCTCTTCTCATTTTGAAAGCCTTGATTCCTGAACATGCCGTTCGAATTCTATCGCCGTTGAATGACGGAAAAGGCCACCATATCAAAGCGTTCTCAAATATGAAACAGGGACTATACGAAAGGGTAAAATTCTTAAAGAACGAATGGGGGAAGGCGAATGAAAAATTGATTGGGGTATATAAACCCTCTAATCTGAAACTGAGGAGGCTATACAGGAGTTAGTGCTTGAGGGAAAACACAAAACGATCAAGAGCCTTCAAGTCCTGAAAGACGATGATATTTTCCCGAGAAAATACTTCAGCATGTGCTTGAATACCTTGTCCCCCAATCCCCACAGAAGACCGCGGGACAATCTTACCCGCTAATTCTTGTGCCAAGGCGCAGGCTTCATCCGAAGACTCCATAATTGTCACAGAAAGCAACACACAGGTAGGACGGTTCCGGTCACAATAGGCCGCTAATTCAGGAATAGGTAAATTAGCCCCCAAATAATGCACTCGACAACCCCGTGCCAGGCAGACAAAGGCTGCGGTCATTGCCGCGACTTCATGCCATTCATTTGTAGGACAGGCGATAACGACTGCGGGACCCTCTTCCGATGTTTGAAACTGGTTCATAGCCGAAAAAATTTTTTGTTTGATTTGATTCGAGGCATAATGTTCCTGGCCCACACCAAGGATCCCATCGTGCCACAATTGCCCGATCCGTTCTTGTAAAGGGAGCAAAAAACGATGCAAGGCTTCTTCAAAAGGAATCACGGCTAAGGCCCCATTCAATTTCCGTTCAAATCCCGCACGATCATTCTCCTCTAATGCCTGTGATAAATCGATTACTAAGCGTTCAGAGGGTGGTGGCTCACGGTAGGTCTCCACAAATACCCGCTGAGCTTGTTCCTGTAGATGCTCACGCCCCTGCTCGGACAATTCCCCAATGGCCATCCCCTGGTCTACCTGAGACTTGAGATAGCGGAACAACACCACATCCTCGTCCGTATACAGGCGATAGCGATTCTCTCCTCGAATAGGGGTCACCAGTCCATATCGCCGCTCCCAGGCTCGTATGACATGAGGAGAAAGGCCCGTAAGCTTGGAAAAACGGTGAATTCTATACATTGGCATTAGGTATTTATAGCAATACGTACAATGTATGTCAAAACATTAAAACCATAACACTTGACAAACATTGTACGCATTGCTATAACTATGAACATACATTAGACAAACATTATATATAAAAATTTCACTCACTTTTAATCTAAGGCGAAGGAGCTACAATGACACTCACCAAACAACATTCAAGCCAGCAAACAGGAAGGAGAGACAATGAGATCGCTGGGAAGGTTTCAAATAACTGTTCGCGCTGCGGGGGGTTCTTGGTGAGTAGTTTTTGTATCTCACCCGATCAGGGAACCTCTGAATTCCAGATCCCCGTCTGTAAATGTCTGCAATGCGGAGATCTGTTCGATGCCACGATTTTGAAGAACCGGCATCTTTTCAACCATCACTCCAACAATTAACCGGAGGGTTCACGTCATGAATCTACGACAGAGTGCCTCATCCAATTTTCCACTTAATCAGGGAGATTCTTCCATGAAGAAATTTCAACAGACCATCGGTGGCACCGTACTTACCTCATTTCTGCTCATCACCACTCCTGCATTGAGCGCTGGCCCTGAAAATATGGTTCTCGTGCCTAGAGGCGAGTTTGTCATGGGCAGCAATGATCATCAGGATGAGAAACCTCACAATGTGGTCCTGGATGCCTATTACATCGATACGTATGAGGTCTCCAATAAGGACTACAAGGAATTCATGAAGACCACGGGGCATCCGGCTCCGGCCTATTGGGATGACCCCCGGTTAAACAAACCGGAGCAACCGGTCGTGGGTGTCAACTGGTATGACGGCAGCACCTTTTGCGAAAAGAAGGGGAAACGGTTGCCAACAGAAGCCGAATGGGAGCGGGCGGCGAAAGGTCCTGACGGACATGCTCATTACCCATGGGGGCATGAGCTTGATGCTACCAAGGCCAACTATGGCCAGTCCGTCGGTCAAACCACTGCGGTGGATTCCTATCCGGATGGGAAGAGTGGATTCGGAGCCTATAACATGGCCGGCAACGTATTTGAATGGGTGTCAGATTGGTATGATCCCGGCTATTTTAATGTCAGCCCTGCCATGAACCCCCAAGGTCCTTCCACAGGTCTCAATTTTGCGAATCAGGGTCCGGTCAAAGTGTTGAAAGGTGGCTCCTGGCTCGCGCCGGCCAGCTCACTTCATACCAGCCATCGATTCTGGAATCAACCTGAGAACAACTCTTATGGTGTTGGTTTGGGTTTTCGCTGTGCCCAGGCGGCCTCCCCTGCCGGCCTTCAGTCGGTTCAATATGACTTCATGCTCTCTCTGATCAGCATGGGCCAGGAAAAATGGCAGGAGGCTCTCACATCTATTGAGAAGGCTCTTAAGGCCGATCCGAAAAATCAAGAATATCTGCAGACCCAAACTTTGATCATGGATCAAATCAATAAAGGGAAAAAGTAGGTCAAGGAAGTCCTGATCGTCATAATTCTGATCATTCATTCGACAGCCTTTAACCAAACGGGAAGAACGTTATGACAAACACAAAATCTGGAGAAGTCAGAAAAGAAAGATTGACCAGATCAGGAGGACGCCTGCCTATGGCGGGTGTCCTCCTCGGCAGTCTCCTGTTAACCCTTCATCCGTCGGCAGCATTTGCTCAGGACTCTGCGATAGTGCCAGACAGAATGGCGTATGTGCCCTTCGGCCCTTCCATCATGGGCATCGATAAAGATCCGTCAAACGCCACGCCAACCACGGGCGACTCTGCAACCCTCTATCAACAGAGAATGAGCATGCCCTGGTCCAAACAAGCCTTTCATGATGAGGGACCGGCCCATTGGGTGGTGGTTGATGGATATTTTATTGACAAATACGAAGTTTCAAACAGCGATTATGCGGAGTTTATGAAAACCAAGGGGCATCCCGGACCAGCTTATTGGGACGACCCCCGGTTGAATAAATCCAACCAGCCGGTGGTGGGAGTAAACTGGTTTGACGCCAAGGCCTATTGCGAATTCAAAGGCAAGCGACTCCCGACAGAAGCGGAATGGGAGCGAGCCGCTCGAGGCCCTGAGGGATTGAAATATCCGTGGGGTAATGAGTTCGATACAACAAAAGCCAACTTTGGCAAAAATCATGAAGCCACCCTACCTATTGACTCCATGCCGGAATCGGCAAGCCCTTACGGCCTTCACCATATGGCAGGAAATGTTTTTGAATGGGTGGAAGACTGGTATGATCCTGATTTTTATAAAAAGACACCGCATCCTGCAAACACGATTGGGCCACTTAAACCCATCTGGATCGGGGGAACCGGCACGTATGTTGATCGCTTGACTGTCGGTGAGAAGCGGGTCATTCGGGGTGGATCATGGATCGCCGCAGAATCCAGTATCACCACAACACATCGGTTTTGGAATCATCCCTCCAATAATAGCTATGGGGTAGGCTTAGGATTTCGATGCGCCAAGACAGCTCCGGGTGCGGTCAATGACAGGATACGAACAAGCACAATTGACGCCATGAAGAGTATGGGCCAGGAAAAATGGCAGGAAGCCAAGACACATCTTGCCACGGCTCTTAAGTTGGATCCTCAAAATACGGAGCTCCAACAGATGCAGGCGATCGTACAAGGTAAAATCCAGTAGGAACATTCGCATGAGGGTCAATCAAGCAAAGAAGACAATGGGAATGAATATTGACGTAGCCAAATCTTATCTGGCGGGAATTCTCTTTCTCACCATCATTCTGTGGATGCCTGGTGGAACCCCGGTCTACGGAGTTCCGCTAGGGGTCACACAGGAACAGGAGGTGGCCCAGGAGCTCATTTATCAATCTGCCCAAGCCACGGATCAAGCCTGGGAGGAGTTTCATGCTGCGGCCATTGGAGGGACACTGGCTTCACCGGCAGTTCAGTCTACCATTGAACGACAGTTGCACGAAGCCCGCGGGTTCCTTATGGAGGCCAGAATGGCTGAGCGGGACAACCATTTCGATTCGGTAAAAATTCTCACACAGAAGATTATGCAGATCACTCAGAACATTGTTCAGGCAAGTCGGGAGAAGAAACAATGAAAATGTGGTATTTAATAATAATCGCACTCACGCTGACAGCTACCCCACGGGCTGCCATCGCAGCGGAAGGGCTCCTGATCGAGAAGGACCCGGTAGAAATGACGACCATCCCAGCCGGCCCATTCATTCGCGGGAGCGCCCCCGAAGAAGGTCGCGTCGATGAACAACCTCGCCGCAAAATTTATCTCAATGCCTTTGCCATTGATAAGTATGAAGTGAGCAATCAGCATTACATGAAATTCCTGGATGAAACATTACATAAGCCGCCGATGAATGTGTTCGCCGAACGCCCGTTCAACAAGGAAGAGGACATTGCGGAACTCCCAGTCGTCCAGGTCACCTGGCACGATGCCGTCGATTATTGTTTTTGGGCCGGCAAGCGTCTGCCCACCGAAGCGGAATGGGAGAAAGCGGCTCGAGGAAACGATGGCCGCCTCTATCCCTGGGGGGACGAAAAACCCACGCCGCTCAAAGCCAATTTTGAAAAAGACTGGGAAGAGAAAAAGACCTTTGTCGAAGTGACGGCCCTTCCGGAAGGCCAATCAGCATACGGACTCCGAAACCTGGCAGGCAATGTCCGTGAATGGGTTCAGGACTGGTACGACTCCGAATACTATTCCACGGCTCCAGACAAAAATCCCATGGGCCCCGAAGCCGGGATTCTGAAAGTGCTCCGTGGAGGTTCTTGGAAAAGTTTTGATACCGATTTAAGAGCGACCTCCAGAGGCAAGGGCGGGTTTGCATTAAAAACTCATGGCATCGGGTTTCGATGTGCACGGGACATCGGCCCGGGTCAGACAGCGTCACAAAGCCATGCTCAGTAATGGGGCATGAAGGTGTCGTGATGAAAATGCTACAAGTCCTCTTCTTAACTTCAGCGGTGATCCTCTTTGGCTTCAACATGGCAGATATCGCTGCTAGCGAAGACGGCACTCATTCGATCAACGGAATTCGACCGGAAATCGTGGCCGATTTCATTTATGCGGTGATTGAATCTGACCGGACCTTGTATACCACACATATCGTCGACCGCATGCAGGAAACAGGAACAGTCATCGCCTCGGAAGCCTGGGAATCCCGGAACGCTCTGCCCCTTCCGGCACAAATGCTACTGCTCTCAGGATCAGCAGTGAAGGAGAAAGGCATCGGCCTCGAGTATCGTCTGGCAAGCCTTCTTCCTATTTACCAAAAAAATGGTCCCGCCACTGACTTCGAAGCAGCTGGTCTGGCCGCCGTAGAACGTGAGCCTTCTCAACCGTCCACAGGCTACATCACCAGGGGAGAACAGAGATATTTCCAGGCCATCTATGCAGACCGGGCAATTTCCAAGGCATGCGTCAATTGTCATAACACTCACCTCCTCAGCCCCAAACGTGATCGCAAACTCGGTGACGTCATGGGAGGAATTATCATCTCCTTCCCCGTTGAATAAGGGAAAAGCGCGGATCACGATTTGACTGATGGGATATCGACAAGCAGGCAACTATGTTGAACTTGAGAACAGAGAAATTCTCTTCGACCAGAGGAAGTATTTTCGCAGCCTTCGCCTTGAGCCTCTGCTGGATACTCAATCCTATACATTCAGCATTCGCCTATGAAGAAATCCCAAATTTCACTGGAGGGAATCTTGAGGGATTCGTCTCCATTAAGGGAATGCTTCATTCACCAAGACGTTACAATCTCGTACTCTCTGCCGATCCCTATTATTGTGGACGAATTTCGGACGGGAAAGGCTGGCGGTTTTCTCCCATCACCAAACCAGGTCCAAACCGGTCACTGCCGGGCGCCATAGTATTTTTAGAGGATGTTCCACGCGGAAAACCAGCTCCAACGAACTCAGGCATTATTCAAACCAAAGACTGCATGTTTCTTCCATATCTCAGCACCGCAAAAGTCGGGCAGGAATTCCATTTTCAAAATTGGGATCCCGTTGAACACAAACTCGAAATCTTCCTAACCTCAGACACGGGTGGACTTCATCTGTTCGGGCATAATCTTCCACCGCATCCCGATAATCGTAAGAGTGATTTTCTTTCAGAAGGCACCACCGGCACACATCGAGCCGGGTCGGAAATCACTTATGCGGTGAAAAAGACGGGCGTGGTCCTCTTTCGCTGTAGCTATCATGAATTTATGGAAGGGTGGGGAGTCGTACTTCCACATCCCTATGTCACCCTGGCAGGAAAGCGGGGTGAATTTTCTATCACTGACATTCCGCCCGGCACCTATAATCTCGTCATCTGGCACCCGATGGGTCAGACCACAGCGACCATTCGCATTCTTCCCGACCACACCCTCAATGTGGATATGGATATACTCTCAACCCCGGCCATCGTCTACCCTGAAGACACCCATAAGCCCGATCCATTTGGCATTGATCTGGTGGGGGATGCTCGTATTGTTCCTTCCGTGGAATTGCAAGAATGGGATACCCCGTCGGAAGTCGTGAAATAGGAGACTGGATATGAAGATAGTCATTGCAGGGGGAACAGGATTTATCGGACGAGAGGTTTGCCGGGTGTTGACTAAAGAGGGCCATTTCCTATCCATTCTCACCCGCCATGCAGGTGATCACACCGCGTCAGCCTCCCCGCGAACCCGTTTTATCCAATGGGACGGAGTGACACCAGGGCCATGGGTACAGAAATGCGAGGGCGCTGATGTCGTCATCAATCTCTCCGGTGCCCCCATTGCAGATTCCCGCTGGACAGACAAGCGAAAACAGGTGCTCATTGACAGCCGGGTGCAACCGATTCAAGCCTTGCTTCTGGCCATCTCAAGCTGGAAACACAAACCCCACACATTTATTTCCGCCTCAGGAATCGGCATTTATGGAGCCAGAGGAGAAGAAGAGCTGGATGAATCGTCCACTCCCGGACAGGGCTTTCTCTCAGATCTCTCTCAGGTTTGGGAAAACACCGCCATGGAAGGAGCAGCCTTGGGTCTTCGGGTGATTCCAATTCGTTTCGGAATGGTCTTAGGACCGGATGGCGGAGCGCTCTCAAAAATGACGTTGCCGTTTCGCTTGTTTCTGGGGGGTCCCGTTTTACCCGGAACTCAATATGTTTCGTGGATCCACCGGAATGATCTTGCTCGCCTTATTCTTTTTGTCATCACCCACCCCACCCTCGATGGGCCCATCAATGGGGTCGCTCCGAAAGCAGCTACCATGCAGGAATTTTGTACGACATTGGGAAAAACCATGAACCGTCCCTCCTGGTTCCCGGTTCCGGAATTTTTGTTGAACATCGCTCTTGGGGAGCTCGCCACGATGTTGACTACCGGGCAACGCGTGCACCCGCAAAAAGCCCTAAAAGGTGGGTTTTCATTTTCTCATCCCAACCTCCAGGAAGCCTTACACCTCATATTGGACAAACCAGCAACCCAGGGGACGTAACTGGCCTCACCCTAGGGATAAAGGAGCGAACCGATGAACATCACAGGTAACAAGCAATCACTTAGGCTGCTCGTATTCATGTTGTTCTTTCCAATTTTTACTGCCGGTTTGGTTACCGTTATCTGGGGATCCACTGTCTTTGGATCAGCTCTCTCCCTGGAAAAAGGCCGTCCCATTCCCTCTGTGACCGTCATCGGGAAAGATGGAGAGGCCGTCTCCCTTGATACCCTCAAGGGGCACGTGACATTAATCAGTGTCGTGCCACAGTTGAATACGCCGGTGTGCGATGAACAGACGCACTATTTCAGTGAACGCAATGGAGGGTTGGATCAATCGATCACGTTTGTCACGTTGAGCACAAATACTTATAGGGATCAACAGGAATTTTCTGCGAAAACAAATATTCACAATATGACATTTTTATCGGACGCTCCTCACTATCAGTTCGGCACACACACAGGCCTTCTTCTGGAAAACTTGAGCATTCTCCAGCGCACGGTACTCGTACTGGATACCAAGGGCATTATTCGATATGTTGAAAGGGTGCCTATGGGTCAGTTGCCTGATTTTGACCAGGCCTTGCGGGTGTCTCAAAGCCTGCTTCCCAATGCTTCTTAAGAGGTGACACGATGACTGAACACATTCTTATTTTTTTCAATTTGTTAGCCATGGCCATTTTGGTGGGCAAGATTGTCTTTCTGTCATTTGTGACCGCGCCGGTTCTGTCGAGGACCCTGGACACCGACACCTTCGCCAAAGTCGTCCGAAGCCTGTTTCCCCAATATTATGGATTGGGAATGATCAGTGCTGCGGTTGGCTGGACCACCAGCATTGCCCTGGGACTGCTGAATGGATTTGAATCCATCGTTTTACTTCCCGCCACCATCTGGTTAGGCGTTCTGGCCATTGAGCATTATTGCCGTACACCCCTCATTGCTCAAATCAATGAACTCAGTGACCAATTGAAAGTCAAACAGGCCAAAGGTCTTACAACCCCGTTACTTCAACAACAACGGGATGGGCTTCACCGTCTTTCGGTCCAACTGAATTCCCTGGTCTTATTCATGGGTTTGTGCCTCATTGGCTTATCCGGCATCTCGCCATAATTGACAAAAGGAGATTTAAGTTATGCGCCTCTATGCAGCTTTCAACCATCTCGCCAGCAGAATCATGCTTCCCTGTTTCGCCATGGCTGTGCTCCTGCTTGCCTCCCCCTTTCCTGATAGCCTGGCGTATGAAGGACCATCGGGAAATCCCACATCACCGACCAACCCCCACGCCAGTCCTCCAGGCCCCAACACACCCGCTCCCTCGGGAATTGTCGGACTTGCCCTACATATTACAGCCGGCCGAATTGGAGAACCCGCTCGATTAATCATTCGCGCGGTGCATCCATCCGGACCCGCTGCACGCGCTGGACTGACTCATGGAGAGGAAATTCTGACCGTGAATGAGGTGGCGGTAGCAGGGAAAACCTATCAGGAAGCGGTCGGGCTCATTCGTGGAGAAGTGGGAAGCACTGTCAGACTGGGACTGACAGGTCCGCAAGGTGAACGCACCGTCAGCGTGGTTCGAATTAACGAATCGGTTTTAATGGAGCAAACGCCTCAATCCATGTGAGGAAGAGAAATTCCATAGGGGATGATTCCAGCGTTTAAAGTTATCATATGCGGAACCAATTCAACCTTTTGTTATTCGTGATGTGACGGACCATGACATGGTTTCCTTTCATCAGATATTTCACACATGATTTAAGCCACAGGAGTTACCCTACAGTCGAGTCGGGTGGAGAGTTTGGCGCAACCAAACTTTATACAATCGTAGAACATGCCAATGGGCGTATACAGGCATTAAACATGTACCAAGAATTTACAATTATTCAGAATTACATGCGTGAACCGATGAACCCTCAATTGAAAGAACCTGTATTGTCATGACCACACGACTCATCACCATCGATCAACCGCAAGACCGTCACACTTCTCACAAAGAAGAACTCACAGCGACCCAACTACGGGATCTTAAACCACGATTGGGCATCAGCCAATGTCTGCTCGGCGACACCGTTCGATACGATGGCGGCCACAAACGGGATGTGTTCCTCACGGATGTGCTGGCTCCGTTTGTCGAATGGCTTCCAGTCTGCCCAGAAGTGGAAGCGGGACTGGGCACCCCGCGAGAAGCCATGCATTTGGCCGGTGATCCCGATGCACCACAACTCCTGACCATACGCACCCATATAGATCACACCAAAACGCTACAGACCTATAGCCAGCGCCGGGTTCAGGAATTACAAGAGTCTGACCTGGATGGGTATATTTTTAAAAAAAGTTCCCCAAGCTGCGGGGTGTATCGGGTCAAAGTCTATACGGAGAAGGGGCAACCTTCCAAACAGGGTACCGGTATTTTTTCCGCCGCATTTCAACAAGCGTTTTCGCTGGTGCCGGTGGAAGAAGAAGGACGATTAAGCGATGCACCGATTCGGGAAAATTTCATCGAGCGCATTTTCTGTTATCGCAGGTGGAAAAATCTATTTCAACACCATCGGATTAGCCGGGGAGCCATTGTCCAATTCCATACGCGCCACAAATATTTATTGCTTACCCACAGCCGTTCGCATTATCACGAACTTGGACAACTCATCGCGAAGGCAGGCCAACACACACCTGGTGACCTCGCCAATCAATATGGTCCATTATTTATGGACGCGCTGAAAATCAAGGCCACAGTGCGAAAACATGTCAATGTCCTCCAGCATCTGGCCGGCTACTTCAAAAAACAACTGAGCACGATTGAACGGGCCGAGTTGCAGGAAACCATTCAGGATTACCACCGGCATCTCACACCCCTGGCCGTTCCCCTGACGCTCATTAAACATTATGTGCGCGTCCTGGCTGTACCCTATTTAAATGATCAGGTATATCTCAATCCACATCCAAAAGAGCTGATGTTGCGCAACCATGTCTAACATTGCAAACGATACCCAGAAATTTCGCATTAAATCTGTGGCCAGTACCACGGGACTCAGCGCCCACGTGATTCGGAAATGGGAAGAACGCTACCAATTGGTCCATCCTCAGCGAGCCCCTAACGGCTATCGACTCTTTACGGAAGATGACATTCAATTTCTCCTGTACCTGAAATCACAATTGGATCATGGGGAATCCATTGGGCAATTGGCCCAGGCCGGTGAGGACGAACTCCGACAATCGATGAATCATGTCCCTCTCAATCTCTCGGGAATTGCCCCCCTCTATTGGAATGATACCCAGGACGTGATTCGGTTGGCCCGGCTCCAGGACGTACGAGCCATTACCGCCATGCTTGAGAAATGGATCAACCATATGGGGCTTGAGAAAGCCCTGGAAGGCATTATTTTTCCGCTCTTGCGCCTGATTGGCGAACTATGGCATCAAGGAGGGATGAGTCTGAGGGGGGAACAAAGTGTGAGCCGGTTGGTGCGTCAGCACCTCATTAACGTTCTTCGCGAAGAACCTCCTCCGGGAGGACCGCACGCTTTCATCGCCTGTGTGCCTGGAGACTTTCATGAAATTGCTCCACTGACTGCAGGAGTTTTGCTACGCGGACTTGGGTGGCACAGCATGTACCTCGGGCCCAATGTTTCATTTGAAATGCTGGAAATGGCCCTGCGCCGGAAACACGCACAGCTTATTCTCCTTGCCTGCAATCTTGAACCAGGAGAGAAAATATTAAGATCCTGGCTTCAGAAAATAACTCGACATCTTCAGCCGTCGTGTACCGTGATGGTGGGCGGACCAGGGTTTAAACCCTATGCGCCTCTCCTTCGCACTCACAACATTGAATATTTCACCCAACTCCAGGATATCAAAACTTTGCAACAACGACCTAGCATGGGTGAAAGCGCCAGGGCTTTACACCCATCATCATTCAATTCCTGGCAATCATAGGAGTCCACCACATGTCAGAAGTCAAAAAAGCCATTCTTCTAGTCGGACACGGAGGCATTCCCAAGGGATACCCCTCTGATCTCATCACCAAACTGAAACGCCTGGAAGCCCAGCGAAGGGCAACCGGTAGTCCCATGACGCCCGAAGAATTAGAATTGGACACCAAAGTTCGCACTTGGCCTCGGACCCCTGAGACAGATCCTTACCAGGCTGGGCTTGAGACCCTTGGAGCTGCCATGAAGCCACTCCTGAACGGATCGTTGTTTGGCCTGGCCTATAACGAGTTTTGCGGACCGACACTCGCCGAAGCCGTTGAGTCCCTCATTCGCCAGGGAGCACAGAGGATTACCGTGGTCTCGACGATGTTTACTCCTGGAGGATCGCATTCCGAATGTGAAATTCCCGAAGAACTGGAAGAGCTCCGCCAGAAACACCCGAAGGTCACTCTCATCTATGCCTGGCCCTATAATCTGGAGAAGGTCTCAAAAATGTTGATGGAACACATCCACCAATTTTGATAGGCTTTATTGTTTACCCCTCCTTTCCATACGCATAGAGAGGTTAGTGAAACACACATGGCGGCCAAAGGGAAAAACACTGTCACCCAAAAGCAAAAACCACCCTCCAAGCCGTCAAAACTGGATACGATCCATCATGTAGCGATTCCAGTCCCAAACGTGGCCAAAGCGGTCGAGTGGTATACCTCCCGCTTCAACTGTTGCGTGGATTACATTGATGAGTCCTGGGCGCTTCTGGCCTTCGCCAATACCAAGCTGGCCCTTGTTCTCCCTCGTGAACATCCTTCTCATTTTGCGCTCAGTCGTCCAGATGCCAACAAATTTGGAGATCTCATTACCCACCGGGACGGACTTAATTCGGTCTATATCACCGATCCCTTCGGCAATTCGATTGAGGTGTTAGAAGAATCATAAATTGCACGGCTTTCGACATAACAGCCGTATCCTTCTTTCTTCCTTGGCCTCCACAAACATATTTCTCCTATGAATGCTGATGTGCTCATTATCGGAGCAGGCCTTGCCGGACTTTCCTGCGCAAAAACGTTGGCGGATTATGGGATCGATTTTTTAGTTCTGGAAGCATCCGACGCCGTAGGAGGGCGAATTCGCACCGATCACGTCGATGGCTTTCTTCTAGACCGGGGTTTCCAGGTCTTTTCAACTGCCTATCCTGAGGCTAAAAAAATATTAGATTATCCCGCCCTTGAGCTCCATCATTTTTTCCCTGGTGCGGTGATTCGGTGTCTTGAAGAATGGCATCGAATGCCGGATCCCTTCCGACATCCCTTTCAGGGCCTTCAGACGCTCTTCAACCCTATCGGCACTCTTTCGGACAAAATCAGGGTGGCAACATTACGCCATCGAGCATGTTCCGGAACCTTAACCGTTCTATTTCAGAGGCCCGAAACCTCAACACTTCAACTCCTCAAAAACTCCGGATTTTCCCCCTTTATGACTGAACGATTTTTTCGACCATTCCTTAGTGGCGTATTTTTGGATCCGGAATTACAGACTTCCAGTCGTATGGCGGAATTTGCCCTGCGGATGTTTGCGTCCGGAGACATTTCACTTCCCGCCTGTGGGATGGAAGCCATTCCCAGACAATTGGCATCACATCTTTCGGTAGAGCGAATTCGAACTCAAGCCAGGGTCACATCCATTCAGAAGACGTCGGTGACATTGGAAGCCGGAGAGACCCTATCCGCCCGCGCCATTGTCCTGGCCACCGACGGACCAGCCGCAACGAGGCTTGTTCCCGGTCTTAATCCAGCCCCCTATCGCCGCGTGACCTGCCTCTACTATGGCGCATCTGAGCCGCCATTTTCAGGGCCCTATCTTTTATTAAACGGCGAGGAAAGCGGTCCAATTAATAATCTTTGTGTCCTCACTCAAATCGCCACGACCTATTCCACGACCAACAAGCAGTTGATCTCCGTTTCAGTATTAAACAATACTGATCTTTCCGAAGAAGACCTTACCACCCGTGTACGCCAACAATTGCGTCAATGGTTTGGCTCACAAGTCGAAGACTGGCAGCCAATTCGGGCCTATCACATCACGGCCGCTCAACCCGTCCAGGTTCCACCATTTCCTGATCCATTCACCCGTCAGACACATGTTCTGGATGGAGTCTTCGCATGTGGGGATTTTTGTGCCACCGGGACCATTGACGGCGCGCTCTTTTCCGGTCGACGTGCAGCAGAGGATATTCGGAAATGGCTAGAGGCATAATCTCTGTCATCCTCCTTCCTTTTTAGAGTTCCGACACCCGCCAAAATTTCAAGACCCATTGTGGCCGTTAGAAAAGTTTGACTTCAAACCCACTCGCAAGCATTAAGCGGCCTTTCCTTGTCTAAGGTTTTTCAATTCCTTTGACCTCCCTCAAATGCCAGGGTGTACACTGAAATAGCAGGCAATAGCATTTAGAGAACCACAGGAAAGGCCCATCTGATATGAGACAAGTTACCCCCAAATTTTCAAATACGGAGATTTATATACTTGAATGCGGCTTAAGATGGATCAAAGAGGATGAGGATGCATTTGCCGACAAGCTTTTCCATCGCCTGGTGCGAGATCATCCTGAGGTCTCCACTTTTCTCCAAACCATTGGGCTACAACCATTCAGCAGGCGCATCGTCCAGATCCTCGATACGATCATCAGGGAAATCCGATTAAGTGGAAAAATTCGGTCACCCATAGGAGAGCAATGGAAAGATCTCTTACCCACAACGGTGGACCACCTGAAACCAGATAAGCTGCTTAGCCTGGCGGAGACCTATTTAGATATTTTTTCTGAGTTGGCAGAAGATGCTTGGAGCCCTGCCATGGAGCATGCCTGGAGAAAAATCATTTATGAGGCGAGTATCAGCTTGTGGGGAACCCAGCCTGATTCCCCGTCACCTTCAGCAATACCATCGGCCGTTCATTTCATCAAAAGGGGGAATAATCGCATGAACCAACCGTTTGCATTTTTATTGGGTGCCTTCATGATTTTGGCGGGCGGCATCGCCTCTATCAACCTTTGGAGTCGTTATCGTCTGGCAGAAGTGAAACTGTCAAGAAAACCCAGACTTAAGAAAGTGTGGTGCTAATTAGCCATCGGCGTGATGACACGATTCAAAAACGGGTGTGCCTTGAACTGGAATTTTTCGAGAATTTATCTCTCACGTAACAGGAGAAATATGAAATATCCTACGAATCAACACCGAATGATTTCACTTATGCTTATCCCTGGGCTTCTGACTTTGGCGGGTGCCTTCGCCCTGATCGACATCCCTCTAGCTGTGAGCCAACCGGTGACGATTCCCATTACTTCCATTAAAGGAGACATTGCGATGGATGCGGCTAATCCTATCTGGGAGTCGGTCCCTGGAGTTGTCATTCCACTGAGTGGTCAGACCATCACCACACCCATGCATCCTAATATCTCCGTCAAAACTGTCATGGTGAAGATGGCGACCAATGGTCAAGACATTGGGGTATGGGCCAATTGGGGTGACCAGACCATTAACAACACCACGATAGGGCCGCAAGATTTTCGGGATCAAATGGCCATCCAGTTTCCCGTTCAGGATTCCGGAGCGCCCCCGTTTCAGTGCATGGGGCAATCGGGGGGAACCGTGAATATTTGGCGATGGAACGCTGAATGGCAAAAAGACCTTGGCACCGGAGTGGCCGGCATGTGGGACGTAGATCAACAATACCCCTCTATAGCCTGGGATTATTATTATGATGAGCCCTCACGAGGGGTCACATATATGAATCGAACCGGACGAAGCTCCGGGCCTTTTAACGAGGGTATCTGGTCAGGAAATATCATGTCAGACCCTTCTCTCCGAATCAGTTCAGTAGAAGATCTGAACGCCAACGGCTTTAGCACGCTTACCACCCAATCGACACAAAATGTGCTGGGCAACGGACTATGGGAACCTTATGGTGCCCTCAAGGGAGGATGCTGCAATGGACCGACGTGGCGGGTGGTTATGAAACGATCCCTCACGACCGATGATCCCAATGATGTCCAGTTTAAACCGGGGTCAAGCTTTCCGGTGGCCTTTGCCGTGTGGGACGGCTCGAATGTAGAACGTAATGGCATGAAAGGGATTTCGACCTGGTTGACTGCTCAAATGCCGAATTAGTCAAATATTCAAATAGAAAATCTATCCAACCACGAT
>CABVRQ010000080.1 GCA_902500695.1 uncultured Nitrospira sp. | reverse complement strand
TGGCAGAAATTTGAATGCTGGAAAGGGAAGACGTCCGAATAGGACAGATCCTACTGCAGATACGTTTCGTAAAGGAAACTATGAAAAAATTAATGCGTAGTCACACGATTGAGGAGAAACAAGCAGATCTTAGCAAAAAGGAAAAACCCTAAATGAATTTATAGAGAGATTCTGGTATGTATAAATGCCGCTTTGTAAACACCATACCAAGCAGATTTCCTTCCTGCATAAGAATCTGGTCTCTGACTTTTTTTGCGACAGCCGAACGGGTTCCTTCAGCTTCAACCACTAGCACAATACCATCAACGGTTTCACAAAGGGCCAAGCTATCTGCAGTGACATTGGCCGGAGAAGAATCGATGAGTATGAGGGAAAACTGTTCACGGACTATTTTCCACATATCAGTAGGATTGTAGAAAGTCCGTGTTGTGAGAGCAGACTGGACTTTGGAAGATAATGTAGCCAGGAAAAGATTGGATTGCTCAACCTGAGAAACGACCGCATCAAGAGCTTTCCCATCATTTAATACATGATCCAAAGGGGATTTGGCTTCAATCCCGAATGCCTGATACTGACTAGGCTGCATAAGATCTGCTTCCACGAGAAGAACAGGCTTATTGCTGTGCTGAGAGGAAAGTAGAGCAAATTCTCGCACAAGGGTGGACGTGCCTTCTCCCTTTCTTGATCCGATGAACTGAATGACATTTTTGTCAGGGCTTGGAAGAAGTGCGGCAATATTTTGCGCCATGACCATCAATTCTGATTCATTATAAAGCCTTGGAAAAGAGGATGTATTTCTAACTTGTAATAAAGAAGGGGACGGGATCGATACAGAAGGAACTTCTATTGGCTCCTTTTTCGACTCATTCCCAGAAGCCAACTTTTCTCCATAGGCAATTTGCAATGCATCGTAAATTTTACTCATAAGGTTGTCTTATTCTTTCACGTACTCAGGCAATACAATCTTTTGACCTGGAAGAATGATATTGGGATCGCTGATTTGTGGGTTATGCCGACGGAGCCATTCCACATATTGCCGGCTTGAGGAACCATAGGCTTCATTGGCAATTTGACTCAAATTATCCCCATCTTTGACCGCCCTGGTAATTGGTGAGCCTGGGCTTGGCTTTGCAGCCACTTCCGTATGATCCCTGATTTTACCATCAGACTTGGGTGATTCTATTACCTTTTCGACGGGTTTTTTTGTCAAAACACCATCCCTCCCTCCACCTGAATCAGGAATAGGTCGTTCAATTTCTGAGACAGATGAAGCCATAGGTATCGCCTGCTCTCCAAGTTGACCTGTGTCCTCCTGAGGCATTTTTTCAGAGGGGATCAGATTCACGTTCTGGCGGTCACGTTCATTTAGGCCTACCTGGGATACTCCAGCCTTTCCGGGAAGGAAGATCGGGCTTAATAAAAAAGCGCCAATTGCCAAAAGTATGACCACGGCAACACCGACCGCCCACTTCATAAGATAAGAGGAACGAGAACCATTCATATCAGCTAGGATTTCTCGAACCTCACTAATAGAGACGGGTTTTTGCTGTCTGCCATATCCAGTAATCAGGGCGTTATCACAAAGAATATTAATTCTCCGTGGAATGCCCTGAGCCTCGCGGATAATCAGTTTCATAGCTCCTTGTGTAAATAAAGGCGTCCCGGTGGAAGAAGATAGCGCAACCCGATGCTCAATATAAGCTTGACTTTCCTTCGGTTGTAGTGGCTGTATCGTTGCACGAAGGGCAATGCGTTGATTCAAAGATTTCAATGTAGGATGATTCAGTAATGCTGTTAATTCCGGCTGCCCGATTAACACAATTTGGATGAGCTTGTCTGTGGATGTTTCCAGATTAGAGAGTAACCGCAACTGCTCCAGTGTTTTAACCGGCATATTTTGAGCTTCGTCAATTACCAGCACAACCGTGCTGTCAGACCGGTATTCCTGAATCAATGCTTCCTGAAGTTGATTGACCATCTCAGCCGAATCATCCTGAGACGGAGTAAGGTCAAGGCTTCGAAATATGTCGGTCAGAAGCCCATGGAATGACAAAACTGGATTAAGAATATAGACTGTTTTCTGTTTGCGATCACTTGTCTTTTCAAGGTACGCACGAATAATTGTCGTTTTTCCTACTCCGACTTCGCCATAAATGGCGACAAACCCTTTTCTTCTCTCAATACCATAGATAATAGCCCCCATCGCTTCCTTATGGCTGGGGCTCAAATAAAGGAAATTGGGGTCAGGGGTCGTATGAAAGGGTTCTTTTTTGAGTCCGTAAAATGCTAGATACATAGGGATAAATTTCTGATTACAGCTTTTGACCAAAAGAAGCCAAGAGGGGGAGGTTCAAATCGTTTGCCGCTTGTTCAGGGCGTGTGTAGGATCCTTCCAGATACTCAACCATAAACCCAAAACCGATACCCATCATAAGGCCAAATAGAGCGCCTAGAATAAGCTTGAGATCTGTTGGACGACCAGCAGGTTTTCGTGGAATCTCCGCCGGCTGGATAACACTGATATTGGACATTTTCAGACGATCCATCTCTTCAGATACTTTAGCTTCCTCAACCTTTTTGAGATAAAGTTGATAATTTTGCTCATCGGCTGCTCTTTGTCGCTCCAGGACGATTAATTCTTTATTTAACAGGTCGAGTCGCTGTATTTTTTTGTCAAGGTCCTCAATTTGGAGTGCAATAACTTGACTGCTTGACTGAAGGGTCGTGCTTTCAGACACGGCTCCAAACTGTTCCCTCTCAAGCTGGCTGTACATCGCTTTTTTTCCACTCGCTACCGTATTGACCCGCTCATTTTTCTGTTCGGAGAGAATGAATTTTTCCATCTGGTCAATTTCTTTCCGAAGATTGAGAACTGGAAAACTGGTTTCCGTGTATCGTGTTAAGAGTTTCTGTTCTTCGCGCTTCAGAGCAAACAGCTCCGCTTTGGCCTTTTCTAGATTTCCGCCTTCTTCCACTGTGGAAACCGGAATATTTTCGAGAATGGTTTTCATTTGAACATCAAGTGAAGCGATTTTACCTGCTAAACCTTGCAGGCGATTCTTGATTGTTTTGTATTCGCTATCCAGGCCAGCTCGCTGATCGAGGAAACGACCTTGTTGTTCGACAAGGGGGGAAGAAAGATCATGCTTACTTTTAAAAGCCTGAAGATTTTCTTCTGAACGTTCCAGTTGCACCTGATAGTCATGTAACTGTTTAGCCAAAAACGACGCCTGCGGATCACTAAACACTTGCAGATGCTTTACTTTTAAGAATTCAATCAAGGTATTTAAAACCGTTGCAGCCATTTCCGGTTCGGCGTGGAGAAAAGAAATTTGAACCACATTCGAATCCTTCACATGCTCCGGCAACAATCTAGCCACTAGAATTCCGGCAGCCGCCTCCACGGCCCTATCTGTATCCTTCGGAGGGGAACTCCAGAATTCCGGATAAACATTGTGAACGCCTAGATCAGCCACAACCCGTTTTGCAAGATCCCGTGAAGTCAAAATACTGATTTCCGATTGAACAACATTTTCCTCATTGAATCTGGAAAATTTATCACTCCCGACTTCTGGCCGCACAATATGTTCTCTCCCGAACTTGAGCATGAGACTTGCCTTGGCTTCATAGAGGGTTTCTGAGGCGTAGATCCAAATACCCACTCCCCCGAAAATGACAAGAAAAACCGAGAGGATAACAAATTTCTGTTTAAAAAAAGCCGTCAAAATATCACGGATATTTCCAAATGGATACGGCAACCCTTCCCTTTCTACCATACCCTCAGTTTCCATGTGCTCCACCAGGATTCCCTTCCCCTCCTGTTGCACTGATAACCTCACCAGGCACATTCGATGAACGAAGAAGGACAGCCACTTCAGGATTCTTGAGTTGCCCAGAATAACTCTTGATTAAAATCGTTCGAATTTGTTCCACCGTATTTCCGACAACAGTGATTTCACCGACCAACTGTAAGGCGATACGCCCATCCGGGCGAACCAGGACGGTTTCATTGAGTTCTGGATTAAAAAAGAACTTAATGTCGAGCTGGTCTCCCACCTGAATTTGATAATCTTGTGGTGGCGTCGTCCCTACTTTGGTGAGGTAATTTATGTAATTTTTTTCATCTGCTGTGACTTGACGCCGAAGTTCATCAAGTTCTGGCCCCAGATTTCTCAGCCTATTTAGTTCCTTGTCCACTTCAGCAATCTGTTGTTTGATCACTCCACTTTGTGCTTCAGCCGATACAAGGTCGGCTTGGGTGTGGAATAATTGCATTTCCATCTCAAGAAAGAGCGGGTTCTTGCCAGTGGAGACACTGCGGGACACTTGAGCTTCCTGTTCCTTTATGAACTGATTAATTAATTCCATTTCTTTTCGAATTGACTGAATATGAGGGTTACTCTCGGTGTATTTGTTTAATAGTTCCTGTTCTTTTAATTGAAGATTCAGTAGATTATTCTTGGCCCCACCAACAATCCCTTGCTCTGAGGCCGAACTCGAAAGAGGGATCTGTTCAGGAATCTGGCTTATCTGACCCTGCACCCAGGCGAGTCTCTCCTGAAAACCTTTGACTTGGTTTTCGGACCCCTTTAATGAATCGTCCAAAGATTTACGCTGTTGAAGAAGATGATTCATTTGCGTTTCAATTAAAATAATTCCATGTTTTCGTTGAAAATCTTGAAGACGTCCCTCTGATTCTTCTAAACTTTGTTGATAGGAACGGAGTTGTTGCTTCATAATCGAAAATACCCGATCGCTAGGCTTTTCCATGCTCGTCGCGGCCGGAGGATTCCCAATTTCTGATCCGGTTTCGGCAGAAGCTTGGCTCTGAGACGGGAGATTAATGGGGAAGGGTAGAAGTAGAATAGCCAAGATTGTGGTCATCATACGGCTGTTTCTGTGGAACCGTCGAAAAACTAACTGAATTCTTGTCATATTCACAATCTTCCTTTTCTCTCCTTATCAACACAAAACCATCAGCACCCAACCTTTATTCTAATGCTAGAAAATATGGGGGCGAGAAAAATCAGGTAATACCCTTGCACTGGCAACACATTAACTTACCAAAATGACCTGGGCACATAGACCATATCAGAGGGAAGCAGTCGAATATCCTGACTCAGATCCCCTCCATTGAGGGCCCCATCTAAATCCACATTAATGACAAACCTCTGGCCATCTTGATCCTCTCGTATTACTTTTACGTTACTTTTCTTCGCCGTGTCTTCGTTCATACCCCCGGCACGCGCAATTGCTTGCAACACACTTATTGACCCGACCATTTCATATTCCCCCGGTTTCCCAACTTCTCCATCGACATAGATTCGATATGGCTCGCGTATTGAACGAACAATGACAGCAATCTCAGGATTTTTTAGTTGCCCAACATACTTTTTCTCCAACACGCCTTTGAGCTGCACGGGAGTCAGATCTGCTGCCTTAACTTCATGAACCAATTGCAGGGAAATATGCCCGTCAGGCCGCACAACTAAATCTTCTTCGTTTAACTCGGGATTAAAAAAGAATTTTATGCTTAATTGGTCCCCGGGTTGGATTATATAACGCGGATCATCAATGCTAATTTGTTTATGCTCTTTTCCAGGAACATTAGGTGGACGTTCAGGATTTGTTTTTCCAGAAAGAGTAGGGTAACCATTAGGTTCCAAACTTGAAGCATCAACGGTCTTCATTCCCTTCCACCCTGAATTGCACCCGCACAGAAGAATGAATGTAGCCACAACAAATAGAATTCTCATCCGCTTATGTTCCTTCATTAGTAACAATTCCTCTGTAAACACCCTCATGCTCACTTTACTGCAGCCGACAACATCTGGGCGGAGGAATAGTTTGGAAAAAGGCTTTCTCGATTCACTCAAAATATCTTCTTTTTCAGATACTTTTGAATTTCACATTGAATGACAATGGCACTTCGATTGACCCTTGTCAGCTAAAGGGTCTTTATCCATGGAAGCCTTGAACTTAACCATAAATGATACCTTATAAAACTAAATTCTATCAAGACTAATTAAGTTTGGAGCTTATTCATCTCTCGGATGAATCAATCTGAAAATTAAGAATAGCCGAAAATTCAGACTCTATCGGCTTTCTAGAGGAATCGAGGCCCGACATCTAATCGCCAGGCATAATTCTGGCTCGCCGTCAGAATCGGTGGCTTTACTTAGCCCCCTCATCAATGAATTTGATATTCCTCGCTCATCGTTGCCAGTTCCAAAATTTCAGGGCGATGAAAAGTAGGCACCAACTGCTGAAGGAGCTCAATCACAGAGGGAGAATGACCCAAAATCTGTACATCCTCCAGCTTGCTCAGAATATTCGTCAGGAATGCCGGGTCAAGGGATTGCCTCGATTGAATCCGGAGGATTTTATCAATGGATGAGGGAAAAGCCCGCTCACCTTCCCCAACCAATTCTTCTTCAAGTTTTTCTCCAGGGCGAAGACCGATAAACTGGATGGGAATATTTTTATCAGGCACATGACCAGAGAGTCGAATGAGGTTACGGGCGAGATCCACCAGCTTAATTTGTCCGCCCATCTCAAGAACATAAATCGCGCCTTGCTCCCCAAGGGCGGCAGCCTGCAACACTAAGATCACCGCTTCCGGGATCAGCATAAAGTAGCGGCGCACCTCCGGATGCGTGACGGTAACTGGTCCGCCAGCCTTGATCTGTTTTTGGAAGCGGGGCACGACACTGCCATTACTGCCCAAGACATTGCCAAAGCGAACAGTCAGAAACCGCGTCTGACTCCGATTCGCCATGGCCTGGACGACCAATTCCGCCACTCGTTTGGTCGCCCCCATGACACTGGAAGGATTCACGGCCTTATCTGTCGAAATTAACACAAAATGCTCGGCACCGAAGTGCGCGGCCGCTTCGGCCACTAAACGGGTGCCCAGAATATTGTTTTTGAAAGCTTCACCTGGATTCACCTCCATTAACGGAACATGCTTGTGGGCCGCCGCATGGAAGATAATCTCAGGATGGTAGGTCTTAAATGTCTCGTGGAGTCGCGGTACATCCGTAATATCTCCCAGCACTTCATGAATCACATTGGAATTACCCTGGTCCGTCAACTCACCCGCAATCGCATATAAACTATTCTCGTGTCGTTCATATAGGATGAGGGCCTTAGGAGCAAGCGCGACAATTTGGCGGCAGAGTTCCGAACCAATAGATCCGCCAGCCCCGGTCACCAAGACTCGCTTCCCATCGATTAAATTTCGCACGGGTTGGGGATCCAATCCCACCGGAGGACGCTGAAGCAGGTCTTCAATCGCGAGGTCCCGTATCTGACTGATCGTGACTTTGCCTTCCAGGATATCGCCAAAGTTCGGGAGGGTTTTGATGCGCACGTTAAAAGGTGCCAACAGGGCCGTAATGTCTCGAAGAACGGCTGAGTTCGTCCCAGGCAGGGCTACTAGCACTTCCTCCGGTTTGTATGTGTGAAGAATGCGTGACAGATCCTGGCGTGTCCCCAGAACCTTGACTCCATGGATGCGCTTGCTCACTTTGGAGACATCATCGTCCACAAATCCAACGGGCGTATAGGAAGAGGTAGAATGTGATTGCATCTCCCGAACGATGTTTTCCCCCGCATCGCCAGCCCCGATAATGAGAACTCGTTTCGTCTTTCTCAAGACCTTTCGCTCTCGAAAGATTCGAACCGCAAGCCGGATCCCACAAAGAAACCCGACCAACAGGATACTATCGATGATAAAGATGGACCGGGGATAGCCAGTGATACCAAACCCCCATTTGACGACCCCATAGAATACCATGGTTCCAGCCAACACCCCACCCGTAATCTTCTTTAAATCCCAGATACTGGTATAACGCCACAACCCTTCATTGAGGCGAAAGATCATAAAGGCAATCCCACGAATCACAAGCAGACCTGGCAAAGTTTTGAGAAAAAGTTGCCTGGAATCTTCGGGGATGTGGCCATCAAACCTCAACCAGAACGACAAATAATAGGCCAAAACAATCAAGGCCAGATCTAATGTAATGATAATGGGTCGCCGATATTTGATGATAAGTTGGAAAACCACCGAGCTCTCGAGAAAAGCCACCTCATCATGATTATCACGATCAGTGACCTTTAAAATGACACTCCGCAAGCCCAATAGTTGCAGTAATGTCTGGGCAATGACGGCAAGGTCAAAAGCTAAAGAGGCATGCTCGATATATAATTTTGCTAATCGGATTTTTTCCGGCAGGATCGTATTCGTATACTCATCTTCGGGTTTTTCAACCTTTCCGAGCATAGCCTGTTCATCAATGTACTTAAGAGAAGCCAGATCAGTTAAACCAGGCCGGACCGTCAAGACATCATGATAGTCCTCTTTGAACTTTTCAACATAATAGGCCACTTCCGGACGTGGGCCCACCAGACTCATATCCCCTATCAAAACATTAAACAGCTGCGGAAGCTCGTCAAGTTTTAACCGGCGCAAAAACCGTCCGATTCGGGTCACACGAGGATCTTCGCCGATGGTCAGCTCCCCTCCCTTTTGGGAGGCTTCCGATCCCATGGTGCGGAATTTATACAGACAAAATGGCCGAAACCCCCGTCCCACCCGCACCTGTTGAAACAACACAGGTCCTCGTGAATCCATTTTAATAAGAAGGGCGAGCACGACAAAAAGAGGCGTACACACCACCAGGCCAAAAAACGCACCAAGAGTGTCAACAACACGCTTAGTCATCACCGGTACTCCTGAATAAACATTGCAACCACTTCGATGGAATGTGAAGTTTGTTCTCTATCATCTTCCAATTAGATGGAAAAGGAGAGCTACCACCATAAGGAGGGGGGAACATACCATGTATCCACTAAAAAGCTTCAAGAATCTGAATTTTACCTCGATTACTTATCGCCGGTGCGCTTTGATAAGCGTTGCGACCACCTCAATGACATATTGGATATCAACTTCTGTCATTTTAGGATAAATGGGGAGAGAGATAATGCGTTCAAATACGGAACTAGCTACAGGAAAATTATTGGGGAGATACCCGTAATTATCCCTATAATAGGGGTGAAGATGCAAGGGGATAAAATGCACACTGGTTCCGATGCCTTCTTTCTTCAGGAGATCGATCATTTCGTTTCGTCCAATCTGCAGCCGTTCCAGATCCAATTGAATGACGTAGAGGTGCCAGGCATGCTCCACATCGTCGGCCACATGGGGAACCGTAATTTCGGGAATCTCCTTAAAACCTTCATTATAAAGCGTGGCGTACCGCTTCCGGATCGTTCCAAAGCGGTCACATTTATGTAACTGGGGGATTCCAATTGCCGCCGCAATATCCGTCAGATTATACTTATACCCCGGATAGCAAATCTCGTAATACCAGGTGCCCTCAGGGGTATATCGATTCACAGCATCCCGCGAGATACCGTGCAGGCTTAAAATTCGCATGCGCTCTGCCCACTCGGCATTCTCAGTCGTCGCCATCCCCCCTTCACCAGTCGTAATCGTCTTAGTTGAATAAAAAGAAAAGCAGGTAATATCGCCCAAAGTCCCAACCATCCTCCCACGATAACGGGCCGGAAGCGCATGAGCCGCATCCTCAATAACCTTCAGTTGATGAATTCTGGCAATCTCCAGGATACGATCCATTTCACAAGGCTGACCGGCATAATGAACAGGTATGATCGCCTTTGTTTTCGGCGAGATCGCTTTTTCAAGCTGGTCCACATCAATATTCAGGGTATCAGTCTGGCAGTCCACCAACACCGGTTTCGCCTTAAAATAATGCACCACCTCTGCTGTGGCGGCAAAGGTCATGGTGGGCACAATGACTTCGTCGCCTTTCGTTACGCCAACGGCTTCGAGGGCAAGATGCAAAGCAGCCGTGCAGGAATTCAAAGCCACAGCATGTCGAGCCCCTACTCGCTGCGCAAACTCCGCCTCGAACTGCTTGGTCTTTGAACCTGTGGTCAACCACCCTGAACGGAGGGTCTCGACCACCGACTGAATTTCTTCTTCCCCGATATCAGGAACATGAAAGGGTAAAAATTGCTTCATCCTATCCTACCGTGGTTTGCATAAAATTATGAATGTGTTTAAAAAACGAGAATTTATGGACCTTGCACTGCTGCTTGGTCGCCATGAGTTGATGCATGCGAATTACACCAATTTTTACTCACCACGGCAACGTCTGTTCACTTGCGAATAACTCCAAGATAATGGGAATTAAATATTTTAAGTCGTTCTAGAAAATAACAAGTCAGCAAGGAAGAGGGGGCCAGGAACCGTGCCAAAGGGGGGGCCAGCGTTATTCTTCGAAGGTCGATTCGACAATTCGGGAAAAGCCGAAAAATTTCACGCTTATTCACCCCCTGAACATCAGGATTTCTTGGATTGTTCATATGGAAGTCATACCAGAAAATAGCACCATCTGCTTTAATGACGCGCAACATCTCCCTCGCTATCTGTTGTCTCGTAGCGGCGTCAAGTATCGAAGAAAAGACGGTAGACTGAAGAATGAGATCAAAACAACCATCTGGGAATTTGAGCGTGGCCGCACTCCCGCATTCTATTCGCATGGCTGCCGGACAAAGCTGCCTGGCAATATCCACCCGGTCGGACAGGAGGTCAATTCCATTGATGTTTTGAGGCCGTGCGCCCCATTTAATGAACTCCCGAAGCCAAGATCCCGTACCACATCCTATTTCCAGAATACGTTTTGTGTCTAAGGGTAGGAAACCATGACTTTTCAACGCTCTCAAAAATAGCCGTTCCCGTTCCTGCATCAGAAAAACATAACTGGGGTTAAACCATGAATAATGGGTATCCGCCTGGCGTTTGCCATAGGCGATTCGAATTCGGACTTCTTCAGCTTCAATGCCTTTGGACATATTATTAGGGCATGAAATTAATCACAAAAATAAATCCGAGATGGTTCAGGAAGTTTTAGAGACCCGGAACCAGATTCTAATGTTGTGATATTCCAAGCTCCTGGATCCATCGTGTCACAATAATCTTCCAACTATAATCGGCTTCGACTAAATGCCTACCGGCCTTCCCCATGCTATCACGGCCGGCCCGATCAGAGGCGAGTTGCTCGATGGCGGCCGCCAATTTTTCAGGATTTTCGGGATCCACCGTCATCCCACAGTGATTATCCCGAATCACATCTGAGGCCTCCCCGAGACCTGCATAAATAACCGGAACCCCACAGCTCAGGGAAGGAAACACTTTTGAAAGCCGCATCTGATTCGCAACCTCCAGATCGCGTAACGTCGCAATAGAGGCGTAACTAATCGAATACAGTCTGTCCATTTCTTCATAAGGTGACTGGCCAAACACCACATTGCTTAACTTCAAATCTTTGGCCAACTGAATAATCCGTGGCCGTTCAGGACCATTGCCAATCATCAGGAAAACAAGATCCTTATGGTCATGGAGTAATTTGGCAGCGTGTATGAGTGTATCCAACCCATGGTAATACGCATGGGTACCCACATAGACAAATACCGTCTTTTCTCTCAACTTCCATCGATCCAGCAATTCCGGACAAGGGGGCTTTGGGCAGAGGAAGCGAGTGTCCGCCCCATTAGGAAGAAAGGTAATCTGAGTACGAGGTAATCCACGTTCTTCAAAATGACGAATGAAGCGATGAGTCACCGTCGACACTTTCCATGATTTCCTCAGGAAAAGGTTTTCCAAATAAAAGGCCAAACGAAGAAAAGCCTCGCTTTTAATAAACCCCATTTGCCTGGCAACATCCACCTGCAAATCCGGCACATGGTAAATATAGGGGACTCCTCTGATCCATTTCATGCAAAGGCCCACGATGCCAAGAGACAATGGCTGTGATTCAACAAACAGGACATCGGGACGCGGACCAAACAGGGCGGCAATCAGGGCGGTCAAAGTAAAGCTCAAATAATTCAATAACCGAATCAACGGCGATTTTCCACTGCCAGGATAAATCCATACCCTTCGGACAGGGACACCATCGATTTCTTCTCGAATACTGAATTTGGTGGTGGGATATCCAGGGAAAATTTCCCCCTTGGGATAGTTGGGCAGCGCGGTCAAAACTTCTATATCAATCCCGTGCTCACGCAATTCATTGGCCAGACAGCGTAAACGGATTTGCGGGGCTCCAATTTCCGGAGAATAATACTGCGTCAGGATAAGCCACCGCTTACGAGGAATATTTACCATGAAATCCCTGTATACTTTGCGAATCCTAAGGATTCAGGCCGATCGGCCAGGCGAACCAGATCAAGGATCATAACGGAATGATTCACATTTTTTAACAGATCTAAAAATTCCGGACGTTTCTGGCTCACCACCAGCACATCGGATCCGCTTATCATCTCTTCTGCACGATCACACAGAATCGTTTTGATTTGAGGCAACTGGCGCTCTAAATACTCAAGATTGGCTCCCAACATTTCCTGAAGATTCACATCAGGATCGTATACGAGCACATCCACTCCATCCTGCCAAAGGTCTCGAATCAAATTAATAATGGGGCTTTCACGAAGATCATCTGTTCCCGCCTTAAAGCTCAGACCGAAAATACCAACCTTTTTAGCACCGACCTCCTGAAGTTTAATCCGGGCTAAATTCACTTGCTGCGAGTTGCTCGGCAGGATAGATTCCAAAATGGGCACTTCGACCCCGAGGCGGCGGGCATTATAAGTCAAGGATCGCAGATCCTTGGGAAGACAGGAGCCACCAAAGGCAAACCCCGGCATCAGATAGGCAGGGGAAATATTCAATTTCGTATCCGAACAGACAAGCTTCATCAGTTTATGGCTGTCAATATCAAGACGGTCACAGACGCGCCCAATTTCGTTGGCAAATCCGACTTTTAACGCATGAAACACGTTATTCGTGATTTTCAAAAATTCCGCTTCTTCAAGAGTCACATGCTGAATCGGGGCATTGATTCCCTCATAGAGCCGATCAAGAACCTCGCCAGACCGCTGGTTCAGCTCTCCTATAATAGTATAGGGAGGTGAGTCAAAGTCCTTCACCGCACAGCTTTCGCGTAAAAATTCCGGATTCATCGCTAAGCCAAAATCGTCTCCAGCCTTTTTTCCGGAAACTTCCTCAAGAATCCTGGCAAGGAGATTACGGGAGGTTCCGGGAAATACCGTACTGCGTAAACACACCACATGATAATGCGAGATACCTTTGAGTCCCCGACCGATATCATGCGTCACAGCTTCGACATAGCCCAGTTGGGGACTACCATCGGCACTACTGGGGGTTCCAACACAAATTAAGGAAATATCAGCTTGCAAAATGCAATCAGTTCCATTAGTAGTTGCCCGCAAGGTGCCTGCCTTGACGGCCTGCTTGATCAAATCGTGTAACCCCGGTTCCTTGATGGCGCAATCCCCCCTGTTTATCGCTTCCACCTTGGTGAGATTGGGATCAATACCGATAACCTCGTGACCCAAACGTGCAAAACAGGCAGCTGAAACGGTACCCACATACCCAAGCCCCCACACTAAAATCCGCATAACAAGCTCCCCTTACTCCATAGTTACGGTTAACAACTCACTGCACCATTGCAAACGTTCCCTGAGATCATTGGCCAAAAGGCTTCAAGAGTCTGGAAGATCTGGAAAAACGTAGGAAGAAACCCATACCAAAAATCACTGCCGTGTACCCGTCACCACGAACATCTGTCCATGCGTATCGTGAGACATCCAATCGGCCACTCGCACGATACTATAAAAAATGGGGAATAGAGGTAGCAGGAGACGAGGACGACGGATAAAGATTTCCCGAGACCGGATCGCTGCCGATGATCGGATCAGATGTACCGTAGATGGCTTTTCATATTTTATCCCGACCTGCTCCAACATTCCCTGCATTTCATCCTGGCTGAAATACTTCGTGACGAAATGTCGTTTCTTGTGCCACTCCCGGAAAGCTAAGGAAGAGTTCTCCGGCAAGAGGCTATCGACGGAAATCGCCAACCGACCGCCAGGTTTGAGGACACGGGCCATCTCGCGCAGACCTTGAAAAGGATCGTTAAAATGCTCCAGGCAACTGATGCTCACAACCTTATCAAAACTCTTATCGGGAAAAGGTAAGGACTCGCCAAAACTTTGCACATAACCAATGTTCGGATAATCATACAACATTTTGGCGTGTTGTAATGCCTGCCAACCCGGATCGATGCCGACAATACGCGCACAGTCTTTAGCAAAGGACGCCGTCCAATATCCATCTCCACTCCCCGCGTCAAGCACCATATCGGTCTTCTTTAGGGCCAACATGGATTTCAGCGTCGCGAATTCACGATCCCTATTCAGAGTCAACACGCTTCTACAAATACGATCAATTCGAGTGAGGTACATCGGCGACGGCACTTTCCGGAGTATGAATCATACTCACATTATGGGGCAAAGAAATTGGAGAATCCCATAGAAATACAGTAAAACAGCATCACAGTAATGGGGGGAACATGACCGAAACTACCCAGCCGGCCTCATGGACCAATCACCTCCAAAGCTCCGATCTCTGAAGAACACGATTTCTTACCTTCTAATTGTCTCTAAATTGCGGATAGCACTCCATTGGGGGGACACCACCATATTAGTATCTGCAGATTAGATGCATAACATTAGATCAAAAGGTAGTTTGAGGGTAAAGTTTTAGCGATCGTTCCCGATACATATGCCTTTAGTTAATGGGTCTATCCGTAGAAACCTGATTGTCTCACATTATAGCGATATGGCAAAACGCCCTTAAAGAAAACACGCATGGTGAAATCCAAAGTCGTCCTTAAAACAAAGTACCCCTTATTCGCCTGCCTGCCGGTTTCTCTGGCATCCTTTTAATAATACCTGTGGCCCCCAGCGACTTACTTCGCCTCAAGCATTAGGAAGGATGGAACGCCTGTAGCCAGGCAGCTCCCTTCCGCACGATGTAATATTCACTCGGTCGGCTTGTTTCCGATGACATGCGATTAAACCGTCGCGGAATATATTCAAAAATGCTGGAAAGGCATTACAGGACAAATTTCCATTCCGGTTCCTCGCGGACCAATCCTGGTAAACTTGCAGCCTTACCTGAAGAAAAAATAACGCTGAAAGGAACGGTGGCCATTGGGATTGAAACACCATTGACGCTGAATGTTATTTTCCATGGCATTATCATTTAATACAATATGGTATAGAAAAATCTGCATGAAGTTAATACCAACATCCATTGGAATTAATGCACGCAATAACTTGTACAACCATACGATCTTTGGGAATACAGGTCGCGGAATTGGTATTACGAACTGGGAATTTCGACACAAAATTCATGAACAACATTATCTATAATAATCCTACGAACCTATTAAATGAAGGCGTTAATACGACACTCAGCATAATCTAACGACAATTCGAAATTTTTAGATACCGAGAATGCCGATTTTAATCTTTTCGCAACCAGTCCAGCTCTTAATAATGGGGTATATATCGAGGAAGTAAAAGCGGATTTTGAAGGCCTAAACAGATCGCCGAGTTTCCCAAAAATCGACGTGTACGAACATACCACAAATTCAATGAGTGAATCTCCAAAAAATTTACGGTTGGTTGCAAATTAACAAAAATCATCATAACCATCCATCAAAATTAAACCTCTGAGCTTTTGTTCAGAGGTTCAGATTTTTGGCAGGCACGATTCATCCGTTGACTCCTCACGAATATATTTCCGGATCCTTGTTGCCTGAATACCAACCCCCTCATACCTAAGTACCACCTTAAAAAAATAATCTTCTCACAGTCGTTAACCCAGCTCAGGAATTTTCTTCAATAGGAAAATCTCATACTTCTTCAGGGTCTGGACGGTTCAGTATCAAGAGATCTCAAAATCAATTCGGCCTGCAAGACATCCACTGCCTGACCTCTAAATTCAATTCTTCCCCCCCACAAAAAAGCCTGAAGGGTTTCTGACATCTTTAATACCAATTTCATAAAAACCGTAGGTTTCAACCTACACTAAATTTGGCCGATTTTAATTTTTCACAGTTTATTTTGCTTGCCATTCGGGTAAATTCTAATCCGAATTGACTGTATTCTTTAGTATTTTTGTATCTAATGACAAAAAAAAATCCAGAATTGTCCATTGACGGTACCGATATTGCTGTTACCACCTCTGGCATCTGAATTCTCAAAAAAGTATTCCAAGTTTCGAACACCATAAGAAAAATTGCAAAAACAGCATAATTACTGATCATGGATTGCACAATCTGGGGTAAAATTTTGCCGCTCGAACAATGAGGAATGGAATGAAAGCCATTGCTCATAATTTGGAATGAATACGGCAAAATCTTCCATTCTAATAATTCCTTTACCCCAATTGCCTAGTTCATACATGCATTTACCATTGAAAAATATTGCCAAAAACACTTTGCTCAATACTCCCCCGATAACGGAGTACTTTGTGCACAAATTTTCCAGATTTATTATGTCTGCAATCAGAAACCCATTATTAGAATATCCGTAGATTTTTTCCTACCTAATTCATTTAATTCTTACACAATCATCCCCCGCATTTATTCCGTATTTTTATTAGGCTTTTTCTGTGCACAGATGATCGAAAATAGGGATCGATCGTGCGCGCCATTTGTCAACGTGCCTTTG
>CABVRQ010000079.1 GCA_902500695.1 uncultured Nitrospira sp. | reverse complement strand
AGTCTGTGGCCGGGGTGAAGGGAATCCTCTGGCTTTGCTAGATCCTTCGGTGGCCCTTGTCCTGAGCGTAGTCGAATGGATCAGGATGACAATTTTTGGAGGGAGTTCTGCGACGGTTTGCAGGAATGACGGATGATTTGTAGCGGCAAGGACGTGTTATTTATTGGACGGCTTGAAGTTGGAGGGAGAGGGTTTGTTCTTTGCCGTTGCGGCGGATGCCGAGTTTGATGCGATCCCCGACATTATGCCGGTCTAACATGCGAGCGAGGTCGTCATAGGATTGTAGCGTCTCTCCATCAATGGTGGTGATGACGTCACCCAATCGTATCCGTCCGGTTGCCGTTTCTTCTAAGCCTTGCAGGCCTGCTTTGGCCGCCATACTCTCCGGCAGGACTTTGGCAATGACGATCCCTCTGATCCCCCAGCGGGCGGCGATGGAATCCGGGATGAGTGAGATGCCGAGGCCGGGACGAATGACTTTTCCATGTTGAATGAGTTGCGGGACAACACGTTTGATAATGTCGACCGGTACCGCAAAGCCAATGCCCGCGTAGGCTCCACTGGGACTGACAATCTGGGTGTTGACGCCAATGAGTTGTCCGGCGCTGTTTAAGAGCGGTCCACCGGAATTGCCGGGGTTAATGGCCGCATCGGTTTGGATGGCGCCCTCAATCGTGCGGTCATTCACCGATTTAATCGAACGACCCAGGGCACTGACGACACCGGTGGTGAGGGTATGATCTAATCCGAAGGGATTGCCGATGGCCAACACGCGTTGACCGACGCGAAGGTCCTGGGAATTGCCGATGTCCAGGGGCATGAGTGTGTCGGCCTTGCCGGTGATCTGGAGCACGGCAAGGTCATGATCAGGGTCGACCCCGATGATGCGCGCGTCACGGGTGGATTGATCGTCCAGCACCACTTGTATGGAATCCGCGCCATAGATGACGTGGTAATTGGTGACAATATGTCCCTGGCGGTTCCATATGAATCCGGATCCCGACCCTTGCGGCACTTCGAAGGTATTGAGCGACCAGACATCCCGACGGACAGCCGTATTGGTGATGTAGACCACCGACTGCGCGGCTTTTTCAAAGACGGCAATGGTATTGAGTTCTTCCGCACCGAGGGATTTCTGGGCGACGAGCTGCAGATACGAGGGCCGGGCGGGAACCGATTGCGCCTGTTTCGGGCCGAAGGCCTCTCCCATGACGGTGTGGGGCAACAGGAGGGTGACGAACAGGCCCTGGAGGATAAGCCCCTGCCATCCCGTGGATGGCCGATATGGTTGAGCCCGGGATTTTTCCTGTTGGGGATGGATGGTCCGGGGTACGTGGTGAAGACGCATACGAAAGTGTTTCCCGCGCCTATTCTCCCATGAGCTGGAGGACCAGGTTTCGTGTTCGTGGTCTGGTATCAAAATCGATCAGGACGACTTGTTGCCACGTGCCCAGGGTTAAGGCCCCATGTACGAACGGAATGGTCAGCGAAGGCCCCTGTAACTGACCGCGAAGGTGTGAGTGGCCGTTATCTTCTCCGGCGTTCCGCGTATTATGTGCTAAATGAGGATCGGCCGGTATGGTGCGGTTCCAAAAGTTTTTCGTATCGGCACGAATGCCTGGCTCATCTTCGATGATCATGATCGAGGCCGTTGTATGTTGCACAAAGAGCGTCAGGATTCCACCCTGAAGGCCGGACTCTCCAAGCAGGCGTTGAATCTGTGTTGTGAGATTCTCGATATTCGAATCTCCGGTCATGGAAATGTTCAGGTAGTGGGTGATGATGGACATGGGCATGCTTAGCGCGAGACGGTTTGTAAAAATTGTTGATCCGCGGTTGAAAGGATTCCCCCGCGCGCCTGCCGTAATATCGTCGTAAATCTGCCTTCCCTGGTCAGCCGGCATATGAGATCCAGGACCTGTCGACTGACGATCCGCCGGGAGGTGAGTTGACGGAGATAGGTAAAGGCGGCGGCAAAACTTTCTTCTGCGCGCGCGTAATAATCTTTTCCGCGCCGGTGATTGCTATAGGCTTCCAGTTGTTCGCAGGCAACTAAAATTTCCGCCAGTTGGTGTGTCCAGGCGGCGGCGCGTTCGAGTTTTTCCGGATAATAGTAGTACAACATGATGCGTTCCATCCAGGGCGACCAGGGAATGCCGACTGTGGCGATGGCCGTTTTCACCGGACGGAGATATTGTTTGAGGCGTCGGGCAAATCCCAATCGCATGTCGATGTGATCTTTGACCACGGGGGTGAGCTTCAGGCCTCGGGCTTGAAGGGCGGCTCCATACTGTGCGATGAAGGCTTGAGATTCACGGCCATAGGGGGTCAGGGGATAGCGGGTGCGCCATTCCCGCGGCCGGGTCGGGATCTTCTGTTCCCTGGCCCACGACCAGATTTGGCCGAACAGGAGGGGGTCAAGCCCGGCTCGCCCCATATCGTGCAGCAGACAGGCGGCTTCAAATTGACGGAGTCGGGCGAGTGGATGTCCTAAGGCCGTAGCGACAGCCACACACATGCGTGACGTGCGAAGCGCATGCGCTTTGTCATATCCGGGAATCATGCGATCAGGTCTGGTGGGATGCGGCCGGTCGTACCATTTCAGCAGCGAGACCACTTGCGTGCGAGTGAGAACGGTGTGGGTGGGTTTCAATGTAAACCGGGAAACAACGGCTAGAATGATATAATCCTCAAGACGAAAAGCGTAAGGATTATGCAGTGCCTGACAGTGAGGCAGGATATCCCAGCCCTGGGGAGGTGTCAAGAAACCGATGGGGTTCTCAAGATGGGACGGCTGTTGATGACGGACCATTACGATGCCGTCCTCCACAGGCGGCCGCGTAGGTAGAAGGATTTCGCCGTCCGTATTTCCCTGCGGCGGAGGAAGGAAGTCCCTGGAGAATGGGATTCATTCTTACATTTCGAACGGATTTCGGTATGATGCAGGAGTAATTTTCATGGTTCCCATTCCTCACATCACACACACAACGTTTAGGGTATTTGCTCATCCGAAGGGGGGCCTGTAGTGCGATGGTCCGGCAAACAGATGTTCTGGTGGGGTGCACTGGCTGCCCTGATCCTGACGATTGCCTTGATCGTGCTTCCCTTGTTTTTAAATCCGGATTATCTGAAGACTCTGGCTCTGCAACAAATTCAACGCACGTTTGGTTCGCACGTGACGGTGGGCCATACCTCCTTCGCCTTATTTCCCTCTCCGCATTTTTTGGTTTCGGATATCGTGGTCAAGGAACAGCCTG
The DNA here is from genome assembly GCA_902500695.1 of uncultured Nitrospira sp. Classification (GTDB taxonomy): domain Bacteria; phylum Nitrospirota; class Nitrospiria; order Nitrospirales; family UBA8639; genus Nitrospira_E. The sequence goes on along the minus strand of CABVRQ010000079.1, from coordinate 13,995 downwards.
AGTCGCATGCGGTGTTTCGTGCGAAATCCATGAGTTTGGACCTGGGAATCGGGCAGTTGCTCATGAAAAAAATTGTGGTTCGCGAATTTCTGGTGGAGTCTCCCGAAATTGAACTGCGTCGTGAGTCAGGGGGGGAATGGCGTTTTCTGAGCTATGCCAGCAACGATTCGCCCATTGTGTCCGCGGCGAAATTTCTGGTGCTGGGAAAATTTGAGGTGACGGACGGCAAAATCATCGTGATTGATGAGTCACCTCGTGAAATCGTTCGAGGGTTTGTCATTGAAGATGTGGGCTTCGTCTCTGAGACCAGTCATGAAGGGTCCTCCATTGCCTCAACCTTCGATTTGTCTGGAAAAATCCGGCAGACGGAAGAGTTGGCGCCCTTTCGCATCAAGGGGGAACTTGAAGCTCTTAGGGCGTCCCCGGCGCCTTCCCTTGTCAGCGAGCCGGTTGGTTTCGAGCAAATCACCTTCTCCGGGAAGGTGAAGGCCGATCACCTGGAGATTAAACAACTTGCGGAATACCTGCCGAATGGCCAATCGCTGATGGAAGTTCCCGGTACCCTTTCGGTCAAGTCTCAGGTTACCTGGGTCCAGAATGCGAAAACGTCCCGACTTGCTCTCTCCAAAATCAACATGTCCAGTTCGTTTATTGATCTGGATGGTTCGGCCAATACGGAAATGCTGGAAGACGGACATCATATGATGGGGTTCTCCATGCGGTCCTCCAATGTTGACCTGGCCATGATCCGACAATATCTGCCCAGGACGTGGATTCCCGATGACCTGCTGCCCGTATGGGGCAAAGGCGAATGGGGAGGCGGGTTGAACATCGCCGAGGCACGCGTCACCGGGTCTACGCGTGAGGATGTGCAGACTTCGGTCACCGGCACATTTCGATTAACCGATGGGTACGTCCGTATTCCAGATTGGCCCACCACCGACCATATTCAGGGGACGGTGGTCGTGGAACCGGATCGAATGCAATTGTCCGGGGTGCACGGCACGTACGATGGTATTGCGGTTGAGGTGACGGAAGGCGTCTTTTTGTTAAAAGAGTCGGGCCCGTGGGGGAATGTGAGTCTTCAAGGGCCTGTGCCGGCGGAGAAGGTTCGTCAGGTCGTGACGCAGTTAGGAGCGCCATCCGACTTTGGTCTGTTGAATTCATGGAAGGTCTCGGATGGCACTGGCCTGCTTCGCCTGCAGTTTACCGGGAATCTTTTGGACTCTCCCGGACTGATATTCCAGTCTGGTGAGTTTAAACCGGAGGGCCTGGTGATTCAGATTCCGGGTTTTCCTCATCCTTTGACTGAAGGTCACGGTACGATTATCTTTTCCCGCGAGAGTACCGTGTTACAAGGCATAGAGGGGAATGTAGGTGCCTTCCCGTTGGCCTTGAATGGGACCATTACCTATCAGGGAGTCTCCCGGTTTGATTCGCTCACCATTCAGGGCGGGTTTGCCGGTGAGGAACTATTGCCGGTTTCCCTGACACCGGCGACATCGCCGGGGATGCAACTTACAGGTCCGCTTAACGCCTCGGTCACTCTCACGGGGCCGATCGGTCATCCCAAACTGAAAGGGTGGATTGATGGGCGGGATGCCCTCTTTGCTTTGCCCTCTCTTTTAAAGAAACATGCCGGTCAGGATGGACGCCTTGAGTTTGAGGGACAGTTCCATCCCGGAAGCCGCATTCATTTTGAACGAGTGGAACTGATCATGCTTCCCCTTCGTCTTCGGGGACAGGGGACGATACGGTATCGGCCGAAGGTCGCATGGGAGGCCCGGTTTGATTCCGGACCGGTGTATTTAGGTGTGCTGCCGGAAGGCATCCGTGTCTTGGGAGATATCATCCAGTCGGGAATTCTCGAGGTCCAACTGAAAGGCAGCGGACGCGGAACCGATTGGACCCAGTGGAACACCAAAGGTTGGGTGGCCTTGACCGAAGGGGTGGTGGCGCTTCGCGGGATGACCGATCCCATTTCGAATCTGTTTGTTCGACTGAAAGTGGACGAGGATCTGCTTGATCTGAAACGCATGGAGTTTCGCCTGAAAAATAGTGAAGCCGTCATCACCGGATTTATGAAAAACTGGAGGACCACACCGATCGTCAGTGTGATGTTTGACTCGCCTCAATTCGATCTTGATTTGCTGATTCCTAAAGGAGGACGATCGGCCATCCGTGATGGGATCGAGTGGTTAGCGGCGCATGGATCGCTGGAGGGTTCTGTGCATATCGAACGTCCGAGCTATAAGACCCTCTCCGGAAAAAAATTATCGGGCGTCCTGAAGATTCATGACAATCTGGTCTCCGTGGATAAAGTGCAATCGATGGTGGCGGAACATGGCACGGTCGGGGGGCGGTTCTTTGTGCATCTTCCTGAAGGTCGACCGGCCGCCATGCGCGCGTCATTTCAGGCGAAGGATTTGCCTTTTGAGAACATCTTGAGCCTCTTTGGCGAGGAACGCCGATTGATTACCGGAAACATGTCTGTGCGAGGCATGCTCCAGGGCCATGGGCGGGATGACCGGGGCATCATTCCGACTCTCAACGGAAGTCTTAAAATTTCTCTCGGCGAAGGCTATATCCGTAAAGGCACGATCTTTCCCCGCATTCTGGCGCTCTTAAATTTACCGCATGTCCTTAGGGGAAAAGTTGATCTTGAAGAGAACGGATTTCCGTTTACGACTGTGAGCAGCAAACTTAACGTGGAAGACGGCGTGTTTTCCACCAAAGATTTGTTGATACAGAGTCCAATCATGAAAGTCTCTGCGGCAGGCATGTATGACTGGAAAAGTGATCGGCTTGAAGGCATTTCCGCCGTCAGCCCCTTTGGGGCCTATTCGGATCTTTTGAAAGACATTCCTCTTTTTGGACGAATTTTTTCCGGAGATCGGAAAGGCATCGCCACAGCCATGTTTTCGATTGCAGGACCGTTGGGTGAGCCGGAGGTCGAATATCTCCCCATGGAATCGGTGAAAACCGGGTTGACCGGGTTGGCCCAGTTGGCGTTTGATGTTTTGAAAAATACGTTGACCCTGCCCTATGATTTATTGAAAGGCTCCAAGGAGGACGAGGGTTCCGTCCCTTCGGAGTCCAAACAATCCGGAGTGCCCGGTCGCTTGTGAGCCGCTCGTCTTTGCCGATGGATGCTGTGGGATGGACGGTGAGCGAAGGGGGGAAGGGTGATGAACCCATTGAGTCGGCGGGAACCTATCGATTGAAAGGAAGTCAGGATGATCCCAACTGTTGAATGGAAAAATAATCATGTCGTGATTCTGGATCAACGTGCGCTCCCCGGAGAAGTGCGATTTCTTGATTGTGGGACCTATCAGGATGTGGCTGAAGCGATTCGGAATTTGAGCGTACGCGGTGCGCCTGCCATTGGAGTGACGGCGGCGTTGGGCATCGCCCTAGGGGCCCGGCAATGTGTGGAGACTCACCTTGAGGGGTTTTCCGTCTTTATGGAGGAGGTCTGTCGCATGTTGGCCGCGACGCGTCCTACCGCCGTGAATTTATTCTGGGCTGTTGACCGCATGAAACGCGTGATGACGGATGGTTCCACTTCAGGTGTTCCAGAACTCCAAAAACGATTACAGGAAGAAGCCCTGGCAATTTTGGAGGAGGACCTTCGGGTGAACCGGGCCATTGGCACGTTTGGCGCGGCGGTCATTCGTGATGGAGATCAGATTCTCACGCATTGTAATGCCGGAGCCCTGGCGACGGCAGGCTATGGAACGGCATTGGGAGTGGTCAGGGCGGCCTGGGAGCAGGGGAAAAAGATTCGGGTCTTTGCCGATGAGACCCGACCCGTTCTCCAGGGTGCACGCCTGACGGCCTGGGAGCTTCAGCAGGATGGTATTCCCGTGACGTTGATTACCGATAACGCAGCGGGGGCACTGATGCGACAGGGCGGAATCCACTGTTGCGTCGTGGGGGCTGACCGGATTGCGGCCAATGGCGATGTGGCCAATAAGATCGGAACCTATTCCGTGGCGGTCTTGGCCCATGCCCATGGCATTCCTTTTTATGTGGCCGCACCTTCATCGACCATAGATATGGAGACAGCGGATGGGAGCGGCATTCCCATTGAAGAGCGGAGCCCGTCAGAAGTGACCTGCTTGCATAGTGGTCGAATGATTGCTCCTCACGGTGTGGACGTCTGGAACCCGGCGTTTGACGTGACCCCGGCCGACTTGATTGCCGGCATCATCACTGAACGGGGTATTATCGCCCCACATGCCTTACCCCAATATTTTTCGTCGACCTCTTCCTGAGCGAGGGAACCTTCAAAAGATCTGACTTAAGACTTTAGACAGATCGAGGAGATTATACGGTTTGGCAATAAAACCAGAAAATCCGAATTGGCTGGCATGTGCCATGACCGGGTCGTTGGAATACCCGCTTGAAACAATGACCTTGGCCTCAGGATCATAGTTTTTAATGAGGCGCAACGTCTCCTTGCCTCCCATTCCTCCGGGGATGGTGAGATCAAGAATGGTGGCCACATAGGGATTGCCGTCCTGCACGGCGCGAGTGTAGAGCGCAACGGCTTTTAGTCCATCGTCGGTAAAGTCCACGTCAAATCCCAGATGCTCGAGCATTTTCCCTAACACATCCTGGATGTCTTCTTCATCATCCATCACCAAAATCCGTCCGGTTCCTTGCACGAGACTTTCCGGTGTTTCATCGTTTTTTGTCGACAGGGAGGTTGAAGCGGGGAGATACAGGGTGAAGCAGGTGCCGTTGCCGAGTGAAGAGGTTACCGTTACATGCCCTCCATGCCGCTTCATGATGGAATAGGTGGTGGCGAGGCCCAGACCGCTCCCTTTTTGTTTGGTTGTAAAGTAGGGATCGAAGATTTTTTGAAGATGGTCGTCAGGGATGCCGATCCCCTGGTCAGCGACGGACACACAGACATACTTGCCGGATTTGAGAGGAAGGGTGGTTTGAGCGTTCACCAAAAAATTTTTTGCGACGACGCTGATGGTGCCCCCGTCCGGCATGGCCTGGTCGCTATTAATCACGAGATTTTGTATGACCTGGCTGATTTGTCCTTCATCGACCTCGACCGGCCAGAGGTCATCGGGAAGATGCGTGGTGCATCGGACGGCCGAGCCTCGTAAGGCAAATTGAATCGTGTCGGTAATAATTGAGGCAACAGATGTCGTGCTTTTGACCGGAGCCCCTCCTTTCGCAAAGGTCAGCAGTTGCTTGGTCAGGTCCCGCGCTCGCAAACAGGCTTTTTCCGCAGCTTCCAGTCGTTCAATGACTTTCTCTCCTTGGGGTGGCGTCTGTTTGGCGGTCACCATTTTAGCCAGCCCGATATTGGCAAACACGGACGTGAGAATATTGTTAAAATCATGCGCAATCCCGCCGGCCAGTAACCCAACAGACTCGAGTTTGGTGGCACGAATTCGTTCTTCCTCCAAGCGTTTCCATTCCGTAATGTCTCGTGTCACGATCACGCCCACGACCGTCCCGACGCTGGTTCGGAAGGGATGGATGTGACTTTCAAACCATCGCCATTCAGACTGTTTCGTTTGCAACCGGCACACCATATCAATTTCCTGAAGCGCCTTGAGATGAGAATGAAAAGACGCAGACAACGGCCCCCGTTCTTCGGGATGGACAAAGTCAAAAAAACTTTTTCCGAGCATGTCGGCAGTCCCATAGCCCAAGACCTTCAAACAATTTGGCGTGACGTACTGACATTCACCCGTCGCCGTGGTTTCAATGATCAAGTCATACGCATGCTCCACGATGGCTCGATAGCGCTGCTCACTATCCCGTAAGGCATCCTCGGCTTTTTTACGTTGGAGTTCACCTGCCGCTCTGGCTGCAAATAGTTGAATGATGGATTGCGCCACATGGATGTTGCGAATGGCCACCGGACTAAAGATAAGCAGAAGCCCGATAATTTTCCCCGTTTGGCCACGGAGAGCCGTTCCCAAATAGCTGATGATCGACCATGAGCCGAGAGGCGAGTCAGGAGGAAAGAGAGGGGATTCCAAATTGTCTCCATGGCATCCTTTGACTTTCAAGAGTGCCTCAAAAATCGCAGGAGGAGCGTTCCATGTCATATTTTCCCCAAAGGTCCCGTTGGCCCAAATGGCGACGGTTTGGGTGACCGGGTGAGCCGGCGATTCCAATTCCGCTAATATGGCATAGGGCACATTCAAGGCCTGACAAAGATCTCTGACCAAAAATCGCAAAAACGCCATGCTGCCGGGAGCCGGATCACTTTGGGCTATTTTCCGCAGTGCTTCATCAATCCGTTTGCGTTCTGTAATATCTTTGACCACAGAAATGACACCCCATTGAATGCCATTGGAGTCGAAAAGGGGGTAGCATGAAACGAGGAAATCCCCAGGGATCGAAGGGAACTGTGTTTCCACCACCGCAGACAAGGCGCCTGCTAACACCGTTTCCCATGGCGGAGGGTTTTTGGGGATGGTCGTTCCATAGTAGGGCGTGCGGTAATGATGTCCGACCAATGGACCGATTCGTGGTTGGACCTGGTCACGAATGGCTCGATTGGTCCAGACAATCGTCCCTGAGCTGTCTAAAATCATGACCTGATCCGTGAGGGCATCAAAGGCCTGCTCCCATTTCTCGACGGACTGCACAGGGCTGTTGCTCGGTGAAGCCCCTTGAAGGTTCTTAGTCATGGTGTCTCAGTGATGCCGGCTCACGTTGGCGCATGGGTCTCCAGCCTCTGGTAGCGCTACCAGACGACTTTCGCGAATAATTCTGCCAGATTGGGATCGATGCTTTTCCCCGCTTCCTGCCGAATTTTTTCCCGGGCTTCCGGTACGGGCATAGCCCTTTGGGAACCATAGCCGGTCACGAAATGGTCGAAGATATTCGCCAGACCGACAATGCGTGCCGATAAGGGAATTTGTTCACCGACCAATCCATCCGGGTACCCGGACCCGTTAAACTTTTCATGGTGATGGAGGATGATCTGTTCGACACAGGCGTGAAATGGAAGGCCCTTTATCATTTTGCCTCCGATGGCCGGATGGCATTTGAGAAGTTCTTGATCTTGTTCGGTGGGGGAATGAAGCCCGGAAATGAGATGATCATGGATGCCGATTTTCCCGATGTCATGGAGATAGGCCCCGAGTTGTATGGCCTTCTGCTCCTCCGGGGTTAACTGGAGATGTTCAATGAGCAGCGCGGCATAAAAATTCACCCGGCTGCCATGCTGAACCAGTTCGGGGTGTTTGGCTGCCAGGAGGGTTTTAATATTGGCCAGGGCAGATTGGACATCGATCCCGGAAGCCCAAAGGTTCCCAAAGGCTTGCAGTGCAGCTTGAAGGGAGGAATATCGGCGACGGCGATCGAGAGTTTTTTTGATGGTGTCGAGTAACTCGGCCACATTGAACGGTTTAAGAATATAGGCGGCCACCCCGTGGCGAATGGCTTCAATGGCAGATTGGAGGGTGCCATATCCGGTGATGATGATGATATCCACATCTTTCCCGTCTTTCCGAATCTGAGAAAGAAGATCGTTTCCCGACAGATCAGGGAGTTTTAGGTCGAGGGTGATGAGATCAATGGGGTGGGTTTTGAGAATTTGATGCGCAATTTCAGCCCGATCAACCGTAAAGAGATTGAAATAGGGAGAAAGAATGACTTTTAAAGCCTCTCGCGGGCCTTCCTCGTCCTCTACAATTAAAATATTGGCTTGAGGGACAGAGGATTCAGTACCAGTAGTTTCCATCAACGACTCCTTTTCCAAATGAAGCGACCCATGAAGACAGTAAAAAAAATAAATAGTCCATGAGAGCGTAATCGTTCGCTTCTTAGGATAAAGTCGGAGAGCTTTCCTACTTCGTGTGAGTCTATCCCTATGTTTAGTAGCGATTCACCTCCTGACGACAACACTGGTTCTTGACACCTGGCAGGTGAAGAGGGAATGACCGGGGATATGGAAAAAGAGCCGTCATTTTATAATTTTTCAGATTTTAAATGAAATGCCTGATCTTTGACTGTCAGATCTTGAAATAACTGGTTAAACAAGTCTTTGGCGACATGATTGGTGAGTTCTTCCACATCCTTGGGATTGAACGTCACCACGCTGTTGGTTCCATTCGCGCCGAGCACCATCCGGACGGTGCTGCCATCCGCGGCATTTTTCGCTTCAAAGGCCACGCGCATTTTGACCTCAATATCCGTAAAGCCAAAGCCGCTTTTCGCATTCGTCTCCAAGACTAAAATGTCGCCTGTCAGAGTGACATCGGCCGGAGCACTTCCCTCGGCGGTTTCAGATGTTTTGGCCCGGTAGGCTTGCCATTTTTCCTGTTGAAGATATTCCAGGGCAAGATCCGCCATCCCGTCGCCGAGATTCCCATTCCAGGCATTAAAGTGAGTGGCACCTCCCCAAAAATGCGTGCGGGAGCCAAGACGGGATTTTTGAGTTCGTTTATCCTGAAACGGTTCAACCAAAATGGTCAGATCTTCGTTATGGTTGGTCGGGGCCTTCATCGTGGACGGAAAGGCATGGGGATTAAAATTCACGGTCTGCCCGGTTCCCTGACATCCTCCGACCCCTAGGCTGGCAATGAACACCATGATAAACCACTTGGCTTGTGTTTTCACTCGTGGAACCTCCATGTATAGAAAGTGAATATCAGATGAGCGTCTATGCTGTGACGGGAGAGGGATGTTGCTGCCGGTACCCTACCTTGTCCGGGCCACATCCATCCTGTTTAAACAGCGTAAGAATAATAAACCTGCAGAATTTTATCTAGTCTTGCGTTGATTGTCAGTGATGAGCATGAATGAATGATTCCCGCACAATGCCACCTATTGATAATGGGATGATCTGTCTTGACATTGTCGTAAACCACTTGACACTATCATACCTGGTTTGATTGTTAATCCAAAGGAAATTCTTCATGTGGAAGCATAATTTTTTGTTTCGAGCTGAAGGGGCGGTACCCCTGGAGCAGACCGAAAACGAGTTATTTCATGATACGGACCCGGCCCTGGATAGTTCAGGCTTGCAGATGGATAAATATATTTCCGTCTGGCTTCAAGGTGATGGCGATGAGGCCAAGCCACTCGTCTATACGACGGTGTATGTTCGAACGGCCACGTTAGATCCCGAGAAAGGGGTTGGATTTCTTCAGCCGCTTCAAGGACGGACCCACCAAATCAAATCCATGTTGTCCTCCGAGCAGAAAATGTATCTTCGGCAATGGCTGTCAAATACCTATCCCCCAGCCTGGGAAGAGTCTGACGACCTCTTTCAGTCAATTTTTTCCGAATCCTGACCACTTCCTCCATACCGGAGGATGATCGATTCATGTAAAGGAAATGCTGAAAACCCGGTTTCTCGCTCACCCCGGTTGTCCGGGAACAGGTCGAATTTTTTGTGAAGGTATTCAAAGGTATTCGTCGTGGATCTACATACACAGGTTGTGATCATCGGTGCTGGTGGCGGGGGAGCTGTCCTGGGCCTGCTCTTAGCCAGAAAAGGGATTGCCAATATCGTTCTGGAACAGGCAGCGGGGCCCCCTCAGGGCTTGCGTGGGGAAATTCTTCAACCCAATGGACAGGAAATTCTTCAGGGGCTTGGCCTGTTAGAGCAACTGCCGGTTCATGCTTACAAACCGGTGAGATTCTTTCATTTCCGTCGAAGTGGAGGAACGCGGCTCTGTACCATTGATTATGCGATGTTGCCGCCGCCTTTCAATCGGGCTTTGGTGATGTGGCCTCATGTCGTTCATCACACCATTCTCGACGCTCTGCGCCGGGAGAATCCAGAGGGACTTCGGTATGGGGCGACTTTTCGGTCCCTTATCCGGAATGGCAAAGGCATCGCAGGTGTCCAAGCGGACATAGGGGGAAGTCCGGTTACGATTGGATCTCAATTGGTGGTTGGGGCAGACGGACCGTTTTCGGAGGTTCGAGGAGCCCTTGGCATTCCCACGGTGCTTCATCGGTATCTCGACAGTTATCTTGTGGCCATGCTGGAATCACCAGGACCACTTGAGGAAGCTCAGTATTATGTGGGGAAAAAATCCATTCTGGGCATATTTCCTGCTGCCGGTCAAAAGGCCTATGCCTTTTACATGGTTTCATCCGATTCTCTGAATCAAGTCAAAGCCGATGGGGTATCGGCCCTTCGGGAGAAATGGAAAACCATTGCTCCTGATCTTGCCCCGCTCTTTGACTCTTTACTGGATTGGAATCAGACAGCCTATATGGGAACGGGGAGGGTGCGGGCCAAAACCTGGGTTCAGGATGGAGCGGTCGTCATGGGTGATGCCGCACATGGGATGAATCCACATGCCTCCCAGGGACGGATGCAGGCGATGGTCGATGCTGTCACCCTCGCGGAAGTCCTTGACGATTGTCACCGGACGGGAAACTGGTCGGCGTCCGCTCTTAAGCGATTTGAAACACAACGGCGCCCACAGGTCACCATGCTGCAACGCCTGGCTGATGAAGAGGTCTTTTTCTGGAATACCGGAAATCCTCTCTTAGGAATGTTGCGAGACCGTGTCTTCTCCACGATGGATAAAAATCCGCGTTTGCAATATCAAGTCTTGACGGCCACAGCAGGGCTGCGGACCACATCACCCTTTGGATGGATGGATCGGTTTCAGGCTGCGGGATTGTTACCCGATCCCCGGTCCCATCAGATTCCCGATCATGCCCGGTCAGCATAATTAACTCCGGAGTCCATCTTCGTCACTCATCATCTTTCCAATATTTGGCCTGTATCCTATGTCTACATTAACGTTGCAATCGCTTGAACTTCCCGAGGACCTGCGGGAAATCCTTGAACAATATTTAACACAGCTTCAGAAGGATTGGGGAGCTGATTTAGAAGGGCTACTCCTCTATGGTAGCGCGGCCAGGGGAGATTTTATTGCAGGCCGATCCAATATCAATTTTTTGGCGCTGGTCCGGCAACATTCAGTGAGCGGGCTTCAGCGTGCAGGACAATTGCATCGCCAATGGGGTAAGCACCATATCGTCGCACCATTGGTGATGACACAGGAGGAATTGTCCCGATCACGGTATCTGTTCCCCTTGGAATATTTTCAAATGCAAGAGCATCATGTGCTCCTGGTAGGTAAAGACCCGTTCGGTGCAGGACAAATTGATGGTACACAGTTAGGGTGGCAATGTGAGCAGGAACTCCTGGCCAATGTGTTTCGGGTCCGGCAACGGTTTGTCGAAGGAGAAGGACGCGCAGAGGCAATCCAGGCCTTGCTGATTTTATCCATTACCGCCGTTCTCCCCTGTGTGCGAGGAGTTCTTCGGGTCCTAGGACACCCCTCAAAGGGAAAAGATGTGCAAATACTTGAATGCCTCCCTCTTGCCCTGCAGTTTGACCCCGCGGTCCTCCTCGAAATGCTTCAGATGAAACGAGGCATGAATAGTCCGGGTTCTCTTGAATGGCCGAAGGTGTATGATCGGTATTTTCAGACTTTGGAGGGCTTGTGCAAACGGGTTCAGGCGGTTCGTCTGGAGAGCGGCCTATGACCATGAATGGGAAGAAGGTTGTCGGTTCGCTCGTCCTGCTGCTGCTGTTTTTCTCTGCACCCTCTATGGGTATGACTCCCAAAGAACAAAATCTCCCAACCCCATTGGGGTATGTGAGTGATTATGCCAACTTGCTTGATGAGGAATGGCACAAACAAATTCGATCAGTATGCAAAGATCTTGAATCCTCTTCCGGCATTGAAATGCTGGTGGTGACCCTCCCATCCATCAGCCCTCTTTCCCATGCCCAGGAGTATGCTTCCCGCCTCTATGAAGCCTGGCGGATTGGTACGGCGCAACAGGAGCGTGGCATCCTGCTGCTGGTAGCTGTCCAAGAACGCCAAGCCGTGGTGGTTGTCGGGAAGAACCTTTTGCCGATCCTGACTCCCCAAGAATTGGATGAGATTTCTCTTAAGCATTTGCGCCCCATGTTTCGTTCCGGAGAGTATGGGATCAATATCTACCGGTCTGCCGTATCCCTTTCGACGTTGGCCGCGCGGGCTCCTATTCAGAAAGACAAACCGACGCCTCAGCGATCAGCCGCTTTTTGGGTGAATATCGTGGTGGTGCTGCTGATGTTTTATGCGTTATGGCGGTTCACCCGTCCCGAGCGGCGTCATCCCTTTCCCCGTTGGAAAAATGGAGAATATTGGGGAACCGGCCAGGGGGGATTTGGTGGAAATTTTGGTGGATTTGGCGGAGGAACGGGAGGACAGGGCTTACGTTGAAGGAGTGGGACTGAACCTTTGCCTCTTCTCTTTAATTGGGATTCTCTGGACTTCGATAAATATTTTTGGGAAAAGCAAATGCAGATAGAGATTCGAAAACCCCAGGCCAACATGAAGTTGGCCTGGGGTTTTTGTTTATGACAGCATTTTGTGATTTTCAAACGTTAACGATCGCACGACGATTTCCCCATTTTCATAAGAAATAATGCGACGGGTGGCCGGAAGGTCTGAGTTACCGACCCTGATGTGTGTATCCGAAAAACTGTCGACATTTTTCAGTGACCGGTCTTTGGGAGAAAAGTAATAGACCGTATATCGTGTGGTGAGATGATGTTGATCCTGGGTGACTGCACTCTCTTCGACGTTGATAGTAAAAGCCGCCTGTGGCATGTTTCGGTTGATCTGCGTAATGCGGTTGTCTTTCACCCGGTACCAGGAACCCATTCCATCTCCATGAATGGTAATCCGTTGTCCCAAGGGGTGCTGTTCATCTCCCGCTAAAGTCAGGGTATGTTTCCCGTCTGATTCCTGAAAAGTTCTGGGTCCACGGTGCACGGCAATCATTCCAATTTGGTTTTGAGCCCAGGTTTGTAATTCCGCATCATCGATCGCAACTGTCACCTCCCGCGGCCCTTTTACGGTCACGGTCCCTTTGGTTTCCTTCCCGTTCACATTAACCCGAAGGTCGGCCTGAAAGCCCTTGAAGTCCGGTTGCCACCTGGCGGTTTTGGCAAAGGCTGCTTGTAGTAGTTCGCGGGCCTTTGGCTCATCCTGGACCTCAGTGGTTGGATTTTTTTCTGTATTCCTTTCCATGTAGAAAACTCCTTGTCCTGTCATGTTGGTTTTCTGATTATTCTGATTGAGCGAATACTGATATTCATTATAAGGATATCACTGTAGGTGGACAACCGTGGAAATACGGCAAAGTCTTGAGGGCTCCTGAGGTGCTCCGGTCCTTTGGGCATATAAGAAACGTTGCAGGGTATAAAAACGAAATTTGTAGAACCCTTCTGTCCGTAGGATTCGGGTAGGCTGAATCGGTAATCTCCTACTCCACGAAAAATTCCTTGCATAGGTACCCTTGTTTTTTATATTTCTTATTAGGATGTATCGCTTGCTTCCCCCCCATGAGGCATTGCGCGTGGATACCGTCGAGCAACAGCTAAAAGATGTCCGGACCCTCCCTGGAAGGGGTAGAGCCCAAGGTTGCCTGTTGCGTCTTTTGATGTCCATGGTCCTGGTGAGCATTTTGTTACCCTCCTTCGCCTTTTCAACCGCATGGGCGGAAGTCGTTCCCGATGTGGTGGGCTCCTCGCAGATAACAGCCGAATCAGAGATTACCGGGGCGGGTTTAACGGTTGGGGCCATCACGATCACCAGTCATGCCTCGGTGCCTTCAGGCAATGTCATTAGTCAAAATCCGGCCGCCGGGATCGATGTGGTGGCGGGCAGTCCCGTAGATCTTGTGGTCTCTGATGGACCAGCCCTCGTCACGGTGCCGAGCGTGGTGGGCTTACCTCAATCAGATGCTGAGTCTGCCATTATTGGAGCTGGCTTGACGGTGGGGACCATCACGACGGCCAGCCATGCGTCGGTGTCTTCGGGCAGTGTCATTAGTCAAACGCCGGGGGGCGGGGCGAGTGTGGCGGCGGGCAGTGCGGTGGCGCTGGTGGTGTCCACGGGGCCGGCCCCCGTCACGGTGCCGAATGTCGTGGGGGTGCCGCAGGCCGCAGCGCAGGCGGCGCTGACCACTGCGGGG
>CABVRQ010000078.1 GCA_902500695.1 uncultured Nitrospira sp. | reverse complement strand
ACTGCAAGACTGAGGATTACGAGAGGAGCGAGAAGCTTCATCATCAGTTCCGGTTTAGGAAAACTCGAAGAAGCCCCACATTATCACTCCTTTGACAAGAAAGGACAATACCTGTGTCAAAGGAAGATGTTTATCGGGTATTTTGATCGATGGAATACAGAGGTCCTTGGGCATGCGACGGCTGACTCCGACAAAACAACGCGGGCAGGCGATGTCCTTCTTTATTTTCTATCGGCGGGACGCTTGGAGTCGGCATCAACCAAGCCGCCGGAAACTATTCGGGGGTCGCCAGCGTCACGGCGGAATGCAACTATCATCTCCCGACGCCACAGCTTCAGCTAATACGGCACTTCCTGCTTTTTGTCGAAGGCTGCTCTGTTCAAATTATCTGTGTAAATATTTTCGTTGCCACCCGGCGCAAAATTGCGTGCGATGTAGAGGACGTTCTTATCATCAGACGGTGCGACCCGCCATGGATTGAAATCGTAAAGAGGGATGCGGTTTGCATGGGGAAAGATGCTACGAATCGTGTTGTCGAGCCCGCGGGCGTAATCATTCTCGCCGAGCGGAGAGCCCATATGATTGAAAATGACAATGCCGCCTGGCGTTAGCCTGTTTCTCACCTGCTTAAAAAATTCCCTTGTTACCAGATGCTCCGGTGCGTCGTTCAGCCCGTTGAACACATCGACGATAATCAGATCGAAATTTTCTTTGGTCCGATTGAGATATCCCCGCGCCGGTTCAGCAACAAAAATCTTGTTTTTATCCAGCCTTCTTTTGAGAAACTCCTTTTCCGCCATCTCCTTCAGCTCAGAGTCTATATCAACAAACACATACTCGTTCCATGTGTCGCCAAGACCCATGGTAAAGCCGCCCGCACCGAGGACGAGAATTTTCCCCTTCATATTGGCGGGACCGAAATGCCGGATATAGTGATTTTCTATATACCGCACATATTCATAAACAGGGTACTCCGGATTATCCGGATAAATAGCCGAGGCATACGATCTGTTCAGGCGCAGGTAACGCGTTTTGCCGTAGTCTTCCATCTGCAGGGTATTATAGGCGTTATTCGAAATGACCCCCACCGTTTCAAGCGCCTGAGGACTGTTAAGGCCAGCGGCGAGGAGGAACAGGAACACGGCGACAGCCGTGCTCCGACAGATTCTGAGCTTTGACAGAAGAACAATCAGAACAACAATGCAGGCGACGGTTACTGTGGCCGTGCCCGAAACGCCGATCGTATTCATCAGGAAAAGAGTCGTAAAAATTGCCCCCAGAAACGACCCGATCGTCGAGTAAAACAGGATTTTTCCGGCAGCGTGCGGCAAATGCGCGCGGCGAAAATAATTGCTGACGAGGGGCACAGTCTGTCCAAGCAGGTAGACCGGCGTGATGATAAATAACAGCGAGTAACATGTTGTCAGTAGCAAGCGGTTTTTCCATTCAAACCCTTCGGTCAACGCACCGAAAAACCACGTCAGGGCAAAATAGGAAAGCCCGATAGTCAGAAACGCCCCAGCCATCAGCAGGTTGCGGACAAGTTTGTTGCGTATTTTCCCCTGATACTGCCCTCCCGCATAGTACCCGAAGGCCAGTGGCATCAGGACGGCAGCGATAATAATGGATACCGTATCCGTGCCGCTGCCGACAAAGGGCAGGGTCTGGCGAATGGCGAGAAGTTCAGCGGATAGGACGACATAGCCTTCTAAAAAAATTATGAAAAATAACAGCACCAGCTTTCGGTTTTGTTCCATGTGCTCTTTATTATGCCCCCGCTAAAATCGGAAGAATGCTTTGGACGTTGCTTTATTAATAATTAGTGTTTCATACGCTATACAGTCAGCCACTTTACCACTCGTGAGTCAGAACTGGAGAAACACTTCCAAGTGTCTCACAGAGGAAGTGCATTTTACTAATGAAGCCTCCCCGCGAACGACCAATGGCCCATGACGTGGGTGCTGGCGCTGCGGTATTAATGTGGATTGAGGATATGGATCAGACTCAATCCACAATACAAAATTTGAAAAATATAGGGAATTCCGGAAAAGGATGAAATGATTCCATAGAAATTCATTTCAAATGGAAAAGGTCCAGATTACCAATCAAAAATGAATTTATGATGCGCAGATGACAGAGGATCTATGAAATTTCGAGAACAAATTTTCAGAGAGGAGCCACCCCCTTAATCTAAACCAATTCGGTTCCGTGCATGCGAGCGAAGAGTTCCCAATCAAATGGCTTGGGGGCTACGGCATGCAAGGGGATCGGTTGAATGGTTCCGGGGTCGCGGTAGGCTAACATGCATCCAATGATCTGTTCGGGTTGTTCGATCAAGCGCCGGATGGCTTCGTAGGCGAAGAGTTGCGCCATGGTTTTGTCCACGGGAGTCGGGAAGGCACCACGTAGGGTATGGCCAAGAATGGTGGCTTTGGTCGCTACTGAAAGGGGGTAATGTCCGGCTCGCGTTTGCAGGTGGGTCCACTGGGAAATCCGACCGCCGACATAATCCACCAAGCCATGGACCCCGCCCTCGGGATGATGTTGATGCGGCGTGCGTTCGGCCACAATAATGATATGGCTTTTATTCCGGACCCCCAACGTCTGTTTCAATGTGCCCAGAATGACTTCTTCGATGTAGGCATCCGGATCTGGATGTTCATTGACCAACAGTCCCTCAGCTCGTGCCTGGTACGCACACATGAACGCCAGGTGACCTGATCCTGCCCCCATGACCTCCACAAAAAACACACTGCCCATGGCTGCGCTGGTGGCTTTCAACGACTCGATGGATTGGTTGGCCAGGGCAACCGCCGACTGGAGCCCGAGTGAGGTGGTTCCGGCGATATTGTCGTCGATCGAACCGGGAATCCCCACGACCTGTATGCCAAACCGCTCATAGATGGCACGAGCCCCACGCATGCTCCCGTCACCACCCATCACGATTAACGCCCCATCCTCCATGTAGGGTTTGAGGTGACGAATGGCGGCCAGTTGGGCCTCCTCATCTTTGAAATCTTCAAACCGGCTGCTGCCAATCGGACTGCTGGCGTGATTGCTCATGCCACGTGTGTCCTGTTCGGTGACCAACTCAATCCAATTATTGGCCAAACCCAGAAATCCGTGTTGCACGAAATAGACTTCGAGGCCCAGTCGGTTCCCTGTCACGCGGAGTTCCTTCAATGCCGCACCGGCCCCGGCAAAATCCCCACCAGAAACCAGGGCGACGATCCGCCGAATTTGGCGTGGTTTCAGGGTAACCTTTTCCCGACGGCCTTGCTCCGCAGTCATCAAGACCTCGCGGACGGCACGTTCCCGTTCTGAAAGGCCCACGGCCGTGGAATAGCCTGACAACTGCCCATGTTCATAGGTGAGGAGAACGACGTTGTCCTGTCCTTCCTTATAGGCTCCAAATTCTGAAAATGCTTCACTGAATGGTCGAGGGTCGAGAAAAATTAAGAGCGCTCGCAGAGTGGAGCTGTGCGTATACAAACACAACACTTTTCCCTGGTGACTCTGGCCCAACTGATGGAACCCGTCGACCAACTCCACATAGAGTTCAAAGAAGGAGTGGCCTCCCGGATAACTGTACAGCGGGTGTTTAATCAAACGCTGAGCTGTCTTCGTGTCGACCCCAAAGGCCTTGGCGGCTTCTTCGACTTCGGCAGTTTTTTCAATACCGGTGGCCCATCCGAAGTCTTGGGATTCTAACGCCCATTCCGTGATGGGCTGGGTGGCCTGGGCTGTCTCGGGAGACAGGATGGAGACGACCCGTTCAAAGAGCTGCCGTGTATTGGGACTCTGACTCACCATGTGGACAAACGATTTCGAATCCAGGTAGTTATCCAGTTGAAGGAAGTCCAGTTGTTTTCCTACCAGACCCAAGGTCCGGACAAGGGCGGTTCCGATCGCGTCGGCCTTGGGAATTCCCTTCTCGGCGTCAAGGACGTTCCTCAACCGCCGCCCCACACGGAATTTTTTACTATCCATCTGAGAGACGCCGTGCCGCATGGTAAGAAACAGCGTGCGGGCACTTAAGTCCCTCGGCATCAACCAAAAGCGATCATCGCCAATATCAAGAACGATCCGACCCTCAGCCAGATTGGGCGTCATATGCTCTCGCGGAACGATTGCTACTGGTCGACGTCGTATGGGTTTATTCGTGACCCCGATTGGTGCTCGAAACAAAGGAGCAAGCTCACCCTGAGCGAGGAGCTGATTCCAGGCAGCGAAAAATACCAAATCATCTCCCCCGCAGGCTTGCTGAATCACCAGATGCCTTGCCTCTCTGTAGGCTGCGGCATTGGCAAACCCTGTCAGGGCATTGTTGACAAAGATTCGTATGGCGGCCATCGCCTCCAAGACCCGTTGCGGGCGATCTTCCAATGAAGGCAAAGGGGGATAAGGTTCTGCCCCCTCTACCGGCGGACGCCTGGCAATGGCCTCGCCATAGGCTAAAAGACCCTCAATTGTGACAAAATCCAGATTTTCTGCTTCTGCTTTCATCTATTCACCTCATTGAATTCTTCAGCTATTATTGGTTTCATATTCATCTTGCAGCAGCATCATAATATTATTCGACCTCATCGACAACGCAAGACCTCACCATAAAGATCTGATTCCTCTCCTGCCGACCGGATCATTCTGTGCATAAAGTTCTCGCGCTTCATAGAAAAACCCCCTTTGTCTCGCTCACCCGGTGAAGTCAGACCACGCCAACACAATGGAGTCCCGATCGGTGATAAACCATGCTAGAGTTTGACGCTGTAGTGGGCTACACTTCATGAGAACCCACAGGGAGGTGGGATATCTTCTGCACCAAAGAGCACTCCAGCGACACGAAAACCAATAATCCGATGAACCTCAAACAGGAGTTGAGGCTCCCAATCTCCTTTGACACCCATGTATAGGATGATGGGATCGTTTCCACAATTGACGATCATGAAAAACTGATAGGGACACATTCATGCAAAAGACCAAAATCATCTGCACGATCGGACCAGTGACCGAATCTTATGAGATGTTACGCAAAATGTATGACGCCGGCATGAACATCGTGCGGTTGAACATGTCCCATGGAACCCACGAATCCCATGCCAAAGTGATCAAACATATTAAGACGCTCAATACCAAGGTCCCATTTCCTATTCCAATTCTTTTAGATACACAAGGCCCTGAAATCCGGACAGGAGATTTATCGATTGACCTCAATCTTAAAGAAGGCACGATCGTATCTATTTCTGCGCGTGGGCCGATGGATGTGGAAGAAAGCTCTATTCACATCAACTATGCCGATTTAATGGAATCCGTGAATGTCGGAGATAAGATTACCGTGGATAACGGGCTGATCAATTTTGAAGTCCTTGAAAAACAGGATCGTCTCATGCAGTGCCGGGTCCTTGATGGGGGAGTCTTGAAAAGCAAACGCCATGTCAATTTACCTGGAATCCGCGTCAATCTTCCCGCGATTACCCAAAAGGACGAAAAAGATATTGCCTTTGGTTTAGCCGCCGATGTGGATTTCATTGCTCTTTCCTTTGTTCGAGAAGCGAAAGATATCCGACAATTAAGACAGCTTATGGGCCACAAAGTAGGGAGAGTGAAAATTATTGCCAAAATTGAAGATCAGGAAGGGGTCCGGAATCTGGAAGAGATTATTCAGGAATCGGATGGGATTATGGTGGCTCGCGGAGATTTGGGAGCAGAAATCAACCTGGAGGATTTGCCGAATGTGCAACGCAGAATCGTGCGCCTCTGCGCGGAATCCGGTAAACGCGTGATCGTGGCCACCCATCTCCTGGAATCGATGATACATAACCCCATTCCCACGCGCGCCGAAGTCACTGACGTGGCCAATGCCATCTATGAGGAAGTCGATGGGGTGATGTTATCCGGAGAAACCACGGTGGGGAAATATCCGCTGAAATGCATCGAGTATCTGCGAAAAATCTCCATCAAAACCGAAGCCATTCCAGGTTTGCAGTTTGCGAAACAGTTAAAGCTGACGACAGACAAACAGCAATTGGCCACTGCCGCAGTCCAGCTCGCGGAAGGATTGCACGCCAAAGGGATTGTCGTGATCACCCGCAGAGGAATCATGGCGGATTTGGTCTCGAATTGTCGGCCATTTTCCACGAACATTTATGCGTTTACGAACGGGAGTCAATCCCGTCGAACGATGACGCTGAATCGAGGCGTCTATCCCTTTCGGATCGACTTTAGTTCAGACCCTGAGAAAACGCTCCAAACCGCATTTCGAATTTTAAAAGCCCGTGAACATTTCCAAACGGGAGATAAGGTCGTGATTATCTCTGACGTGCTGGCCCAAGAGCGGGTCGATGGTATTCAAATCCGAGCCATTCCCTAAGACAGATAGACCATTTGGTCCACCCATCCAACCGTCAGGAATACAGGTTCATGAGGCACCCTTCCCTGATACGTTCCCGTTGGGAAGGTTTCAAAGAAAAGCCAATTCTTTTTCCTGAACCAGTCTGGGGGAGAGGGGTTAGATTCTTCGGATAGCCAGAAGAACCATGGAAATGAGCCACGCGAAAAAGACAATATTGATGAAAAATCCTTCCATACTCTTCTTATCGGCTTATGAGTTCCTAAAGTTAAGTTTTTTCTTGTTCTCTGAGATTCTTGCTTCATTTTTCACTCGTTATCGGTATCCTGCCACACAATTCATGACGACCCTTGGTCATTCACCACACAACCGATGCCCTTCGGCTTTGGCGATTTCGTTTATTCCGAATGAAAAAGGATGAGGAAACACCCCATCAGGTGAGCACAAACTACGACGTCGGTGAAGACAGGGTCTTCTGCCTGGAAGGCTGAACTGGAAGGGACACGATATGATCTAGGAGCATATCGGCGAGCTGTCGTTTCGGCATTCGTGGGATGTGATGCGGGGCAGCACCTGGCGTGAGAACATACACCTCATTGGTATCATTTCCAAAGGCAGACTGCTCTCCGCCGATGTGATTCACAATCAGCATATCCAAATGCTTGCTGGCAAGCTTGGCCTGGCCATGCTCAATTAGATGGTCAGTTTCAGCCGCAAAGCCAATCAGGCGTTGGTGTGTACGCTGGGCGGAGAGTGCCATTAATATATCCGGCGTCCGTTCCAAATCCAAGCCTTCGCCATGCCATTGGTCTTTTTTGACTTTCTGTGCATGCGCCTGCTTGGGGCGAAAATCTCCTACCGCAGCCGTCATGCAAAGCGTAGTCGCCCATTCAAATTGTGCCGTGAGCGCCTGCAACATGTCTTCTGCGGTGACCACAGGGATCACGGTCACGTTCTTCGGAGCCATTAACTGTGTGGGACCCGTCACGAGGACGACCTCGGCCCCGCGTGCGGCGGCGGCCTCGGCCAAGGCAAATCCCATTTTACCTGAAGACCCGTTACTGATGAATCGCACAGGATCAATAGGTTCCTGCGTCGGACCGGCCGATATCAAGACACGCTCCCCTTGCCAATCCGTTCGGCGATGCAGGAGGTCAACCACCGTCGACATGATGACTTCCTCGGCAGCTAAACGCCCCTGTCCCCATTCTCCCGAGGCCAACGCCCCAACTTCCGGCTCGACCAGGACCACCCCTCGATGGCGCAGGGTCTGTGCATGGGCTTGGACCGCCGGATGGGCCCACATTTCACCATCCATCGCTGGGCAGATCATCACCGGACATTGAACAGTGAGTGAAAGGGTTCCGAGTAAATTGTCGGCTAACCCGATGGCCATTTTGGCTAAGGTGTTCGCGGTACAGGGAGCCACGACCAACAAATCGGCCTGTTCCGTTAAGGACAAGTGCTTCATGTCCTGATGGCCGGCAAAAACATCACTCGCCACCGGATTTCCTGACAGCACTTCAAACGTCAGGGGGGCGATGAACCGGGTAGCTGAATCCGTCATCACCACATGCACGCTGGCACCGGCTTGAGTCAACAACCGTACAAGTCCCACCGCCTTATAGGCGGCAATACTTCCCGTCACCCCAAGGACAATCCGCTTCCCTGCTAATCCAGCGCTCATCTTGATGTAATCTCTTGCCAACTGATTTCAGCTATGCTTCTTCAGGTTCAACCACCGTGCCAAGATGTTGAGCCGTGTCATCGATATACACACTCAATTCTTTTTTAATCTCTTGAGCATTTTCATCCGGCTGTGCATAGAGAGCCGGATCAATCGGACGTTCATTCGCGCGTTTGGCATTTTTAATGGCATCTTTGGCTTCCTGGCCTATTAAATACGGGACTTGTTTGTTCAGCACTTCTTCCAAGGCCTTCGAGGTGTCTTTTGAAAATTTACTGGTTCCGTATGGCTCTCCGCCCCGAACCAATTGCTTGGCCCGTTGCGCAGCAATCAGCACGATCCGATACCGTGAATCAAATTCTTTTTGGTGATGTTCAGGTAATAACGATAATGCATCCATTGAATATCCTCTTTCCTTTCTGTGAAAAGCACACGTTCAGATGAATAGTCTACACAAATCAATCCCATCAATGCAGCATTTATCGGAACACATGCGCGGCATCAATATGGGTGGTTCGAACGCGTTCAGCCATAATGACGGCTTGAAGCTCCTCGATGGCCTGCTCCAAGGTTTCATTGCGAATCGTATATTGGTATTCCAAATAGCCCCGCATCTCATCTTGAGATTTCTGAAACCGACGCTCCTGCTCGTCCGATGTATCCGTCGCTCGGTCAACCAAACGGGTCCGAAGAACCTCCAATGAAGGAGGCAAAATGAATACGGTCACAGCTTTCTGAAGATTTTTCATGACCTGCCGCGCGCCCTGCACATCGATGTCCAACAAGATATCCGTGTTCGAACCAGACTCTTGCTCCAACTCCTTCCATGGTGTTCCGTATAATCGTCCATAGACTTCAGCATATTCAGCAAACGCGTGCTCGGAAATTTTTGCGTGAAACTCAGCTTCCGAAATAAACCTATACTCCCTGCCATCTGTTTCGCCGGACCGCGGCTTCCGCGTGGTGTACGACACCGAAAGGCGAATGTCGGGAATCGTCTTCAAAATATGCCGGCAGAGCGTCGACTTCCCTACCCCTGAAGGGCCTGATACGACAAATAACAATTTTTTTCCCGTTAACGACAACGTTTCTCCCACTTTATGACATGGATTGATCGCTTATTCAATATTTTGGACCTGTTCCCTGATTTTTTCTAATTCACTCTTTAAATCCACAACTTGCCCGGAGATCTCGGAATCGCTGGCCTTTGATCCAATCGTATTAACTTCCCTACCCATTTCCTGGAGGAGAAAATCAAGCCGTTTCCCAACGGCTTCCTTGGATTTGAGTGTGGAACGAAATTGTGCCACATGACTCTGCAACCGAGTTAATTCCTCCGTCACGTCTGACCGTTCCGCCAACATGGCTATTTCTTGAGCAATTCGATCGTCGTTCACCCGCTCGCCCTCTAATAACTTGGCAACACGGGCTTTCAGACGATCAGCGGCCACCTGCAGGGCAGAAGGAATGCGTTGCTGAACCACCTGAAGCCGTTCCTCAACCATCTGAACCCGCTGCAAGAGATCCTTTTGTAAGGCGGTGCCTTCTTTCTTGCGCATTTTTTCTAAATCGGTCAAGGCACGCTGGACCAGCCCCTCAACGACTTTCGGGACATCCTTGATCACCGTGGGCTCCTCACTTGTGGAAAATAGATCCCGAAACCCTGCCACCACATTTACATCCACAGTCCCACTCAGCTTGAGTTCCTTTTGCAATTCGCGCAACCCTTGAACGTACCGCCTTGCCATGGCGCCATCCAGTTTGACAGTTTTATTGGATCCAGACCCTCCACCGTTCATGGTCACGGTCAATTCAATACGACCACGCTCACACGTACGCTTAACTTGCTCCTTGAGTTCCAACTCCATATGAGAAAGAGACTTAGGCAGACGCACCATCATCTCGCAAAACCGATGATTGACGGATCGAACTTCAACCCCAACCATGGTTCCCTGATAAAGGGATTCTCGTTTTCCAAAACCAGTCATACTTTTCATAATAGCTTTTGTTTTCCTTCCCATCCACAGTCTGAAGCGAGCACACAATGAGCACACTTGGGCGTTCTGGCCAGACACACATATCGCCCGTGCAGCAGGAGGCGCTGAGCTCCAACCGTCCATTGCGCTTTTGGCAGGAGCCGTTGAAGATCCTCTTCAATTTTGGTCGGATCCTGGCTTCTCGTCAACCCGAGCCGATTGGCTACCCGCTTCACATGCGTATCCACCACAATGGCGGGCTCCCCCACCGAACTCCCCAAAATAACATTGGCCGTTTTTCGACCAACGCCAGGCAGGGAAGTCAAGTCCTCCATCGTCCCTGGCACCATTCCGTGAAAATGCTGCACCAGCGCTTGGCCACACCCAATAAGATGACGCGCTTTATTTTTGTAAAATCCCGTTGTCCGAATGAGAGCTTCTAATTCCGCTGGATCAGCACTGGCATAATCCTGCGCGGTGCGATAGCGGGCAAAGAGGTTCGGCGTTACCAGGTTGACTCTCTGGTCTGTACATTGTGCCGAAAGAATTGTGGCCACTAACAGCTCAAGCCGGTTGGAGGAATCTAATTCCACCCTCACGTCAGGAACGGATTGATTCAATGCCGCAAGGATCCGGCCTACCCGCTTTTTCGCCTCCACAGGCGATTCAATCGGACGTCGTGCTGTTCTGAGCCCACTCATCGAAGCAGGACCTCTCATGGAAAGGTTTCGGCTGGAGCCGGGAGAGGATAGAGAGGCATTTCCTGAGACTTTCCCTTCCTGCCACCTTCCGCCTGAAGGCCACGAAGAAGAGACGTGAGTTCCTCCTGAATCATCACCAATGACGCGTCTTGTAACGCGGATCCCCCCATTCCCCCATATCGCTGACAGAGGAGTTGGACGTCTTCTTCAACCATCAGATCCGCCTTATTAAAAAAACGCAGGCTGGGAATGTTTTCAAGTCCCAATTCCTTCAAAACATTGTCTACTGCGATGATATGCTGCCCAGGATCCGGCACATGGGCATCTATCACGTGGAGTAACACATCGGCTTCCTGCAATTCCAGCAAGGTCGTCTGAAATGCCGCCATAAGGTCTTTGGGCAAATCTCGGATAAATCCTACGGTATCTGTCAAAATGACGTCGCCTAAACCTGGTAGATACCATCGCCGATTGACTGTATCAAGGGTTTCAAAGACGCGATCCTTCACAGAGACTTGACTCTTTGTCAACGCATTTAACAGAGTCGACTTTCCCACATTGGTATAGCCAATGATGGAAATGATGGGTAGTCCTCGCTTCATGCGCATTTTTCGTTGTTCCTGACGACCATGCGCCATAGACTCCAAATCTCGCTCCAGGCGCTGAATGCGCTCACGGGCTCGACGGCGATCCGTTTCCAGTTTCGTTTCTCCAGGCCCTCTGGTCCCAATTCCCCCCGCTAACCGGGAAAGAGCGGTACTGGACTGGGCCAGCCGTGGGAGCAGATACCGCAGTTGTGCCAGTTCAACTTGGATTTTCCCAATGGAGGAATGCGCCCGTTGTGCAAAGATATCGAGAATCACTTGCGATCGGTCCAAGACCCGCAGATCCGTGATTTCCGAAATGCCCCGTACCTGGGCTGGAGTCAAATCTTGATCAAATATCAAAGTATCGGCACCGGATTGCAGCGCACGAATCGCCAATTCTTTCATCTTTCCCGACCCAACCACAAACTTCGGATGAATCGCCCCCAACCGTTGAGTGATACACCCTAAGACTTCCACGTCCTGGGCACGCACCAATTCTTGTAATTCCTGGAGACGACCTTCTTCCGAAGCGGCATTCCCTGTGCTGACACTAACCAGAAGCGCCCTCCCCTCCCGAACACCTTCTCGTAACCCTGGATTCGAGCGAACAATTTCTTGCTCCAATGATTGAATAAATTGTTGGCAATCCAACTGAAACGAGTGAAAGGCACAAGGCGGTAGCTCCAACGTGGTTCGACCCTGAATGGGATTCGAAAGAATGTGCGCCACATAGACATCACGAAGGCTGCCATCTTTTCCCACACCAAGGGCCATGATTAAATCCAGCCGGAGAAGAGCCAGGTCGGTCAGATCATCCTGAGTCAGCGGTTGATTATTGAGGTGGGTATGGACTAAACGAACCCCTCGCAATAATCGAAGGCCTGAACGGGTCCGCGATAGATGGGGGATGACCAATTCGTGGTGGTCACCGATCAAAACCGATTCAATTTGGCCTTGTCGATTAACCAAAAGCCCGATTTGACGTCTTGTCTCATAGGTAAGTTCGGCACATTCCCGAGCCACCTCTGGAGTCACAACTTTTTCCGGAGGGATCCGTCGACGGTAAAGACGCTCCATTCGGCTAATATGATTAGCCTTTAAGCCATGAAGATTACCTAGGACAACAGGAATAACTCTTCTCCTTTTGCCGTATCATGGGGGTCATTGAGAAAGGACTCCAGCCATCGCGGTCCCATCATATTTACATTGCAACGTAGAGATCGCATCCACATCCCATGCTGCCCTCTCCTTACGCTTGAGTTTTTCCAGCCCCGCAGCAGCAATCATGGCACCATTATCCGTGCAGAGCCCACGTGGAGGTAGAGTCACATACAATCCTAATGTGCGAGCACGCTCCTCAAGCCTCAGCCGAAGGCGAGAGTTTGCTGCCACTCCTCCCACAACGGAAACCCCTTTTACATCGTATTGGCGGGCGGCGCGACAAAGTTTCTCCACCAACACATCCACAATCGCTTCCTGGTAACTAGCCGCTATATCCGCTACGGGCAATGGAGAATTCCCCTTTTGTTGTTCATCCCGCACAAAATATCGAAGCGCGGTTTTCAGCCCACTGAAACTGAAATTGAAATTTTGGCTTCGAAGAGTTGGGCGGGGGAATGATACAAACTGAGCATTCCCCTGTTCGGCAAGCCGGTCAATTGCCGGACCTCCCGGATAAGGAAGCCCAAGCATTTTGGCGCCTTTATCGAACGCTTCTCCCGCTGCATCATCCATCGTCCATCCAATGAACTGATATTCTCCACGATGAGGCACCAATGCCAAATGCGTATGCCCACCAGACGCAATCAAGACCATGGTTGGGGTTGGCAAATTTGGATCGGACAACCATGCGGACGCCAAATGCCCCTCCAAATGATTCACCGTCACCCAGGGTATTTGTGTGGCATAAGCCAGAGCTTTGGCAAAATTTACTCCAACAAGTAAGGCCCCTACCAAACCTGGACGATTGGTGACCGCTATTCCCGTTAATTGGGAAAGAGAAACCTTGGCCAGACCCAAGGCTTCCTTTGTCAGAAGTTCCAGACACTCCATATGACGACGGGAAGCCAATTCCGGGACCACTCCCCCGTAACGGGCATGCACCTCAACCTGCGAATCCAATATATTTGAGAGGATGTGACCCTCGCCATCCAATACGGCGACAGCTGTTTCATCACATGATGTTTCAATTCCTAAAATCACCGATAAAGTCCTTTTCAGCGCCGAGATTCATTTGGCAAAAAACAACAAAACCCTCAGGACTGATGGTCCTGAGGGTTTCATCTAGGATTTGACCGTCCCTATATCCAATCACACACTCGCTAGCACCTCTTCTTCAATGAAATTTGGGGTCTGATCGGTCAGGATAACCTTAATCTTTTTGGCATCTTTAAACCGCCCCTTAATGAGTTCTTCAGAAAGAGGATCTCCCAGGCGGCGTTGAATAGTTCGGCGAAGAGGACGGGCACCATATTGTTGTTCAAACCCTTCGTCAATCAACCACTGCTTCACCTCGTCGGTCACATCCAAATACACTCCTCTTTCCACAAGACGGGCATTGAGTTCCCCAATGAGAATGTCGACGATACTCACCAAATGTTCTTTGGTAAGTTGGTGGAAGACAACTAATTCATCAATACGATTTAAGAATTCAGGACTGAAATGACGCTTCAACTCGGCCAGGACTTCACCTCGCATACGTGAAGTATGCTCAGCTTCTACATCACGCTGGAACCCCAGGGATACACCCTTTTGAATAAATCGAGTTCCCAGGTTTGAGGTCATTACCAAGATGGTATTTTTAAAGTCCACCTTCCGGCCTAAACTGTCCGTCAATACCCCATCATCAAGGACTTGCAGCAACACATTGAAAATATCTGGATGGGCTTTTTCAATTTCATCAAATAACACGACTGAATAGGGCCGGCGCCTTACTTTCTCCGTCAATTGTCCACCTTCCTCATAACCCACATAGCCAGGAGGGGCTCCAAACAGCCGTGAACTAGTAAATTTCTCCTGGTATTCTGACATGTCTACCCGAATTAGCGCGTCATCAGTGTTGAACAAGAATTCGGCTAATGCGCGAGCCAACTCCGTCTTCCCTACCCCGGTCGGTCCAAGAAAAATAAACGACCCGATAGGTTTTTTGGCATCCTTCAATCCGGCTCGCGATCGGCGAATAGACCGACAGACAGCAGAAATAGCCTCTTCTTGCCCTATAATACGCTTGTGAAGATAATCCTCCATATGCAGCAGCTTTTCAGATTCCTCTTCTTCAAGTTTAAAGAGGGGAATCCCCGTCATTTTCGAAATGACATACGCCACATCCTCACCGGAAATAACCGGTCTGTTTTTCTCTTGTTTTTTCTTCCAATCACGCTTGGAATCATCTAATAATTTTCTGAATCGCTCTTCCTCTTCGCGAAATTTTACGGCTTCCTCAAAATTCTGAAGCCCGATCGCCACTTCCTTTTCACGAGCGACCCTTTTGAGCTCCTGTTCAAGCGACTTCAACTCAGGAGGCAGGGCATACGTTAATAGTTTTGCTCGCGAACCGGTTTCATCAATAAGATCAATGGCCTTATCCGGCAAAAATCTGTCGGTGATATACCGTTCACTCAGTTTGACTGCCTCTTCAACCGCCTCATCCGTTATTTCAACCCCATGATGTTCCTCATATCGATCACGAAGCCCTTGAATGATTTGCACAGTCTCTTCTACTGAAGGGGGCTGAACATAAATAGGCTGAAACCGCCGCTTGAGTGCCCCATCTTTTTCAATATGTTTTCGATATTCATCCAGGGTCGTGGCACCAATACATTGTATTTCACCTCGAGACAAAGCCGGCTTTAACATGTTTGCGGCATCAATTGACCCTTCAGCAGCGCCTGCACCCACTAAGGTGTGAAGTTCATCAATAAAGAGAATGATATTCCCCGCTTGGGAAATTTCCTTCATCACCACCTTCAGACGCTCTTCAAATTGTCCTCGATATTTGGTTCCTGCTACCAATGAGCCAAGATCCAAAGCGATGACCCTTCGATTCAATAAATTGTCCGGAACATCCAGACCAATGATCCGCTGGGCCAGCCCTTCCACAATAGCTGTTTTCCCCACTCCGGATTCACCAATTAACGCCGGGTTATTTTTCGTTCGCCGGCTCAGAATTTGAAGTACCCTTTGGATTTCATCTGAACGTCCGATAACAGGGTCTAGCGTTCCCTCCTGAGCCAACTGCGTCAAGTCCCTGCCAAATTCATCTAACGCAGGTGTGCTGCTTTTTTTATCCCGCTCCCTGGTTCCTGATTTCCGAAGGAACGTGACAGTCAATTGCCGAGCCGTTAAAAGATTGGCCCCTAAACTACGAAGCACCTTTCCCCCGATTCCTTCTTCCTCCCGAAGAAGGCCCAGGAGCAGATGTTCACTTCCGATATGGTTGTGGCCCAGCAGCCTGGCTTCCTCAACACCATATTCAATTACTTTTTTCACTCTGGGACTAAATGGGATTTCTCCGAATGTCACGGTTGTTCCACCCCCTGGCAGATTCCGTTCGATTTCAAGGCGGATTTGTTCCGGCGAGAGACCCATTTTTTTGATGATCATCAAGGCTATGCCGTCAGACTCTCGAAGAATCGCGAGCACCAAATGCTCGGTCCCCAGATAATCGTTTTGGTGCCGTTCCGCTTCTTCTCTGGCAAGGATGATGATTTTTCTACCACGATCCGTGAATCGTTCGAACATTGGACCTCCTCTAGCCGATTATTCGCGAAACTTTTCGCTCACACATTCGTCTATTATCCACACATAAATTCGAGAAAAATTCACAATTTCAGTCTATCCGTGAACCCTCAAAACTGTCAAGTCAGAAGCTAGAAATGAGAGTACCCATCAACGGAAATACTGATTTACTCTACCAATCAAAATACGCTAAGAAAAGCCTCCTGCCACACACGGATATTTTTGCCTATGCCATTTCCCAAATACCCGCGCTTGCTATCAGATCAATGAAGACACTACCATCCTAACGCCTGACAACACCATTCTTTTCAAAGCTCATGCCTACCTTCCAGACTATCGGGATCATCACCAAACCTCACGCACCCAACATTCTGGAGGAAACTTCCCAACTCCGTGATTGGTTGGTTGCACATGACAAAACTGTCATTCTTGATTCCACTCAAGGGCTCCCGACTTCGGATAATCCCACCCGTATTCAAATTGCAAAGGAAGCCGACCTTCTCATTGTATTGGGTGGCGATGGCACAATGTTAAGCGGAGCACGGCTCGTTGAACAACGAGGGATTCCCATCCTTGGAGTCAATATGGGAGGTCTGGGATTCCTCACTGAAATCAACTTCGATGATCTCCCCACAGCCTTAGAGAAAGTGTTCGCAGGGGAATGTCGACTGGATAAACGCTTGATGTTAAAAGTCCAGCTTCAACGGGGTGACCGAATCCTTTACACCTACTCAGCCTTAAACGACGTGGTAATAAGTAAAGGACATTTGGCGAGAATGATCGCCACCAAAATATGCGTGAATCATGCATTCATGACAAACTTGCGTGGCGATGGACTGATCGTCGCTACCCCGACGGGATCGACCGCTTACTCCCTTTCGGCAAAAGGTCCGATCTTGGATCCACGGTTGGAAGTGTTGCTGATAAACCCAATTTGCCCGCATACCTTTTCCCACCGCCCCTTCCTTGCCCCTGGTGATGTGCCAATCACCATTGAACTGACAAGTCAGGAACCAGCCATGGCTACCATCGATGGCCAGGTGGGAGCGGAAATGCTGACTGGTGATCTTGTGCAGGTTCGAGCATCAGATCACCGCACACACCTCATTCGTTTTCCAGAGCGAAGCTACTTTGAAGTGTTACGCACAAAATTAAAGTGGGGGGATGGGTAAAGCCTGGCTTCAAGATTCTCCTCAACCGACTCGACCTAATTCATTTAATATCTCATTAGCTAGACTGGCCAATCGAGGATTTCACTCATTCATTCGCCGACGAAGCTGCCCCCTTCATCAATGGGAAATTGACTCTTGAAATCA
>CABVRQ010000077.1:3009-17639 GCA_902500695.1 uncultured Nitrospira sp. | reverse complement strand
GATGGGTTGGAGTTTTGGGGCAGTTCGTTTGTGTGTGATCCGTTTGGTGTGGTGCTGGCTCAAGCGTCGGTTGAGAAAGAAGAAACGCTGGTGGTGGATATCGATCTCAAGCGCATTGAAGAAGTCAGACGTAACTGGCCTTTCCTTCGCGATCGCCGCATTGATGCGTATGGAGGGATCACAAAGAGATTTTTAGATGAATAGCCCAGGGCCTATTTGACTTGTCCTCGGTAAGATCGGATCTGTCCTTCATTTCCCTCGCGCTTTTTCTTAAAAAAATAAGTCCCCTCGTAGGGAGAGGGAACCCATTGCTTGTCCAGAATTTTTCCGATACAACATGGATTTTTACATCAAAATCTGGACATGTATGTGGTGCTTCGCTTATCCATAAGGCTAGATGATTCGGTTGCCCCGTTGTGATTTGGTTCCGAAGAGGAACTGAATGAAGAGTGAGGGGGAAAGTTGAAGCGAATTTCACCAAGATGGCGATCCTTTGCGGCTCATTTACTTGGGAATCAAAGCGATGCTGAACAGCGGCTCTGGGAGGAAATTCGAGATGGTCAGATCAAGGGATGGAAATTCCGGCGGCAACATCCAATCGGTAGGAGTATCGTCGATTTTTGTTGTTTGGAATGGATGCTGATTATTGAGCTGGATGATGAGGAACAACGAAAGCAAGAAACCGCTGATGAAGAGTCCACAAATTATTTAACGGCTTTAGGCTTTCGTGTCCTTCGATTTTTGAATGATGATGTTCTGAACAAGACTGATGATGTGGTGGAGGAGATTGTGAGAGTCATGGAAAATTCTGAGAACCTTCATTCTCCCCCTAGCCCTGTCATGGATTCAGAGCTGAGCCCTGGCCGGGAGATGGACCCAGAGGATTCCCACTCTCGCACTTTCTCTAATCAGGAGAAAGTCCCTCTTAAGGCGAGGGGATCTAAGTTAGATTTTCGGATGCCCGCAGAGTGGGAGCGACACGAGGCGACTTGGCTCGGATGGCCCCATAATACGAAAGATTGGCCGGGGAAAATGGGAGCGATCTCCTGGGTGTATGGAGAAATGGTTCGGAAAATCTCTGGGGGAGAAACTGTTCGGATTTTGGTGAATGACAAAGACCATGAATTAAAAGCCCGGCGGGTGTTGGCCAAAGTTGGCGTGGATATGACCCGTATTCAATTTTTTCGTGTTCCGACCAATCGGGGGTGGGCGAGAGACTTTGGCCCCATTTTCGTGAAACGGGATCAGCCTGAACCTCAAGTGGCGATTGCCCGTTTTCGATTTACTGCCTGGGCCAAGTATCCCGATTCGCAATTGGATGATCGTATTCCCTTACGGTTAGGCCCGAAACTTAAGATTCCCGTGGTTCCGGTTGAGCGAAATCGGAAAGGGGTTGTTCTGGAGGGTGGCGCCATCGATGTGAACGGCCAAGGAACATTGTTGACCACAGAAGAATGTTTGTTGGATGAGCAGGTGCAGGTACGGAATCCCGGGTATTCCCGATGGGATTATGAGGAAGTGTTTCGCACACATTTAGGCATTTCCCAGGTTCTCTGGTTGGGACAAGGCATTGCCGGTGACGATACGCATGGACATGTGGATGATGTGTGCCGGTTCGTGGATCCCTATACGGTGGTGCTGTGTCAGGAATCCAATCCAGCCGATGAGAACTACCGTCCCTTGGCTGAAAATGCCGAACGATTGGAGGGGATGCGGGTGGAGGACGGGAGAAAGTTACTGGTAGTCCCCTTGCCGATGCCTGAGCCGCTGTATTTTGAAGGACGACGGCTACCCGCCAGTTATGCCAATTTTTATATCGGCAATACTGTCGTGTTGGTGCCAACCTTTAATGATCCTCAGGATCGGGTGGCGTTAGGGATTGTGGCCGACCTGTTTCCTGATCGAGCCGTGGTGGGTATTCATGCTGTGGATCTGGTCTGGGGGTTCGGAACCATTCATTGTTTGACGCAACAACAGCCAGCCTCTGATCAATCTTCGATCCTCAAGGAGCGTTCATGAATACCTCTTCCTCTGCGGCCGAACCTATTATTCTTCCCTTGTCTGTTCGAATTGGATGGATTGGCACTGGAGTGATGGGCGCGCCAATGTGTGAACATCTCCTTCGTGCGGGGTATGCCTTGACGGTACATACCCGCACTCCTTCTAAAGCTCAGATGCTGTTGGATCAAGGGGCGCGGTGGGCAGAGTCTACAGCAGCCTTAGTCGCGGAGGCCGATGTGGTATGTACGATGGTGGGCTTTCCTCAGGACGTTCGAAAGATTTATCTCCAACCCGAGGGACTGTTGTCACAGGCTCGTTCCGGTCAAGTGTTTGTGGACTTCACCACTTCCGAGCCGACATTGGCCCGTGAATTGGCCAGTTTGGCCGCTTCAAAATCCGCGTCGGTTCTTGATGCGCCTGTTTCGGGCGGTGACGTTGGCGCCAAAGATGGCACGTTGTCCATTATGGTGGGTGGAGATTCCAGAGTATTTGAGGCGGTCAAGCCGATCTTGTCCGTGTTTGGAAGAACTTTAGTGTATCAAGGTCAGGCAGGATGCGGACAGCATGCCAAACTCTGTAATCAAATTACGATTGCCGGCACCATGATCGGTGTGTGTGAAGCGTTATTGTATGCCCACAAGGCCGGATTGGATGGCGAAACCTTGTTACACTCCATATCCAGTGGGGCCGCGGGATGCTGGACACTTGACCATCTGGCGCCACGGATACTGAAACGGGATTTTGGAGCCGGATTTTTTGTGGAGCATTTTATTAAGGATATGGGTATGGCATTAGATGAAGCCAAACGAATGGGCTTACTTCTGACAGGGCTTTCACTTGTGCGAAAGCTCTATGTTGCGATTCAAGCCAATGGCCACGGGCGTTCCGGGACGCATGCGTTGTTATTGGCGCTAGAAGATTTGTCGCCGACCTTTATCACCGCAGATTCCTCGCCTCGTTTGTTGTCAAAGTAATTCAAAGCCGGATCCGAATTTCCTCAATTTTTTTGCCCCTGTGGGAAGCTGCCTTGCTCCAATTTTGGGAGAGTGTTCTATCTTTAACAAAAAGCGAATTAGCTCTTTTCTGCCAAGGTTCCTAGAAATAAAATCGCTAACCCGAATTTTTTCTTTTGTGGTTTATCATCGTTATCCCTTTCCCGGGTTCCTAAATCATGGTGCTTAGTGGATTTTGTCGATTGGGAAGCATGATCTTTTTCTAAAGGATAATTTTTTGATGCCATTTGGGTGGGGTGAGTACATTGCTCTTTGATGGATTGAGTGGAGGGAGACATGGGCAATGTTCTGGCTTGTCCTTCATTCAGGAAGAATGCGACCGAGAGGGCCAGGCCTGTGAGGGATAGTAGACGCCATGTTCTTGTGGTCGGTTGCTGACGGATCTTTTTCATTCTTGAGCCCTCCGTTCCGCCTCTGGTGCGGTGCGGGTTGGTTGGGAAATGCCTGGGCCTGTATCGGCATTCCTTTTTTAAACCTTGCGGGGGGGACCCAGTGGTGTTTGTTTCTTAAAATTGGTGTGAATTGCGGTTCGGCTTTCTGAACCGGATCAGTCCCGGGTGGGGTGAGAGAGCCTTCTCGATCTGACCGACAGGAAGGATGACTACAAGGTCATCCAATTTTCCAGAGCAGAATCAAGGTCAATACCGACTTGTTCGGGAGCGAGGACCCGCACAATTTCTGGCCGTGGTTCATGAGAGGATAGTACAGAGAAGTTGAACGGGATCGGTTCAGGCAAGGGTTGATGAATGGCGTCCTGGATAAGGAGGATCGTGGGTTGAAGCAGATTATCTCTGGAGTTCGCTGTGACGATTCCCCTTTCGCCGGTGCTCAATTCCACCAGGGCATAGGTGGGATAGATTCCGATAAGATTTATGAAGGTCGCCACTAACTCCC
Organism: uncultured Nitrospira sp.; assembly: GCA_902500695.1. Taxonomy (GTDB): domain Bacteria; phylum Nitrospirota; class Nitrospiria; order Nitrospirales; family UBA8639; genus Nitrospira_E. Next base: position 13,731 of record CABVRQ010000077.1, on the reverse strand, counting down.
CATCTAATAGCCCTTTCCTGCCTTGTTGATACAACGTTTGGAGCGCGACTCTGACCGCGAGAGGTTTCCCGGTGTGGTGACCGGTCAATAATTCATCATACTCGTCGACAATACGAAGGATTCGGGTGGGTGTTTGGATTTTTGCCGGATCAATATTCGCAGGGTATCCTGATCCATCCAGCGCGATATGATGTTCGCGGATTAACGTATCGACCTCGTCAGCCAAACAAGACTGTTGTGACAGCATGTCAGCTCCACGTCGGGGATGTTTCTGGTACAGGCCTAATTCTGAGTCAGATAACTGGTTGAGCGGCCGATGAAGGACTTGTGGAAGGTTCAAGAGCCCCGCGTCGTGGAGGAGGCCCGCGCTTGCCAGGTGTTGTAACGCGGTGTTGTCCAACCCCACAGCTCGTCCCAGTAACACGGCTAATGTACTGACCGCGAGTGCGTGATCGTACAAGGCCGGAGAAAAGTCTCTGGTCCGAATCATGGCGATGCAGGCTTCTTCATGTCCGAGGGTTTCAGCCATAACGGATTCAGTGATCTGATGAACCTGTTCTATGGCGAGCCCTCCGGTTTTCTGCAGTGTGTGAAGGATATCCTGTACTCCTTCAAGCATATACTTCCGCACCAGCTTCATCGTGGTGAGTTCACCGGATAGTGATTTTCCCTGGATAGAGGGTGAAAGCTGCTGAAGACGTTCGGCTTCCGGTGGGACGGAGGAATCAGGTATCGGAGGGTCCTGTTTGGATGAGAGCTCATCATCTTGAGTCTGTGGTGGTTCAGAATCTGATGGCACGTCATGCCCACGATCAGTATCAATGGTGATTTCTTCAATTCCGGCCTGTTGTAATTTGGCAATATCACTGGAACATTTAATGAGAAACCGGTGCACGAGGAAGGGGGTATTCAGCCATGAGCGGTCAATTCCACAGAGGTACATTCCCACTTGAGCCGATGTTGTTGGAATTCGTTTGATGGCCATATGGTTGCCGATGAGGCGTTCTAGAATGGAAATCCCATTCCCTCAATTGAGGGAAATGCCTGATGTCCTCATCGGTGTTCTTTGGACCGTTCTTAATCTTCTCTGTCATTCGTGGACAGGTAACGAGATTGAACGGCCCTCCATATGAAGAATGTCCCTGTTGTCCGGTGAAAGGAATATCTATGAATTGATAAGGCCTCGGGACGATCAGAGACAGCAAGTCATGGTGCCAGACCTCGCAAAGCTTAAGTGTGCTCTTTGCCAGGCCGAAAAGGTGAAGACAGCTTTCACGGGGGATGGCGATGGGTGGAGGGCGAACATCATTTCAAAGTGGGTGCGCAGAATGCTTGACTGCTTGGTCTGCTCATCCACAGAACGTGTCCTCGACATCTTGGTTATTCCTGGGAGGCATTCTTCTCTCCATATTCCTAGCATTCGGTCTTCCCTCCTCCAGCCATGCGGCTTCAGAAACCGATTTTCCGATTAACCCTGTTCGAAGGGCGATTCCCATCCTTGGGACGACGACGAATGCACAATCTGAACAGGTGGGTATTGTTGCGGAAGTTCAATTGGAGTTTCTTCAGCGACGAGATCACAAAGGGTTGGATCTTCAATTTCTTACCAGGCCAGGGAAGTTTTCACCCTATGCCCAACAGTCGGTCAAAGATGCCTTGGGTTTGGTGGTTGAAGCTGCTGGCCTGAATCCTGATTCCTGGACGGTCAGGTTTATTTTGCCCTATCCGGGAGTCACGTTGTACGGGGAAAGTTTATCGGCCATGGCGGCCCTGAATGTCGTTGCCCTTGCTAAAAATGAGCCCGTGGATGAGGAGACGGTTCTGACGGGTACCGTTACGGCGGATGGACATGTGGGAACTGTGGGAGGAGTCCCGTTAAAGATCTTAGCCGCGCATGAACAACGGTATCGGCGGGTGCTCATTCCAGAGGAACCCGACGTGGCGGATGATGATTGGGAAACTCCGTTCCTGATGGAAGTGTCACCGGTAGGATCCATCAAACATGCATATCTCGCGTTAACCCATCGCCCCCTTCGAAGCCATCTCAACGACCAGTCTATTGCTGCAAGCCTATCTCAGTAACCTCTTTTTTACTGAACATCCGGTCCTATGTATGGTAATCCCTGTGGGTGAGGGGAGAGATGTTCGAGCTGTATGGTATCCCAAAGGTGTTTCCGGCCAGCTTGCTTGTATGGTTCAAATGTTTCTATGGTATCCAAACGAGGAGCGCGCAACTTTTGTGTTGGAGTTTTCTTTCGCAGGTCGACGTGCCCAAGCAATCATTAATGGAGTAATCTTCGATGATCCGACCATGTTTTGCGGTTGATATTGATAATGTCTTGGGCCGCGCGGAGCCGGAAGTGCAGCGGTTGTTTCAGGAATTGACCGGAAGGTTATGGCCTGTGGGTCTGTATGGGAGTGCTGGTGGATTAGATGCTAGTCAATTAGCGCCTGAGCTTCTTGAGGAAATTTTCTCCCGATTTCACCAGGAGTCTATCCCACGGTTACCGCTGTTTCCAGGGGCAAGACAGGCCTTGACACTCATCCATCAGCGTTATCGGATTATCATCGTGACGGCTCGGCGTCCCTATTCACGACCTCAGACTCTTCGTTGGTTAGAGGAGCATGGTCTTCCTTTTGATGCGCTGTATCACACTGAAGAGAAAACCGACATTCCCGAATCGATCACAGCCGCGATTGACGATCATCCTCACCATATTCAGGCCTATCGTGCTCTCGACAGACAAGTCTTTGTCATGGATCAACCCTGGAACCGGGCAATTCCCCATGCTGATGTCATTCGTGTGACCGGCTGGGATGCACTCCTTCAGTGGTTGCATGTCCGACATCTCCCGCAATGGCCAAAAAAATTTCCGGAGTCTCCTTCCTTTCGACAGTTGTTCTCCTCTCATCTCAATGTTCCTTCCTTGACGGCGGGGGGTGTTTCGACGGGATTCGCAAAACCATAAGCGTGTCATCGTTCGTCCGTGGAGGAAAGGTTTTTGAAAAATTGCCGATAAAGAACAGTGGTTCTTTGCTGTTGGGAATCGGTATTGCCCAGCCCGATTTTTGATCTCCCGTTTAGTCAATTCAAGGAATACTGATGATGACTCTGCCCATCCACACAGTTCTGCTTGTTGATGATAATCCCGATGACTGCGAAATTGTGAAAGAGGCATGGGACGAGATCCCGGTTGGACAGGAATTGCGGTGTGTGAATGATGGCACCGAATTGCTGGATTACTTATACCGCCGTGGCCTCTTTTCCAGGGGAGAATGTGCGCCACGCCCTAGTGTGATTCTCCTGGATTTAAATATGCCTCACATGACCGGAGGGGAAGTTCTCACTGAAATCAAGAAGGATCCATCTCTGGCAAGTATTCCCATTGTGGTGTTGACCACGTCAAATGCTCCAAAGGATATCTGTTTCACCGCTGGTATGGGGGTGAATGGATACATGCAGAAACCCAATTCCTATACCGGGTATCTCCAGATGTTTAACAATTTGAGAAAGCACTGGGCGGAAGTTCTTGAACAGCCATTGGCGGGAAGTGGCGGAGATTCCTCCGCCAATGTCGCCTGGTGTTAAAAGTCGGTATCGTGCGGTATTCGCGATTTTCCCGGTCAAACCTCGGTGTCCATTTTTTCTTCTCTCTTCGCCCCAGGTGGGCGCTCACGTTCTAGATTGGTTTTTCACCTTTCCTCTAGTCATGGCCCAGTATGTGAAGAATCTTAAACGGAAAGACACTCATTGAGGTCACTTCGTATGAGAGCTTTCTCCTCTTTTGGTCTTTCGCCCTCTTCTTTCCCGGGTGCCCGGTTTTCGGTACTTCTGAGCCAAAGTAAGGGTCATGAATGTAGGCTATGTCCAGATAAGAGGTTTCTGCTTTTGCCCCCTCAAGTTGCCTTCTCAACAACCGACACTATTCTATATTGACTGACGAGTGGTGATAACGGGAGATCTACCTGTGTATTCATCCATACAGGGATCCTCATTATTCATTGCGATTGAAAACCTTGAGGACAATGGGAAATGCTATGAAAACACATTTGAGCTTGACGGGCGCAGTTGTCATGTTGGGAACAACCCTGTTGACGACAAGTTTGGCCTATGAGGCATCTGAATATTTGATATTCACCCGTCACCGGGATTCCAATGGTCATTTGCTGGCGGGGCCAACCCACCATCAAGCGCACCCATCCGTGATTCAAAAAACGGTCGTTCCTGCTCAACCCCAGGCTTTGGAACGGCGAAGTACGGAGTGGGGAATGAATGCCCAAGAGGTAAAACTGAATGAACCGGTGCAGCCGGTTTGGGAACTCCAGTCTCCGGTATTGGAGATCTACGAGCAGCGGGTGGGGTATCGTCGTCAAATCGAAGGAATTGATGCGTCGTTAACCTACACTTTTTATGAAGATCAACTTGCTCAGGCGAATTATCTCTTTGAACCGAAACATGATGATGCTGTGGACTATGTGCAAGATTTCCATGCGGTGGAAAATTGGATAACCCAGTCTTATGGCATGCCCACGTCAGTTCAGGAAATCTGGTTAGATTCGTTGTACCAATATGATCAAAGTCTCTGGGGACAAGCCCTGCTTCGCGGCCATCTGAAGATGGTGGCGGAATGGCGGAACGATACTACGAATATTACTCTTTTGTTAGACGGTGGAGAGGATACGATAGGGTTAATGGCTGATTTCGATAGCGTGGCAATCATAGCTCCCGCTCCTATGGAAGCCAGGGTCATTGAGGGAAATCCTGTTGTGGATGACGTCTCCATCGGAGAAAGTTCTGTTAGTGAAGAGCACCCAATGGAAGCTCCGTTAGTGGAAGAGATGCCAATTGAATCCATACCCCAGGAACAGCACCCGGACACAAAGTTGTAAATCTCCTGTCGAGTTTCCAGTTTATTTGAAATACTCGTTTATTGTGGGAGGAGGCCATGCCTCCTCCTTTTTTTTAATATTTAAAGAGATTGAATCGGGTTGGCATGGTTCCCAGGGAGTCCTTGGGTGTTCCAGATCCTACGAGTTATTTGGGCAATTGAATATCCCTGAGGCTCTCGGAAATAGTAGCGCGGGTGTGTCTGTGGGTTAGGGAAAGCGTCTTACCAATAGCCAAAAGGGTAAGATGGGTAAAACCGGCCATATCCCCGCCAGTACGGATACGCATAGGGATAAAACAATGGTTGAGGATAGGATCTATACCGGTCGTAATCAGGAGAATACGCTGGCCAGATTTTGAAATGTTTAATGAGGAAAGTGGGATAGGTATATATGTCTTCATCGAGACTCTGTTGGACAGAGCCGGATATTTCTACTGCCAGGGTGATCCGGCTTCCGGGAGGGACCGTGGCGGGGTCTAGAAATTGCTGTTGTTCTGCAATAAATCGTCCTTGGGATTGAGTAAGTTCAGTCGTGGGTTCCTGGTCATCGATGAGAGGCAATTGGAGGATTGTGAGTTGGGTTGAATTTTGTAAGCGTTTCGCCGCCAGGATTTGTCCGCCAAGTATGACTAGTTTTCCCTTGAAGCTGTCAGGATCATCTTTAATGCGTGGGAACATTAATAAGGGATCGATTTGTTCGGCCAGATTGGGAGGAAGAGTACTTTGGTAGGGGGTCGAGCATCCTCCGGCACAAAGCACGGTGAGGAATAAAAGGAAAACCAGTTTATTGCGAAAAACAACAGGTGAGAGACTAACAGCCCTGGAGTAGGTCATCTTGCTCCTTCATCCATCTTTATACGGGATATTCCTCCACCTGGAAAATATTCAAATAAAACAGATTCATCCCATACCTCTAGTGCCCAGAGTGCTTTCTTTGTAAACCGGACTGGCCCTATTCACCCCAAATGGCATCTCAGTATGGCGTCCGTTATAGACTCCGATCCATTTGTTCAATCTTGCGCCTGTCCTGCTTGTTATGTGAGGCCAGTCGCCAGGGAGTTCTGATCCAAAGCTAGAAATCCTGGAATTTAGTCAATGGCATACTGTTGTCTTGGCCTCTTGAAGGTAGGGCCAATGATCAAAATTCGGGAGGATTGATCCATGTAAATAGATTAAGAAAAAAATGAATATGCGGATTATGTAAGATTGTGGTTTAGTCCTTCCAAATAAAACACTTCATTCGGCATACCCAAAAAAATCACAGGCCTTTTTTTCTCATTCTGGGTCGTGATCGTGTTCGGTAATCAAGGTTTCTTTTTTGGTGTGGAAAATGTGATCTCCGTCGCAACCCAGTCCCGGTTTTCAGGGACTTCTTTTTTGGAAACCTCGGCCACGAGTCGGTCGCCAACCTGCGGCCGAGCATTTTCTACATGGATGCCATTTTGTTGAAACGTAATTTGAGGATGAAAGGCGAGGGTCAGGGATTCCCCTTTTGGAGTTGTGACCACTACATGGTCATTTCCCGATTCGGTGACGGTTCCCATCACATGAGCGGCATCGCCATGTGCCCAGGCTGGGGCGGTCAGAAACATGGAACACAGAACGGCTAAAATGCTGAAATATTTCATGATGATGACTCCTTGAATTATGAAATCAATGATGGTGGTTTTGGGGTACCACATCTTCTCCTGATAAAAATTGATCAAGGGTTTCTTGTTGCTCCCGTTCTTCGCGGGTAAGGGGATTATATTGTTTCATCTCCGTAATTTCTTCAGGAGTGATATTGGGAAAATGTCGAATAAGGTGTACTAATTTCCAGCTGTCGAGATCTTCTTCCGGCAAACCTTTCCCCCAGGCTGGCATTCCGGTGAATCGAATGCCGTAATGGATGACATAAAACAATTCGCCATCAGCCATAGCCTGAATGGCAGGGTCCCTGAGGTCAGGAACAGGAGGGTAGAAATTCGGACCCATATGTGTTTTCCCACTTCCATCATTGGCATGGCAGGTCGCGCAGTGATCGGCAAAATGATGCCGAGCGTCCGCAAGTGCTTCTGAAGAAGAAAGAATCGGGTTCGTCATCTTGAGGAAGTGGCTTGGAGTTGCCAGATGGCGGATAAATCTTGCCGCTTTCACTTCCCACTCGGGGGGAGTAGCTTTGGCAGAGAACATGCCCGGTAACAACCAGAGCGCTGTCAATAGGGCCACGACCAGGAGAAACAGAAATATAATGAAAAAGGTTTTGATTCGTCTCAACATAATTGGTCAGATATTTATAGTGTACCTGGTCGGGCATTTTCTTCACAAGTCAAATGAACGTTTATCATCAGTGGATGCTTTGGTCTGTTTGGTGAAAGGAGTGAAATTGGGTAGGATGAGCAAGTGCACTAAATGGAGTGCGGTCCAGAACGATATGTTTTCATTTCCTCTCAGAGGCTAGTGGTCTTTATTGGATGGCTATGATTTCTTCTCAGTTAGTCGCCTCGCTGCAGAATCCGAAATGTTATGCACACCCGGTGAGTCAGGTCACCCTGGTGGAAACGCATATTTCTTGGGTCTTTCTAACCGGTCGGTATGTCTACAAAATTAAAAAGCCCGTGTTGTTTTCCTTTGTTGATTTTTCCACACTTGAAAAACGGAAGTGGTTTTGTGAAGAAGAGGTTCGTCTCAACGGACGGTTAGCTCCACATCTCTATCTCGGGGTGGTGTCCATCACTGGATCGCCATCAGATCCACGCATGGATGGCGACGGATGCCCTTTTGAATGGGCCGTCAAAATGAAACAATTTCCTCCCAATCAGGAGTTTCACAATCTCCTTGAAAGGGGCTCCCTGGATGAATCGGTGGTCGGTCAACTGGCCAGAGATATCGGTATTTTCCATAGCCGGCTTGACCCTGCAGAAGATCTCATGCCCTATGGAGAGCCGGATATGGTCTGGCAACCTATAACAGAGTGCTTCGAGGACATTCCTCATACTGCCCTCCCTGCGCGGATTCAATCCTGTTTGCAGGATATTCAAGAATGGATAAACCAGGAATGGAGGCGCTTAAGGTCAATAATAAAACAACGCAAAGCTTCAGGGCAGATTCGGGAGTGTCATGGTGATCTTCATTTGGGAAATATTGCCTTATTGGAGGACCGGATCTGTGTCTTTGATGCATTGGAATTTGAACCACGGTTACGTTGGATTGATGTCATCAGTGAAGTCGCGTTTTTGGTCATGGATTTAGAGAGTAGAGATCGGGTGGATTTAGCCTATTGGTTTTTAAACTGTTATCTGGAAGTGACTGGAGACTATGCCGGGATGAGTGTGTTCCGGCTGTATGAGGTGTATCGGGCACTTGTTCGGGCGAAAGTCGCAGGCTTGCGTCTGGCTCAGGTAGAACCCGGAAACGCAGTTCGGGAAGATATCCTTCAAGAAATAAGCAGATACGTGGAGTTTGCCCATCGATTGATGATGCCCTCTCCTCCAATGTTGATGCTGATGCATGGAGTATCCGGGACCGGGAAGACGACGGTCTCCACTGAAGTGGTGAAAGCGTTGGGTGCTATGCGCGTGCGATCCGATGTGGAACGTAAACGGATCCATGCCGAACAACCTAAAATCGTTGTTGGTCAGGAAACTTCAAAGAGCTTGTACTCGCCAGATATGACTCGTGCAACCTATGATCGGTTATGGGACCTTGCAAATACGATGTTACAGGCGGGCTATTCTGTCGTTGTGGATGCTACATTCATTGAGAGCGCACAAAGACAATCATTCATCCGACTCGCCCATGAAAGGCTCGTGTCTGTTGTTATCTTGGACGTCTGGGCGCCGGACGAGGTGTTGGCCGAGCGAATAGCATCTCGAGCTAAACAACGGACCGATGCATCTGATGCAACGATTGGAGTCATGGAACAGCAAAAGGCCAAAGGGGAGCCCTTAACCAAACTTGAACAGGACACTTCGATTCGCCTGGATTCGACCGATTTGCAAACGGTCAGATCCACGCTAGAGAGTCTTATTGAACAACGAAGAAATAGGGCAAATTAAAGCCAAACTTATGAAATGGACATGTGTGAATGATCCTGTCCTGGCGCGTTGTACTCACGCTGTAAGAAAATTGGGAAATGCTTGGATGGCTTTGAGGGGATAGTCCGTCCTCTATTCAGGGAGTGTATATGGAAGATCAACAAAATGAGGTTACAGTACCACCCGGTATTTTATACCTTCCCATCTCAGGGATGAAAAATATGAGAAGAACAGCCGAGAAGGGTTGGGGGACTTCCGTCTGGTTGCTTCGCAAGTCTGTTTAACGGAATGCTGTCTATCCAATCTAAAAATATATGGTGCAGGAGAATGTTCCTGGACAGATTCCTGACGTCTTAGATTAAAAAATTGCTCGGCTAAACAAGGTCACACTGTTTCCCAGGTTGCCCCCCCATCCAAATTGAGCACCTAGTGCCCCGACAGGGGTCATTGGATCATGTTCATAATAGACTTTAAGCACGGTAAACTGTTGTACTGTTGCACCGGTACCGGGAACATAAATCAAATAGTCGTAAAGATTTTGCGGTAAATCACAATTCGGAAGCGCTGGAGCCTCTACGCCGGAGCCGTTAAAACCTCCCTGCTCAACGACCGTACAGGTAGGGTTATTGTCCGCGACGGTCCCAGCGGTGATTTGGGCTAAGTAAATATGATATTTGGATGGATGATTTTTGAAATCCAGAGCATTGTTTGTGGAGCCGAGAAGATCCATCATATTCTGGCTGGTCGTCAGGTTTCGCGAGGCTAAGCTTGCGCCCTCCCTCGCTAGCTGGGTGAGCGCATTGCGTTCGTTGATGATGCTCCCGTATTCGACAATGCCAAAGGCGACGAAGAGAAAAATCATGAGGGAAAAAGCGAGTTCGATGGAAGCGGTTCCCCGTTCATTTCGCCCTATCTGTAATAATGATGCCATCATGAGCCGCCTCCTAGGATGAAGTTTTCATTGCGGTAGGTTCCCTCGGACGACATGACAATGGTATCACCTGGTCCAAATAACCCACCGATCAATTGTGTAAAAAATTGGTGGGTGAAATTGACTCTGACCCGCATAAAAGCGCCGGCACCGCCGGCACTTGCCGTTCCAACAACCGCCGGATCATCGGGATCGGTCCAATCGGCATCGACGGGAAAAATGAAAATATCCGACGAAGGAATGTCCATCACGGCTGCGGCGCTTTGTTGAATGGCTTGTTTGATTGAATTTTCCCGTGATAAGGAATTCCCGTTGCCATCGACTGAAGTCGCGCCTACCGTCCCAATACGAATGCCCTCTCTTACTGCGGAAGTAAGGGTATTCTGGTGTACAAAAAACCAGCCCATTTCCGCTACGGCGAAGAGAGACGTGAGGAACACGAGCATGGTTAACCCCACTTCAACGGCCGAGATTCCTGACTCGTTATGGCATGGAGACAATAGTTTACGAAAAGATTTGATCAACCCGTTCATTGGGGAATCCTCCTGCTTGTGGACCCATAATCCCAGTTACGCGTGCCATGGTTATCATTGTGTGCCATCGTGGTTGCCTAACTAATGAGGACAAGTTTGAGAATATTGGCGATTTGTTGGAAAATTCCCTCCAACTCTGAGGAGTCAGGGGTATAGTAGGCAAAAGCTGATCCGCTGGAGAGCGTTGCGAGAAATGCCTGATCGATGTTGCCCAATCCAATGGTATAGATTTCAACGCCCTGAGCTTTGATTGCTGCGGCATTGTCAATAGCCATCTGGGTTGCGAGATAGTTAAGGTAACCGGCTAGTGGTCCCTGGGGGATATTGCATTGTTGGGAACCGTAACTGGACAT
>CABVRQ010000077.1:0-2909 GCA_902500695.1 uncultured Nitrospira sp. | reverse complement strand
ATGGCTGAAGTCATGGGGGAAACGTACCCATGGTCCATAGCAAAGGGCTTTTGGACCCCTGAGGCAAAGGTTATCAGGGCAAATCGATTATCGGCTTGTTGATCGGTGAAGTTTTCGACAAAGCTCTTGGCCCCGTCTTTCAAGTCGCTTATGGGACTGCCTGCCATCGACCCCGACACGTCCAAAACCAACGCGATTTCGGCGTTGCGAAGTTTAGCGGATCCGTCCGCGGCGATGGCGGTGGTCCCATGGCTTCCCTGGACCACTCTCGAGAGAGAATTAATGGAATTCGTGGCGCCTTGAACGGTAATTTTTCCGTTTCCGTCGTCGGTTACCACAAACGTTGGCGTGTCAGTTCCTAACAGTCCGGGAGGGAAATTCGCTTGCGCTACTTGTTCGACAAACCCGTGTAGATCGGCAATATTGGGATTGTTCACATTTTTAGCTCCTGCAAAGGCAGCTCCATCGATCGCTTTACTCATTTCTCCCTGGATGGCATACCACCGTCCAACTTCAATACCCAGGGCCGCAAATCCAAACAGGGCCACAACAGCAATGCCTGTAATCAGGATGTATGCACCTTGTTGGTTTTGTAACGGATTCTGTAACCCTTTGATTGAATTGCGTCCCATTTTCCGTGTCTCCTGGATAAAAGGATCAATAACCTCTCAAACCTCACACCAACTCATTCATTTCTCGTTGATTCAACGCGGAGGTTCTTTGGTAGGAGAATATCGACTGAATATTGAAAAACTTGCCGATTGGAAATGTGCTACAAATGGTTAGTTTTCCTGATTTTGTGTCTAGTTATGATCGAAAGAGTCTCCTTCCCGAACATTATGGACAGGTTTGTTTTGACAGAAACGTTGGCCTTCCGCCCTTAATCAAAGGCCAATTGTGATCAGCAGGTTCCGGCCGTGAAACAAACGGCGTGGAGTGAGGATATGAAACAGCTTCGAAAAGTCTTGGAGGGTCTGACAGTCTAAGGGCGATGCCCATGAACCTAAGGAGGAAGAAGATGGGAAGACTAAGATAATGGAGTGGAAATCAAATTGTTCGCCTGGAGAGGTCTTGAAGGAGAATTCGAGGAATTCCTTGAACCGATGGGGATAATCTATTGCTCAAGTTGGTTAAGCAATTGTTGGATTCGGGTGTCCTTTCCGCCAAGGGCAAGGTATTTCTGGTAATGAGTTCGTGCTTGAGGAAGATCCTTCTTGTGGAATTCGTAAAAGGCTCCAAGATTGAAATGTCCTTCCAGGGAATCTGGTTGCAACGCGATTCCTGCTTGATACGCTTGTTCTGCCTCCACGAACTGATGTTGGCCTGCGAAGAGGACTCCAAGATTGAGAAAGGCCTCGGCATCCTGAGGCTTGAGTTCACCGACGCGTTGGAAATGCTTGATGGCCTTTGGTAGGTTCCCTTGTTGTTGGTAAAGAAAACCAAGATTGTAGTGGGCTTCCGAATGTTCCGGATTGGCCTGAATGACTTGTTGGTAAGCATGTAAGGCCTGTGATGGTTGATTCTGCCGTTCCGCAATCCGGCCAAGCAACAACCATGCGTCTGTCTTGTGAGGGTGGTGTTCTGTCAATTGGGTAAGGAGGAGTTGTGCTTGATCGAAATCTTGAGCTTGCATAAACCGGGTAGCCAGATGATAGAGCGCTTCTTCTTGGTAGGGTTGTTGAGTGAGAATGGCCTGGTATTCCTGAATGGCCTGATTCGTGAGCTCCCGCTTATCCAATAGTTTAGCGAGTGTGAGCCTGGCCTCCCAAAAACGTGGATAGATAGCGAGCGCTTGCTGAACGGCTTTTTGAGCTTCTTCCATTTGATCTTGCTTGATAAAGAGTAATGCCAAATCATACTGCGCTTGAGCTAGATTCGGGTTAAGTCGGATGGCTTCTTGAAGGGCAGAAATCGCGCGCTCAGGTTGTTGGGTCAGTTGAAACTCCACCAAGCCATACAGGTGATGGGCTTCCGAAAATTCAGGAAATTCCTGGATGGCCTGTTCGAGTAATGATTGGGCGGCCTTGAAATTCTGATTTTCCACGGCTGAAAGAGCATCACGATAAAGATTTCCCGCCTGGTGGGCGAAGGCTGGCAAGGGCCAAAGGAAGATAAGACAGAGGAATATTCTCTGCCACGTAATGCGTTTCGAGGAAGTATGCGGTGGATTGCCGTGACACGGGTTAAGCATGCGGATATTCTTTCAGTCGAAGTGTTGGTCAATCGAGCGGATTCAGAAATCCAAACATGGGAAATTGTATCGTATTGTCTCCTGATTTGCCAGAATTTGAATAAAGGAGATGGGAGAAGTAAGGCTCGGAGGCAGGGGATATTTGTTCTCCTAACAGATAGATCCGATCAGGGAAAAATATTTTTTGATGAGCGGCAACATTCTGCTAGTCAGGCAGAATTGCGCTTCCTTCATGGTGAAAGGCAGGGTGTATGTGTTGAAAGATGAGAGATGAAACGTATGGTCTGAAGCCAGTGTAATTGTTGCTTGAAAGAATATTCGACGTCCTTCTCGTCCTCCGGTTTCCTTGAGGCAAGGTTAAGATTACCTGTCGTGGGGTACTGGACATTCTTCCCGCCAATCTCCGTCGTCGTAAAGGCGAGATCTAGATTGAGATCCTTAATTGGTTGTCATGTCATAGATTCTGTTTCGAGATCGCCTAATTCTAGGCTATCCGATTGAAACGCTCATACAGGTGATCAGACATACAAGAGACCGAACAAAAGAAATCCTGAAAAGATGAAAGAGCCAGGCATCATAATCCTCCTTGCGGAGAGGAAAAGGTAATAGAACGTCACCTCAGTAGTTTCATGTGTCGGCGTGAATCTCATGCTTTCGTGGGAGTATTGCAGTTTCCGTGAAGATCGGGATGAAGAGCGGAGGTAGTCAATACCAGACT
>CABVRQ010000076.1 GCA_902500695.1 uncultured Nitrospira sp. | reverse complement strand
GCCCCCGGATGCCAAGACCCCCCAACGTCATCCCATCTCCCTCACCTTTGGGCAAGGCCTACGCATTACCCCATCCATGATTGAAACATGGACAACCAAAGGGGAAGCCCCCCCTGTCGTAGCGACCCAATTAATCCGTGACGCGGTGGCCTCCCTCTAGGGAGTGTTGAAAAATGCCGCCAGCGGCGTTCCCTCCCTTCGCCGGAGCCGCTTCACGTCTACGCGCTGAAGCAAGCTTCGACGCGCAAGCGCGCAGGCAGGTCGCCCCTTGGCCATGCTCACGTCCTCCTCCGTACGCTCCACTCATCCAAGCGGCTGCGGCCTTTCCTTCCAGAAGCCTCAGAACTGGACGAGCCTTCCTTTAAATGCTCAGGCCAATGTTTGAACACTCCACTATTGTTCTCTAGTGAGCCTCGGTGACTCCTAAGCTGATGAAGCGGCGAGATTTTTACAATATTCCACCGCCCCTCTAATCAAAATAGCCAGGGTTTTCAAGTGGCCAAGCTCCATTCTGAGCACCCTCCCAAAGAGAGGCTTATGAAGAACATCCTGTTAGAACAGGATCGGCACATGACCAATGGTCACAGTGGCGGAGCGACCATACTGAAAAAAAAGGCCGTTTTGTAAAGATGAGCTAAAAGGTTTGATGGCGATTCGATGTGCGGAGGAAGGCTGAAAAAATTGTCAGTTTTGCGTTGAAAGGGACTGAAAGGTCTTTCTCAGAAATTATAGTTGAAGGACTTCCCGAAGAGTCCGCGCCAGATCCTTGATCAACAGAGGCTTTAAAAGAAAAGCACGAATCCCGATGGCTTTGGCCTTTTCCGGAGTCATACTATGACTAAAACCCGTACATAAGACTATAGGCACATCGGGTCTGAGTTCTAACAATTGACGGGCAAGAGCTTCGCCGGTGATCTGAGGCATCGTTTGATCGGTCACAACCGCATCAAATCGAAAGGGATCAGCCCGAAAGGCTTCCAGAGCTTCAACACTGCTCGTGCGCACCATGACCTCATATCCCAACCCCTTCATGGCCTCTTCCCCTAGCCTTGCAAGGGGCTCCTCATCCTCCACAAAAAGAATATGTCCCCGGCCCATGAACACTTCCTGTTGCAATGGCGTATCTTCACCAGGAAAACTCGCCGTCTCCATCTCCGGGAAATACAGGCTAAAAATTGTTCCCTGTCCGGGTTCACTCTCCACCTTCATGACACCGCCATGACTGATGACGATACCATGGACTACGGCTAATCCCATTCCCGTCCCTTCACCAACCCCCTTCGTAGTAAAGAAGGGATCAAAGATGCGTTGGACCACCTCCGGCGTCATACCCGTTCCGGAATCTCGAACAGTCAGGCATACATAGGAACCTCCCTGTAGATCAGGATGTGTGCCGATCCCATCAGGTTCACCAGTCACATGCTTCAACTTCAATTCAAGAACACCTCCGCTTCCCCGCATCGCGTATTCGGCATTGGCACACAAGTTCATCAACACCTGGTGCATTTGGATAGGATCTCCTAATATGATCGAGGGAGCCTCAGAGAAATTTTGACGAATGTCGATGGTCGCCGGGAACGTCGCTCGGAGGAATTTGCACACTTCTTTGACCACCAATTGAAGATCTAGCGGCTGGCGGCTCTGCTCGGTTTGGCGACTAAATGCCAATATCTGCTGGACTAATTCTTTGGCACGCTGCCCGGCGACCAACACCTCATCAAGACTCTTTTGGGCACTGACATTTCCCCTGACACTCTGTTTAGCCAGTTCCGTATAGCCAATGATCGCCATAAGAATGTTATTGAAATCATGGGCAATACCTCCAGCCAAGGTCCCAATCGCCTCCATTTTTTGGGATTGTCGAACCTGATTCTCCAATTCTTTCAATTGAGTAATATCGGTATTAGTCCCAAACCATTTCACCACCTGGTCCTGTTGATCGAAAATGGGGAGGGCTCGGCCCAAATACCACCGAAAGGTTTTATCTTTGGCCCTCAGGAGTCGAAATTCAATTTCATACGCTTGGCGGGCATTTCGAGCTTCCGCCCACCGTTCCAGACATCCAGGCAGATCATCCGGATGCAGGAACCGCTGCCACCCATTCCCGATCATCTCCTCAAAGGAACAGCCAAAATATTCGATAACACGTTGATTGACATAATCAAGAGAACCATCAGGCCGAGCCGTCCAGACCTGCTGCGGAATGGCCTCATTGAGGAGCCTAAAACGCTCTTCACTTTCTTGAAGAACTTTCTCCGCTTGCTTGCGGTGGGTGATATCTTGAAATGCGACGACGGCCCCTTCCAGCTTTCCTTGATCATTTCGGATAGGGGTGGTTACATATTCGACCGGGAAGCTCGATCCATCTTTTCGCCAAAATACCTCCGTGTCGATATGATAGACGGAGCCATCCCTTAAGGAGTTATGGATAGGGCATTCTTTCTGGGGATAGGGGACACCATTGGGCTTTGAATGATGGAGAAGCGCATGCGGGGATTGACCAAGCAGTTCGCCCTCTTCATACCCGGTCATCTCCAATACCGCCGGATTCACCAAAGTCACATTTCCATCAAGATCCAAGCCGTAGATTCCTTCTCCCATTGATGCCAAAAGGCGCTGCTGGAACAGTGCAAGTTTATTTTTTTCATTTTTTGTTACCTGGCGTTCAAGGGCTACGGTAATACGGTCCGCAACCATCCCCAAACTTTTGAGCGTGAACTCCGTCAAAGGGTGCCGGGCAAATAAGCCCATCACTCCTAGCACCTCCTGATTGCTTACCAAGGGGTAGCCAGCGAAAGCCATCATCCCCTCTCGCTTGGCCCATTCCTGGTCGGGGATGCGTGGATCACCGATGACCATATTGGTCAATATGGGTTTTCGCTCAGCGGCGATGAGGCCGATTTTAAATTTTCCCATTGGCACCCGGCTGTGCGGCCCGTCTAAATGGGTATACAGCCCGGAGCTTGCGCACAATTTCAGTACTTGTTTTGGTTCATCAAGGCACCAAATACGCGCAAACGCTGCATCAAGATGTCGAACAAGTGCTTCAGTACAGCCGTGAAGAAGGTCAGGGATGGCTTCATTTTGATTGATGACGGTGGTCACTTCAACATCCAACTCAAGCATGCGATTTCGCTCAATCAGATCCAATTCGGCCTGTTTCCGTTTCGTAATGTCGTGTGTGACAGCCAAATGTTCCACTTCATTCGTGATGGGATTCCTGAATGGCACCGCATATGTTTCTAGCCAAATTCTGGTACCTTTGACGCCCTGGACCTCAAATTGAAGAGTCCGTTTCTTCCCTTGTATCACCTCCTGATGCATTTGCTTAAAGGTATCCAAATGCTCAGGTAGGACGAGATCAAATACGGAACGTCCAAGGACATCGAGTCCATTGTCCGCTTCGATTAATTCCAACCCGGCAGGGTTGATGTGAAGCAAAGTTCCATCGGCGGCGATCCGTTTTATGCAACCAGGTCCTGTCTCGAAAATGAGATGTAACAAAATTTCTCGTTCTGTACGTTCCAATTCCGCCTGTTTCTGCTCAGTAATGTCATCGGAGATCCCTAGGAGATAGAGCGGATCATCGTTGGCATCCAGAAGGGGAATTTTTTTGGTATGCAGATATCTGGTCCCATGTGATTTGGTATGAATAACTTCCTCAGGGACATCCAGCAGGGTCTTGCTTGCCAAGACTTCTCGATCTTTACCGGTAAAGAAGTCGGCTTCCGATTTGGAGAAAAAGTCGTAATCCGTCTTTCCAATCAACGCCTCTGTAGAATAGCCAATGAGTGCCTCTCCAGCTTTGTTGAAGCGAAGATATCGAAGATCTTTGGCCTCTTTGACAAAAATCGTATAAGGAATATTTTCCACAATGGAGGTTAAAAACAGTTCACTATTCCGCAATTCGATATCTGCCTGTTTCCGGATGGTGATATCCTGAACGGTGCCAAGCATTCGCTGCGGATGTCCTTGCTGATTTTCAATAACCTGTCCCTTGCAAGCCACCCACCGAACTTCCCCGGTAGGCCACACCACTCGATGCTCGACTTCGTAGGGTGCATCGTTCTCTAACGTTCTTCGAATGGATTCCTCCAACAACGCCCGGTCCTCAGGATGAACAAAAGATGCATACTCTCTATATGTCCCATCAAAGGTCCCTGGAGCTAACCCGAAAATCCCTGCTACTTCATCGGACCAGATGAGGTGATCGGTTGGGATATGCCAGTCCCAAATCCCCATATTCCCCGCCTTCAAGGCCAGTGTCAGTCGTTGTTCACTTTCAGAAAGCAATGTTTGCGTGCGTTGCTGTTCGAGCTGCCGCTGGGTTTCACTCGTCGTGAGTTCCTCTTCCGCCTTCGCGGCCTTCCAAGTCAGATTATTAACCGCTACCGCCCGATGCACCATCTCGATCACCTCTTGCCGGTCATACGGTTTGATCAGGTGGGCAAAGGCGTGATGTTGCAAGGTGGCAATTTTTTCCTTTTGGTCGCCATGCGCAGTGAGAACGATGACGGGTAGTGTGGCATCCTGACTATACACTCGTTGCAGGACGATCAGGCCATCAAGGTCCGGCAGACCTAAATCCAGAATGACCGCACTGTAGGGATGAGGAGGGAACGCACGACGTAAGGCTTCGTTTCCGGTCTCCACCGATTCCACCCGATAGCCTTCGTTGCCCAATAAATCGCTGAGGGCCAGACAAATATCCGTTTCGTCATCCACAACAAGGATAGTCGGTGGGGTGGTCCTCGCGGCTTCCATATTTCTTCCTTTATTGTCCCACTCGTTCCTTAAAAAGACGCTCCCTAAACAGAGCATCCTGGCCGGAATCGCGGATGTATTGTACCCCTTTTAGATGAAGGTTCAAACCACAGGACTATGTCTGGGATCTAAAAGGAATTTTTTCTCATGTTGGTTTCCATCCCCATAGATATGAAAGACATCCCCTTTGGGCCTTAAACCAACGACGAGGCAATGCTTGCCGCAAAGCGAGGAATACCGTCAGAAAGCAGGTTTGGTAAGGTTCCGTCAAAAATATTCGTGACCCTGGATTAGAGGTTCAAAGACATGGAGGAACATGGCCATCCGTCTGGGGCTCAGGACTAAGACCAGACCTGGTTAAAGGTTTTTCTCGGCATTATCAAGAGTCGGACGTAGGATGGCTCGGGGTTCATCTGAACGATAAGGACAAGGCAGGTCAGGTGTCATTTTGTTGCCGGTCAGATCAGGATGGGATTCTAAAGGTCTGTTCATTTCGAAAGGCGAATTGAGGCTACCTACATTGGCCTTGCCTTCTTAATCCTCCTCTATCCCAACCATTTCCTTACGCTGCATCTTACATTCTTTCTCAATCATTTCTCCTTGTATTTTGAGGACCAACTTGCCGATGCAGGAGGCACACTTTGCCCAGCTCCCCGCTCAGACTTCTCAGACCTTCACAGATTTTTTGGTATTTCGTACATTTCTACATGTTGGAAAGACGGCACGAAACTTGAGAAGGTTGTATACAGTTTGGCCCATCACCAGTGTGGCCATGCATACGCCGAGAGCAATAGAGAGATGCTGGGGAAAAGGAGACCATGTCCTTTAATCTATGGGAGTTTTTGAGTCGTGACGTGACCTTCCTGGGAGGGCCGCATAGCCCCCTGCTGAGTTGGCTGGGGTCTGGCGGGATCCTGCTTTTTTTTCTGTGGCATATCCTCAAGATGCGAAAGGAAACGGCTTCGGTTCGACGGGGGTTCGAGCGAATTCACCCAATGTTGCAGGCTCTGGCCAACGAGCGAAGGGAGATGGATCGCGATCGTTTCACGCACCACCCTGCTAAAACATTCCTAACCCGATCCGGTCAATCGGCATCCTCTTCCAACCGGCTGGACAGTGAGGACATCCAAACGCTCGATTCGGGAATGCAACAGGAACCTATCTTTCGCAACCCGTGGGCACAATACCGAATGACACTGATTCTGGAACAGGTCCCCTGGTTCGTGGACCCACGTATATTCAGCACCAGGCCGGCTGCGGAGGTATTTACCCGAGAAACCCTCATCGCCACGCACGTAAATTTTACTTTCTATCGGCAATTTCCTGCACTTGTCACCGGCCTCGGGCTCCTGCTGACCTTTCTCGCCTTGTTTATTGGCCTTAGTAAGCTTCATGCGGATGGGAGTGAAATTGTAGGAATTCAGGGTCTGATTAACGGGCTGGCCGGAAAGTTCCTGACCTCCATCGTCGGACTGATCGTGGCCAATATCTTCACATTCATGGAAAAGCCTCTGGTGGCTCAACTGCAGACCGCCCATCACACATTCCTCGGTCTCATCGATCAACTTTTTCCTCGAAAAACTATGGAACAAATGCTGGAGCAACTGACAGAGTTGCGAGGCCAGTCCTCGAAAGACCAGTCGTCTTCAGCTGAAGAAAGTCCCCAGTACCCTGTCGGATGGGGAACGAACGGGCTTGCCGCGCCAACGGCAAATTTGACGGCGGCGATTCAGGCTCTGACGTCTTTACAGCAGGAGCACCATACAGAATCCCGGCGAATGGTGACAGAACTTCCACGCGTCATCACAGACAGGCTGCATGGCCCTTTGAATGAATTGACCGGCGCCATTCATGACCTCACCACATTGCTTAAGGATATCAGGCCTCATCCCGTGCAAACGGAAACATCTTTCGAGGAGCGCCCACCCCTCTGGAAAACCTCTACCAACTCTCGCGGTCCTTCCATGATTAACATTTTCGATAAAATCGGCTCCTGGTCAAAACGGCAGGGGCTAGCTCGACACCGGCGGACGGGATGAGTTCCTCGACGGATCAGGATAACGTCAGTTCTCCCACGACCGGGGGCGTCATCGATCTCATGACTTCACTGGCCATGATCTTTATTCTGCTCTTTGCGGCCTTTATCACTCAAACCGCCTCCGAAGCCCAATCGGAATTACAGGAGCACAAAGAGAATGTGCAGGCAGCGCTCAGGGATCACCTCGAGCGATTAGGGCTTTCGCTTGATTCCGATCCCCAAGATCCGCTCACGCTTCTCATCGTCGTCCCCGACAAAAAACTCACCTTTGAGTTCGGCCAAAGCATTCTTTCTCATGACGCCGTTCAGTTTGTACAGGAGGCAATGCCGTTTTACGCGGCAGTCTTATGTGGACCCTTACGCGACAAGATCGATTCCCTTGCCATCCAAGGTCATACGGACGATCGCGGCGACGATGCCTATAATTTAAAATTAAGCCAGGAACGATCTCTAGCCGTCATGGTGAAGGGGTTAGAGGCCATAGAGGCTCAAGAGCCGTCAGCCTATCAATGCTTCCAAGCCATGACGTCAGCTTCCGGCCGGGGCCGACAAGACTTGATCTACGATGGGAATAGCAGGGTGAACCGCGAGAAGAGCCGCCGCGTGATCTTTAAAATCCGCCTCCGTTCAACCGAGCAACGCCACATGGCTGAGGGTCTGCCCCCTGTTCTTTCATCTTTGGAGCCTCCGATTTACCTGCCAATGTGATCCCCGACTTCACACGGTCACCACGATTTTACCTTTTTGTTGGTTGGACACCATGTAGCGATGCGCTTCCGCAATTTCCGTTAAAGGAAACGTGCGATCGATAATCGGCTTTAAAGCGCCGGACTCCAATCCTTGGTAAATGTATTCTTTTCCTCGCTTCAGCATTTCCGGGTTTTTGACGATCTCAAACAGCGTATAGCCTCGTATGGTTAACCCTTTTGCCAGTGCGGGGAACAAGGGGTATGGAGTTGGATGTGGAGCCAATGCCCCATATTCGAAGATAATACCGCCAGGTGCGGTGACGGCGGCGAGTTGTTCCAGCAAAGGTCCCGCCACCGGGTCGAACACCAACCTGACGCCTTTTCCGGAGGTCAGAGCCATCCCTCTTTCTACCAGATCTTCTTCATCGGTCACGATCACATGATCTGCTCCCGCTTCCAGCAGAAAGGCTTTTTTGTCCGCCCCACGGGTCGTCGCAATAGCGACTCCTCCGGCAGCTTTGACGATTTGAATAGCCGCCAATCCCACGCTGCTACTCGCTGCCGTAATCAAAACGGTGTCGTCTTTTTTCAGGCCTCCGTATTCAATGAGTGCCCCAAAGGCTGTCATGTATTGCATCCAGATGGCCGCACCTTCAATGGGGGATAACGTGTCCGGATATTTCGCAGCCGCAGAGGCCGGTACGATGGCACTTTCCCCATACACGCCATATTGACTCATGGAAAAAGACGGGATCGTACTCACGCGGTCGCCTACACGAAGATCCGTGACGCCTTGACCGACCGCATCAATAACTCCTGCCGCTTCATAGCCTAACCGCGAGGGCAATTGAGGAGTCTCAAGATATTGGCCTTTTCTCAGCATGATCTCAGCGCGGTTAAGCCCGATGGCCTCCACCTTCATGCGGATTTCTCCCTTGCCCGGTTCGGCCAGGGGTAGATCTTCAAGATTCAGAACTTCAGGTCCACCGATTTGATGAAAACGCACGATCTTTGGCATCAGCGACCTCCTGCAAAATAAAGAATGTCCATCAAGTTTTTGATTGATCCGTCACGAACTTCACAATGAATTCCACATCATCCCCTGCCTCCCGAACCACCTGTAGAAATTCAGCAGGGTCAACATTCACCTTTTTCAGAAATCGTCGGTCCGCACCACAGCCATACATCAAATCGGACGGCAACTCACCAAAGAGTTTGGCTCTCGCTTTTTCAATAATGCGGGGAAACCATTCCAGTCCGGCCAGCTTGGCCTCCCTTGGCGGAAACAAATCGGTGATTTTCACAAATTTCGAATATTGTCCCTGCAGATCGTTCAAAAAATAGTCCCTCCGAATTTGTGTGATCGCCACGACCATGTCAGGGTCCGGTTCTCCGTCATCACACCAGTCTTCCACAAAGTCGTAAATTTCCTGTGGCGTCGCTCCAATCGAGCGAAGAAAGTCTTTCTCTTCATTCGAAAACATGGCGTCAGCATTTCGCATACCCTTCTTATAGGAAGTGACTTTTTGGCCGAAGAGCGTTCGGAATGCTTGGATCCAGTCCGATGTTTCATTGGTCATATCGAATGTTCCCCTGATGGCTTTCTGGTCCTTATTGATGGAACCCCCTTTTGTCAGCAGGACCTGCGTATCATTGAATTTTACGGATGTCGTCATCGCCTTGTCTCCTATTTCTAAATGTTTTCGACGGAAATGTCCGAATAGAAGCCTCTCTCGTCTATCATGCTGTGGTGATTGGCGAATTGACCGGCAATGTGAATTGCCTTTTCAACATGGCATTCTCGGCTTCCAAGGTCACCAGTCGGTCCCGGAGGGGTTGCACAATGCCGGCCAAGGCCTCCTCTGAATATTTTACGGGAATGTGTTGTCGGCAATTGATATCCCACGCCTCTACGTGAAATCGAATAACCCGTTCAGGTTTTCCCTTGTACCGGAAATCAGTGAGTTGTTTGAGCAAGGCGGGATCATCTTCAATCACCTCTGCGATCCCCCATACCTTGATCCGGGTTTGAGTCGCGTAATCCATCAAGAATAAAAAGGCTTGAGTATTTTCTGACAAATTTCCCAATGAGATGTATTGCCGGTTGCCTGCAAAATCAGCAAAAGCCAGCGTGTGGTCGTTCAATACCTTGAGGAAACCCTTAGGGCCTCCACGATGTTGGATATACGGTCTTCCATCGGCATTGGCCGTGGCTAGATAGAGAGAGTCGACTTCTTTCAAAAAGTCAGAAAGTTCTGGTGTGATCGTGTTAGACCATCCGACTCCCTCTTCCATTCGAGCATATTGTGGTCGTGACCCCATTCGTTCCTGCACCGCTTTCACAGATGCGGTAAAGGCGATATCACTTGTTGGTTGTGTCATAATGGATTTTCCTTCTGATGAACTGGAGGGCATTAGGCAGCTTGTTCCTTCAGAGATAAATAGTCAGTATATCCCTTGGTATCACCACCATAAAATGTGGCACGATCATAAGGATTGAGAGGGGCCGAATTCTGGATACGTTCCGGAAGATCTGGATTGGAAATAAAGTGCCGTCCAAACGCGACCGCATCCGCCAAATGATTTTCCGTATATTCCAAAGCTGAATCAGGGGTATGACCTCCAGCTGAAATCATTACCGTCTTCAAGACATCACGAAACAAAGAGGCAGCCTGTGGTGTGTCTTCAAGACTATCGTCTTTCATGCCTGCGAATGACGAACGTGGTTCAATTAAATCGACAAAGGCTACGCCTCGTGTATCCAGCTCACCAAATACATAGGTAAACAGCTTGATGGGGTCACTATCCTTCATGCCATTAAACGCGTTATAGGGAGATAAACGTACACCGACCCGATCTTTTCCCCAGACTTCGATGACCGCATCGACAACCTCCAACAACAGACGGGCTCGATTCTCAATCGCACCTCCATAGTGGTCTGTGCGTGCGTTGGAACCATCCTGAAGGAACTGGTCCAGTAAATAGCCATTGGCTCCATGGACTTCCACGCCATCAAACCCCGCCGCTTTGGCATTTTCAGCACCCGCTTTGTAATCGGCAACAATTCCGGGTATTTCGTCAATTTCAAGTGCACGAGGAACTACAATAGGCGTTTCCTGCCAATCAGCCGTATACGTCCCACTGTTTTCCGCAGCAAGAGCAGAGGGCGCAACGGGCAAAGACCCGTTCGGTTGATGAGACGTGTGAGAGATGCGTCCAACATGCCATAGCTGAAGAAAGATGCGTCCTCCAGCCTGATGCACCGCCTTAGTCACAAGTTTCCAGCCCTCGACCTGCTCAGGGGAATGTATGCCAGGGGTCCCTGGATAACCTTGTCCCTGTTGGGAGACTTGCGCGGCTTCAGAAATAATCAAACCGGCTGAAGCACGCTGCGCATAATATTCTGCATTGAGCTCGTAAGGAACATTTCCCGGCTGCTTTGAACGCATTCGGGTTAATGGTGCCATGATGATGCGATTGGGCAATGTCAGAGAACCTATGGTTAATGGCTCAAATAGTTTTGTCATGATCTGATTCCTTGGTTATGAAATAAATATTACGTGAACCAAACTCCTCAATGATGCCGATCGTTCACCGGTGGGCCACTATTCTCTTATCGAAGAAGCGGCGTATATGGCCTGCAATCACTTCTCCGTCTTCCTCGAGGGCGAAGTGCCCCGTGTCGAGTAAATGAAACTCCAGATTTTTTAAATCACGTTTGTACGGATGTGCGCCTTTGGCGGGAAAGATCTGATCATTCTTACCCCAGACGATTAACGTCGGTGGTTGATGTTCACGCAAATACGCTTGCCATTGTGGATACAACGGCGGATTCGAGCCGTAACTATCGAACAACTGCAACTGAATATCGTTGTTTCCCGTCCGGTTCAGCAAATACTGGTCCACCAACCAATTGTCTGGACTGATCGACGCCGTATCCCTCACGCCATGCGTATACTGCCATTTGGTGGCTGCCAGCTTGAGAAATCCTTTGAGAGCCTTGGCGTTCTCCGGCGTGTGCTCTTTCCAGTAGGCCCGAAAGGGTTTCCAAAAATCTTGCAAGCCCTCTTCGTAGGCGTTTCCATTCTGGATAATAAGCGACTCGACCCGTTCCGGATGACTGACCGCCAGTCGGAAGCCTACCGGCGCTCCATAGTCCATGAGATAGAGGCTGTACGATTTCAAACCCACTTTCCGAGTAAATTTCTCCATGATATTGGCGAGATGGTCGAACGTGTAGCTGAACTCATCCACCCTCGGCATAGAGCTATTTCCAAATCCTGGATAATCCGGTGCCACCACATGAAACCGATCCGACAACTGCGGAATCAAATTTCGAAACATGTGAGAGGAAGTTGGAAAGCCATGGAGCAACAGAATCGTTGGCGCATCTTTTGGCCCTGCTTCGCGATAAAAGATCTCCAGTCCGTCCACCTCGATGGTTTTGTGGAGAGTCGGATAGCTGGCCCTCACGGAGTTATCTTGAGGAGTGATTGGTTCCTTATTTCCCGACTTGGAGGCCGTCGCCCCGACCACCAACAGACCAATGAGGCTAAATGGCACGATCGCTAAAATTCCAATCAACGGTTTGAGTATTGTTTTGAATCGTTTCATGCTGGCGTTCTCCTTGAATGAAAAATGATTGAGTCATGATGAAGTCCAATCAGGGAGGCACGTGCTTTACACACGAGCCTCAAGTTCCGAAACCGCTGGGAAATCTATCTCCGTCGCAGCTATGTGGTTGAAATAGTTGGTGAACAGCGTCAGAGAGATATTGGCAATAAGTTCCACCATATCCCCTTCTGAGAATCCGGCTTTGCGGAGTTTGGCTACCTCCTCATCGCTGATCCGCCCACGGTTCGTGACAACATTCCGGGTAAAGGCTAAGACGGTCGCTTCTTTCGGGTCCGGGGACTCCCCTCTCCGGCTATCCCCGACGGCCTCTTCGCTCAGCCCGACCGATCGTCCGATCGCTGAGTGCGCTGCAAGGCAATACTGACAGTCATTGACTTCCGAAACCGCCAAAGCGATCTGCTCACGAAGCTTCGGGGAAAGACTCCCTTTAGAAAGGGCGCCCGAGAAATCAAGGTAGCCCTGAAGGACCGACGGCGAATTGGCCATGGTCCGCATAATGTTGGGTGCGAACCCGAGCTTGTTTTCCACACCTTTCAGTAACCGTTGAGCCTGGCCTGTGGCGATTTCCGGATTGAGTGCCTGTATTCGTGACATGGGCTGCGTTCTCCTTGTGTTGTGTAGTGAACGATCGCATTCATGTTTTCGTGGTATTACAATGGCCGTGCCAATCCGTAAAAAATCATAAGATATTGTTTTATATATATATTTAAAATTTTAACGATTTTCAAAAACAACGATTATTCGTGTTAATCGAAAAATCATTGCACAGACACGAAATTTCGTTTAAATTTTCATCCATGAGCACCATGAATCAAGAATGCCAGGAGGGCACCACGTTAGACTCACTCAAATGCCTGCTGCTGGACATTGCCCAGCAACGATCCCTCAATGATTTGTTGTGGCTGATTGTGCGCCGGCTGGCAGATCGATCCACGGTGGTTCTGGCAAGAATCTGGCTCATACGGCCCGGTGATATCTGTTCCACCTGCCGGTTCAGGGAGGAATGCCCGGACCAGACACAGTGCCTCCATCTCGTAGCCAGTGCAGGCCGGTCAAGCGTGGAGGACAAAACAGAATGGAAAAACACCGAGGGATACTTTGCTCGATTCCCCTTGGGCGTGTGTAAGGTGGGGCGAATCGGAAAGACCGGGGAGCAGCTCGTCATCAATGAAATGGAAAATAATCTGACCTGGATCGCCAAACCGGACTGGGCCAGGCAGGAAGGCATCCAGGGCTTTCACGGACAGCCCATTATCTATAAAGGGGAAACCCTGGGGGTGCTGGCGGTGTTCGAACGGGAATCGGTCACCGATGACGCCACCGTCTGGTTCCGGATGATTGCCGATCACGTGGCCGTGGCCATCGCCAATGCCCGCGCCTTTGAGGAAATCGAACGCCTCAAAGCCCAACTGGAATTAGAAAACACCTTCTTAAAAGAAGAGGTACTGGAAGCGCAGAATTTTGGCGCAATCGTAGGTGGGAGTCCGGCCATCGCCAACCTGGTACAGCAGATCGAACTGGTCGCACCCACGGATGCCACCGCGCTTATTTCCGGGGAGTCGGGAACGGGAAAAGAACTGGTCGCACGGGAAATTCATCGCCGCAGTCAACGCAAAAACCATCCGCTCGTCCGAGTGAACTGTGCCTCCATTCCCCGAGAACTCTACGAAAGCGAATTTTTCGGGCATGCCAAAGGCGCCTTCACCGGCGCACTAAAAGACCGGGCCGGGCGGTTTCAAGCGGCCGATGGTGGCACGCTGTTCCTGGATGAAGTCGGAGAAATCCCCCTGGAGATGCAAAGCAAACTCTTGCGCGTCTTACAGGAAGGGGAATACGAACGGGTGGGAGAGGAAACCACTAGAAAGGTGAATGTCCGCATCATCGCCGCCACCAACCGGAAGCTCGCCCAGGAAGTGGAAGCTAAGCGATTTCGGCAGGATCTGTACTACCGATTGAATGTCTTTCCCATCGAAGTGACCCCTCTGCGCAATCGCAAAGAAGACATCCCGTTGTTGGCCAGCATGTTTATGGCCCACGTCCGCAAAAAACTCAATTGCACGGGACGGGAACTCACCCAGGCGGAAGTGTTGAAATTACAAAACTATCATTGGCCCGGCAATGTACGGGAACTGCAGAACATCATCGAACGCGCCGTGATCTCTTCTCGATGCGGATCGGTCAAATTCGATCTGCCCGTTCCCCAAGCCAATGGGGTCACACTAAAAAAACAGATCAGGAAAAACGGAGACAGCCCCGGCGAAATCCTGACCGACGAAGACATGCGCTTGCGCGATAGGGCCAATCTCGAATCCGCCTTGAAACAGACCGACTGGAAAATCTACGGCACCGGCGGGGCAGCAGAGCTCCTCAACATCAAACCCACCACCCTCCTCTCCCGCATCAAAAAGATGGGGATTGAGAAGATCCATTAGAATTGGGTCACGAACTTAGATTTCAGTAGGAATGGGATACGAGTCAAATCGGTGGTTATGTAATGCCCATTCAGCTTATTCAGGAACTTCGACATACTACACGGAACATTGAGATGTGGGCACGATATGCTTGGCGTATACAAATCCCTATATCAATGTATTCACCCATGATCCGGAAATGAGGTAACCGTTTGCGGTATTTGCCTTTATGGAGAGCAAGATTATTACCCTGCGCAGAATAATCGCCATGGCTGGGAATGCAACAAACTCACTACCACCTTTATGAAGCCGATTTTCGTGCGTGGCAGCCAACCAATCTCTGACCTCTTATAAGAAGATGAGCGAACACTATGTATGATTTTACTCCCGGCCAGCGCTGGGTGAGTGACAACGATGCCGCACTCGGGTTGGGCATCGTCCAATCTGTCGCCTTTCGCACGGTTCAAATGGAATTTCCCGCCGCCGATGAAACACGCACGTATGCAAAAAATACTGCCCCGCTCACGCGTGTTGAATTTGATATCGGTGATTCTATTAAAAGTATTGATGGTTGGTGTCTGTCGATCACCAAAATAGAACATGTCAGCGGCACCGTGCGCTACCACGGCATTCGGGAAAGTGGCGAGGCTGCTGCCATGCATGAATGTGAACTGTCTGATGAACTTACGTTTAATTTACCGCAAGACAAACTGTTTGCGGGGCAAGTTGACGACAACAGATGGTTTGAGCTGCGCGCAGCAACCCTCCGACATCTTTCCACACAACAAACATCAACAAGCTTTGGCTTACATGGGCCACGTGTCAGCCTGATTCCCCATCAAATGTATATTGCCCATGAAGTATCAAAGAGAACCGCCCCGCGTGTTCTGCTCGCCGATGAAGTAGGGCTCGGTAAAACCATTGAAGCCGGCTTAATTCTGCACCGTCTGATTCTGACCGGAAAAATACACCGTGCATTAATTATCGTACCCGAACCACTACTGCATCAGTGGCTGGTGGAATTGCTCCGGCGCTTCAATTTACGCTTCACCTTAATCGATGAGCAGTATTTTTCACATATCGACGAGGCAGTCGACAATCCGGAAGAATCGGTACCTCTCGAAAACTTTTTTGACCAATTCCCCCTCGTGTTATGCGGATTACACTTTGCCTGCCGCGAGGATATCGCCCCGTTAATTGCCATGTGCGATTGGGATATATTGGTCGTCGATGAAGCGCACCATCTTGAGTGGACACCGGGTGAAAGCAGCCGGGAGTACCGACAAATCGAAACCTTAGCGAACCAGTCAGATTCAGTCTTGTTATTAACAGCCACACCCGAGCAATTTGGCACGGCAGGGCATTTTGCCCGCTTGCGACTACTCGACCCGGCGCGTTTCCACTCGCTTGAAAGCTACTTAGCCGAACAGACACAACATGCCGCGACTGCCGGGCTGGTGAATCTCCTACTCGATCATCAGACCATGACTGAAGATGATCTGGCTTGTTTACGCTCACTCATAAATGATAGCGATGCCATCGACATAGCAGCCATCAATGCCGCTCATGACGATGCACGCACACTTCGACGACACCTCATCGACCGTTTAATTGATCAACATGGCACCGGTCGCATGTTGTTCAGGAACACGCGTGCGACGATCAGCGGGTTTCCCCGGCGTCACTTCATTCCTGCTGTACTCGACGACGACAGAAACGAGACCCGTATAGACTGGCTTTCCGATAAACTACGAGAACTATCGCCGCACAAAGTTCTACTGATTTGCGCGACCGCCGAGACCGCGGCATCTATATCAAAAATACTGCTGAAAAAACATGGGCTTCCAGCCGGTGTTTTTCACGAACAGATGAGTCTCCTGGAACGGGACCGCGCTGCCGCCTGGTTTGCCGATGCCGAAGACGGTGCACAAATATTGATTTGCTCGGAGATTGGTGGCGAAGGCCGAAACTTTCAATTTCTTCACAATATCGTCTTGTTCGACTTACCCGATAACCCCGATTTACTGGAGCAGCGCATCGGCCGCCTGGATAGAATCGGGCAGCAGCACGATATCAATATTCACGTGCCTGTCGCAGCAGGTTCAAGAGATGCACGCCTGAGCCGCTGGTACCATCATGCCCTCAATTCGTTTGAGCATAGTTGCGTCACCGGCCAACACATCAAGGCCGAAATGGAAGAACAATTTGCTGCGTACCTTGCCGGCGAACACCTCGATGAAGACAGATTTGTCAGGGAATGCAGGCAACTGCACGAACAACAGACACGGCAACTCAATCGTGGTCGGAACCGATTGCTCGAACTCAGTGGTTGCCGTCAGGAAATTGCTGACCCGTTGATTAAAGAAATCAAACACAATGAACAGGAGAACATCTTATTACGATACCTTGAACACGCATTTGATTCTTTTGGGGTTGAAATTGAAGATCATTCGCCAGGCAGTTGGATCCTACGACCGGGTGCTCATTTACAGGTGGAACAATTTCCTGAGTTATCCGAAGATGGCATCACCGTGACAACCAATCGCGAGACCGCCCTTGCGCGCGAGGACATGCATTTTCTGAGTTGGGAGCACCCGTTAGTGCGTGCGACAATTGACCTGATTTTGAACGGAGAACGAGGCCGGGTCAGCGTCTGCGCGTTACACCTGCCACAACTTCCCCCTCGCAGTATTTTAATCGAAGCCATTTTCGAATCGATCTGCCCTGCACCCGCCGGATTAGAGATCGGGCGCTACCTTCCTTGCAACGCATTGCGTTTGTTGGTCAACCAGGAGGGGGAAAACTATACCCGGCAACTCCCACCTGACACCTACGAAACTTTACTGCAAAAGATCAATCAGGAAGTCGCACGACAAATGATCGAGAGAACACGTGCGACCTTAAAAAAACAGGTGCAACACATTGAGGAAATGGCCGCGCAACAGCTCCCCGTGCTTCGCAATGCGGCCATCGCCTCGATGCATGAAAAATTAGATGGCGAGTTAGAGCGTCTCCTTACACTGCAAAAGCGCAACCCGACAATTCGCGATGAAGACGTGCAATTACTGCGCACGAAAATTTCTGATGTGGAAAAGCGTTTGCAAAGCAGTACGCTCAGGCTGTCAGCCCTGCGTGTCATTTATACGGTTTAAGCCGTCGAATTCCATCCCTTAAGGGTATATTCCGCGTTGCGTGTGGCGTAAATCAATCGCGTGAGCGAGTACAATCATTAGGGGTCTGTTGAAAAAAGCCGCCAGCTGCGTTCTCGCCATTTTTCCGTGCTCACGT
>CABVRQ010000075.1 GCA_902500695.1 uncultured Nitrospira sp. | reverse complement strand
CGACATTCAGGCAAATTGGGAGGACAGTATAATTGGTTGCTTTGAAAGGACCTGAATCCTAGTGAGTTCGGGCTTTTGCGTTTTATGGGTCTTAGGGATTAATGAAACATTTGTGTTTGATCTTCTTCCGAATCGGTAGACACTCCTATAATTTAAATTAAAGCATGAGATGGAACGTTATGACCAAGAATCTATTGGCGTATGAGTTTAAAGAAGAAGCGGTCAAGCAGGTATCCCTCAGGCTTATCACCTTATCCCGGATTGCCCCTGGTCCCGTCATCACCTTTCTTTCCTGTGTTGTCCTCCCCCCCTTTTTTTCCACTGTGTAGTAGTGTGGGGGGCAGTGAATTGCCCTGGCCGTTAAAATTTCCATAGAACATTTTTACCCATTGGGTAAGGTCTGCTTGTCCGTTTCTATGAGGTCGAAAGCCTCGTGCCATTCCCTGTTCTATACACACCTGTTTTTTGAGGGAATTTCTGATATGGGTCATGCGGAGGTCAGAATATCCCAAGGGAGAAGCGTGGCACATCTGTTGCTGTTTATCTGACTTGAAGGTTAGCGAAGTATTCGCCATTCAAGGCCATAATGTGTGAGAGACAGTAAAGGAGGAACAGATGCATGTTGGTACGAGCACGGTGGGAAAACGAAACAAGAATCTTGATGCTTTCTGGACGGTTCGATAAATTTGGACGTGTCCCAGTGGAAACGGCGTTGGCGGCGGGAGAAGGACGATCTTGCCATCACGTCGTAATGGATTTTTCACGAGTATCCTCAATGGATAGTGCAGGCATTGGAAGATTGTTGTTGCTTTACCATTCGCTTCGAAGGAAAGGTATGGCTTTGACGGTGATCAATCCAAAGCCCTCTGTTGAGGCACTTTTGGATCTGGCGGGTTTAGCCACCATTATCCCGATTATGCAGGAAAATCCTGAAGTCCGATCCGTTGCCTGATCCCCTGAGAAAGAGAATCGAGATTTTCTTAAGTTGCGGAATAGCAAAGCCGAAATGGAAATTATCGAACTATGATGTCTATGATGCATACTCAACCGACTTCCATTCACGATATGCATGTTATTACCTTCGGGACATCCTTTGATGGGTCTGCCGAACCTGCTTTAGAGGCGGCTGTTTTGCAAGTGCAGGAAATACAGGGAAAACATATCATTCTGGATATGGGAACCCTGCCCACACTGAATAGTCGTGCCTTAGGCAAATTATTTCTCACCTATCATCATCTCAGTCGGAAGCAAATCCGGCTCAGTATGGTCAACCCAAAGCCGGCGGTCCGTGAAATGTTAGCATTTGTCAATTTTCCGAAGATCGTCCCCATCTATGATTCGGTTGATGACGTGGTGGCTTTCGAGCAAGATCAGATGGAATCTTCAGGCCTTCCACAGGGACCGACGTCATAAAGGGCGCATTGGAGCCAAGGGTATCCCGGATAAAAAATGCGGGGCGTGAAAAGGGGCAGGACTAATGAATGAAGTTCCCGAATATGAGTTGGCTGAAAGGAGCGCTCCTTTCCCAAAGGAGATGGAGCATATCGATTAAAACAGGTCAACATATCGTCGAAAGATCCATTTCCAATCTTCTCCTTTATCAAGGTCTGGGCACTTGCCTGGATGCCGTTCTCCATTTAGGAGGATGAGCTAATAGAATATGCCCATCGTCTGGCCTTGAGGCATTAATGCAGGCACTCCGTGACCCAGGCCCGACGGTTTAAGAAGCGGTCTTCTAATCTCTGATGCGTATGAGTGTCTTAAAGGCCTAAACGGTTTTCCGACCATCCTCCATAGCCGTCTGGTTACCCCACGCGCCTTCGTCGGTTTGCCTTTGGCATACTGATGCCGGTATCCCTTCATTGACTTCCATTTTCCTCCCTTCCTAGAATCGTCACCCTGGCGACTTATCCAATCCTCCTGGAAGGGATTTCTGGCTCGTGAATGAAAGCGTAGGCCTCGATAAGGTCATCAAAACTCATGGTCTCATGAGGGCGGTGGATCATGTGTCATTGTCGATTCAAAACGGAGAATTTTTTTCCATATTGGGACCGAGTGGGTCCGGGAAAACCACAATTCTTCGGTTAATCGCCGGATTAGATCGGCCGGATCAAGGGGACATTATCATTCAGCAACGGGTTGTCACCTTGGATCCCCCTCATAAGCGACCCGTAAATATGGTGTTTCAGCACTATGCGCTCTTCCCGCATCTGTCCGTGTTTGAGAATGTGGCCTTCGGCTTACACATGAAAGGAGAACGCCAGGCCAATATTCAAAAGGCGGTGAGTCACATGTTGGCTCTGGTTCGTTTGCAAGGAAAGGAGAAGCGACTTCCAGGGCAATTGTCCGGAGGGGAGCAACAACGGGTGGCGCTTGCACGAGCCTTAGTGAATCGTCCAGTCGTCCTGTTGTTGGATGAGCCCTTGGCCGCTTTGGATCAGCAGCTACGCCAGGAGATGCAGGGAGAACTGAAGCGGTTGCAGCGTGAGGTGAAGGCGACATTTATTTGCGTGACCCATCAGCAGGATGAAGCCCTCATGCTCTCGGATCGAATCGCGGTCATGCACGGCGGGAAGTTGTTGCAGGTGGGAACGCCTCAGGAGATCTATGATCACCCGGTATCTTCGACTGTGGCTCAGTTTATCGGGCTTTCCAATGTGTTGTCGGGCACCATTGCCAGCTGTGACGGTGGGTTGTGTCGGGTTGAACAAAATGTCTTGTCACCCGTCATGGTCAGGTGTTCCCCACATGATCCTCCGCAGGGGGCCGTCACGGTCATGGTTCGCCCCGAACGCGTGCATGTGTCCTCTGACATGTCCGCCAATCGATATGACAATAGGCTTCAGGCGATAGTGCACCAAGTGGCCTTTTCCGGGAATGAAGTGGTGTACCATGTTCGGCTTCGGGACGAGGCGATCTGGGTGGCTCGCGTGCCAATTGCTGAAGCACAGGCCTGTCCATTGACTGTTGGTCAACAGGTGTACGTGCAATGGTGGGCCCACGAGGGATTGGTCTTGCCCGCTCAATCTCCTCCATGCTGACCAATCGATTTCCCACATCTTCCGCATTTCCTGTCAAGCTGTCCCTCGTATCGGCAGGCCTCTTTTTGGGCCTGTTTTTTTTTCTCCCGCTGGTATTGGTCTTTGGAGTGAGTCTGGCGAGCCGTGGATTGTATGGTGGAATTTCCTGGATCGCGACCTGGGAAAATTATCAACGTGTGTTTGATCCGCTCGTGGGAGTAATATTTTTCCGGTCTCTTCTCCTGGCGGGATTGACGACTTTGGTTTGTGGGGTTGTGGCGTTTCCCTTAGCTTATTGTCTGGCCAGGGCTTCACGGCCCTGGCAACTTATCTTGCTGACCCTTGTGATGATTCCATTTTGGACAAATTTTTTGGTTCGCACCTATGCGTGGGTGCTGATCTTTCGGGCGGACGGTATTCTGAATAGTCTGTTGATCAGGGTGGGATTGCTGGATGAGCCGCTTTCCTTATTATTTACCGATGTGTCGGTATTTGTGGGACTGGTCTATGGCTATCTGCCCTTTATGGTGCTTCCTCTGGTGGCGGCCATAGAACGCATCTCTCCCCAATTAGAAGACGCGGCGTTTGATTTATATGCGTCCATGGGCGCGATGTTTCGACATGTGCTCCTCCCTCTCAGTGCCCCAGGTTTTCTGGCCGGGGGAGTATTGGTCTTTATTCCTTCCCTTGGAGCCTTTATTACGCCCTATTTACTGGGTGGAGGACAAAACATGATGCTGGGGACCTTCATCCAGCAAGAATTTCTGGTCGCCCGCGACTGGCCGTTTGGATCGGCGCTCTCATTCGGGCTGATGGGAAGCGTTCTGCTTGTTTGGTTTTTGCTGGCCCGGACGTCAGTTGGAAAGGATCCGTCATGAAGCGGATGCCAAGCAGTTTCATCCTCATGAGTCTGCTGGTCATGCTCTTTCTATATCTGCCGGTGGTCATCCTGATCGGCCTGTCCTTTAATGCCTCCACGATGGGAGTGGCGTGGAAGGGGTTCACGTTTCAGTGGTACGAAAAGCTGGCCATGGACCGGGCCATTCTCGAAGCGACGGTCAATAGTGTGGTGATTGCAATAATATCAACCGGATTGGCCCTTATTCTTGGAGTAGGGACAGCCATAGGTCTGGAAACCCGTCAAGGGGTGCAGAGAGCGTGGGTCAACATGATCCTGTTGCTACCACTGGTCATACCGGAAATTTTATTGGGTGTGGCCTTATTGATGGTGTTTGTCTTGTGTCAGGTCCATCTGGGGTTTGGTACCATTATTATCGGACATATGGTCTTCAACCTCCCGTTGACCATCGTCATTGTCAGGGCCCGTCTTCGTAAGCTGGACCCGGCATGGGAGGACGCGGCGCGTGATTTGGGTGCGACGTCATGGGATGTGCTCACCCGCATTACGCTTCCCTTGTTACGCCCGGCAATTTGGGGGGCAGGCCTGTTAGGGTTTACCGTATCGTTGGATGACTTTGTGGTGACATTTTTTGTCGCCGGTCCCGGTTCAACTACACTACCACTCAAAGTGTTTTCGATGATCAGAACAGGGATGACGCCAGAAGTGAATGCCTTGTCGGCGGTCATGGTGGTGGTCTCCATGCTGTGCGTGGGGTTGTCGTGGTTCCTTCAGGAGCGGTCCGCACCGGCTTCGTCTGAATCTTCGTATTTATGAAGGGCTGCAAGTTATGAACAGGTGGTGTCAGTGGCTGGGACTCTTGATTCTCTTGGTGGCAGGAGGATGTTCGGAATCTTCCACATCCTCGGAATCACCATCTTCTCAACGCCAGACTCTTTATTATTTTACGTGGTCGGACTATGTGGATGCGGGGGTGGTGGCCAAATTCGAAGCGACCCGGGGGGTTCGCGTGGTAGTGGACACCTTTAGTAGCAATGAAGAGTTATTAGCCAAAGTGCAGACCGGCATGACCGGGTATGATGTGGTGGTGCCATCTGATTTTATGGCCGGCATCATGGGACGATTGGGATTGCTGGCTGAGTTGGATCTTGCAAAAATTCCTCATGTGCAAGATCTAGAGCCTCACCTCCAACAGCTCTCGTTTGATCCCACTAACCGGTTTGCCATTCCCTATTTATGGGGCACGGTTGGAATGGGGTATAATTCAGAAGTGGTGACGGAACCCCCAACCAGTTGGGAGGCCTTATGGGATCCGAAATTTTCCGGTCGAATCAGTATGCTCAACGATGAACGGGAAGTCTTTGGGGTGGCGCTTCAGACATTAGGCTACTCGCTCAATAGTGTCGATTCCCAGGCCATTCAACAGGCGAAGCAGAAATTGATGAGGCAAAAGCCATTGATCAAGGCCTACACGAGTGAACAGTTTGACCAACTCCTCGTGGCCGGGGAAGTGGTGTTAGCGCATGCCTGGGGCGGGCCCATCGCCAGGGCGATGCGTGAGCACCCGTCAATCCGGTATGCCCTCCCTCAAGAAGGAGGGATGATGTGGACGGATTGTCTGGCGATATTGGCTAGCTCTCGTCAACCAGCGCTCGCGATGGATTTTATCAATTATCTTTTAGATGAAGAGGTGGCGCTGGCCACATCGCAGCGACTATTATTTGCCTCGGCCAATCGACATGTTCGGGATCGTCTCCCGGCAGACATTCGCACGAATACGGCGGTGTACCCGCCAAGTGATATGCTGACACGGATGGAGTGGTTAGAAGATGTCCAGGAGGCCATTCGTTATTATGATCGAGCATGGACGGAGCTGAAAGTGCACTAGGTTTGGCTTGACCCTTTTAGCCATCTGCTACTAAACTGCATGATTGCTACGTTTCATATGCGAGGATTTACGAAAGGGAAGTCCATGATGCAGCGAATGATAATTTCGTCAAAAACAATATGTTGGATGGTCGTGGCCTTTTTCCTGGCCGGCGCTCCGCTGGGGGCGGAGGAACCCGGAGCAAGTCATTTCTCTGGCTATCTGACGCAAATGCCCTATGAGCCTCCTCCCCCGACAGAATCAAGGGGGGTCGAGGCCACGCTACCCCCTGAAATCTTAACGACCCAGGATGAGGAGCGTCTGGAAGCACTTATTCCGTTGCTTGAGGGCCGTCAGGAATTCTGGGCCATCGGAGAGTTTGTCTATTTTGGGAAACATTCCATCCCGTATTTAGTGAAAGCGCTCAAGGTGCCGGTGTCCAGAGTCCGGTTCAATGCGGTGGAAACGCTGTCGATGATCAATGATCCCTCTGCGGTCCAGGGCTTACTGGAGGTCGCCATGAATTCGGATGAAGAATCCCGGATCAGGTCCCATGCATTGCGTGTGGCGACACGAATGGATCCCAACCAGGTTATTCCAGCCATAGAGGTGATGGTGAAAGACCCCAATTCGACGATTCGGAATACGGCAGTGTTTGAATCACGGAGGGTACATCGAAAGGAAGTGCTGCCTTTTATTATCAGTGCCATTTCAGATCCAGAGCAATATGTGTCAATCACGGCGCGGGATTCTTTCTGGATTCTCACCCGATTCAGCGGTTCAATCCATGATTGGGAAGCTTCCACACCTGAAGACAGGAAGGAATGGATGAACGAATGGTGGTCCTGGTTGGAAGAGAATCAGGAACGATTCGGCGAGACACCGTCATCCACACATCCCCCTCGACCACCGGCAGACTTGAATGTGAGTTAACCGCGATTCCTGATTAACCGAACGAGAATCCAGGGCCGCGCCGGACGGTGGTTGAAAGCGTGCAATTTCATAAGACGAAAGACGTAGAAGGTCGGAAAAAGGAGTAAGGTGCATGGCAGTATTACCTATAGCAAAAATCGGCAACCCGGTTCTCCGGCAACAGGCCAAACCAGTCGATCCCGCATCAATCGGGAGTCGACGAATCCAGGAGTTCCTTGATGATATGTTCGAAACGATGGTGCATTATGAGGGAATTGGCTTAGCCGCCCCGCAGGTCGCACATTCGGAACAGATTATCGTGATGGAATGTGAGGGGAAGGATGGTATTCCGAAGACCGTCCTCATTAATCCGAAAATTGTGTTTTATAGCCCCTCCCAAAGTGAAATGTGGGAAGGATGCCTCAGTATTGATAATATGCGAGGCAAGGTGGTCCGGCCGTCGATGATCCGTGTGCAGGCCTATGACCGACAGGGGGTGCTCCAGGACTTCGAAGCGAACGGACTCTATGCGGTGTGCATCCAGCATGAAATGGACCACCTCATCGGAAAATTGTTCATTGATCGCATGGCCGACATGTCGACCCTGACCCAGTTGGAAGAGTTTGATGCCTATTGGCGCGAAGAATCCGCCCCGGTGATTTAATCCCTGCTTGAAAGAGCTGACCGTCGAGCGTTTTCTGCTCATCCATTCCACGAGAGTGTTTCCGTGATTCCATGATTCCCCTGAGGATCACGCCATCTGTCGACGAAAAAGGTTTCTAAACGTCCTGTGAAATCCCTCCTGAGAGTTCTGTCCTACCTGGCCCCGTATCGGGGGCTCGTGTGCGTCACCTTCTTCTTTGCCGGTGTGACAACGGCATTGGAACTGCTCCCCCCATGGCTCATCAAAGTTGTCATTGATGACGTCATCCCGGCAAAAAATATGGATAGGCTGACCTGGGTGCTCGTTGGATTACTCCTGGCCTATGGACTGAAGAATCTCTGTAATTCCCTCCGCATCCGCTTTAATAACACGCTAGAGCAAAGGGTGGTGCATCGACTTCGACAACAGGTGTTTGCCGCTCTGCAACGGTTGTCGTTAACGTATTATGAAAATCGATCGACGGGTGAAATCATGTCGCGTGTCGTGAACGATACGGAACACGTGCAACGAATTTTCATTGACGGGCTTGAGGGCATGTTGACTGCTACGTTGACCCTGGTCGGCATTACCACTATTTTATTTATGCTGAACTGGAAAATGGCCCTTCTCGTTCTCCTCCCGATTCCGATACTCATCATCGGAGGCGTGGCGTTTACCCGCCGGGTCCATCGGTATTATCACGATATCCGCCAGCAGGCCGCTGAGCTCAATGGTTATCTGCAGGATTCCCTGTCGGGGATTCGGGAAACCATGGGATTCAATCGGCAACCCTACGAGCAGACCCGTTTTCAGGACATGAGTCATCACTACAGTCAAGCAAATCTGAAAGCGATGTATTTATGGGCGATTTATTCTCCGGGAATGATTTTCATCGGAAGTCTGGGAACCATCTTGATTGTGTGGTATGGGGCGGGCGAAGTGGTAGCCGGTCGTCTTTCCACTGGTGAGTTGGTCATGTTTTTATCATACCTCGTATTGTTTTATACCCCGGTCAATCAAATTCATTCCGTCAATCATTTATTGCAGCATGCCCTGGCTGCCAGTGAACGGGTGTTCGACATCTTAGATGCGGAGCCGGCTGTTCCCGACCATGGGCAGCTTCGTCCGGCTCAATCCAGGTTGTCGGGTAAAGTCGAATGGAAGGATATGGCATTTTCTTATCGGTCCGGAAGACCGGTCTATCAACATCTATCACTGGTGGTGGAGCCGGGGGAGCATGTGGCGTTAGTCGGGCCAAGCGGTGTGGGAAAAAGCACGCTCATGAAACTTCTCTTCCGGTATTACGATGTGGGGGAGGGTGCGATTGAGTTGGATGGATATGATATTCGTCACCTCCCATTATTCTACCTTCGTGAACAAATCGGCTTTGTTCAGCAGGAGCCATTTTTGTTTAATGGGACGGTGCGGGCCAATCTTGCGTATGGAGATTTGTCGGCGCCACACGATCGAATCGAAGCCGTGGCGCGGGCTGCGCAAGCGCATGAATTTATTCAAGCGCTTCCTGACGGATATGACACCTGGATCGGGGAGCGTGGAGTGAAATTGTCGGTTGGGCAAAAACAGCGTATCGCCATTGCCCGGGTGTTGCTCAAAGATCCACCCATTGTGGTCATGGATGAAGCCACCTCGAATATTGACACGGAAACGGAAGTCGAAATTCGAATTGCCATGGATGAGCTCATGCGCGGACGGACGACGTTTATCGTGGCCCATCGGCTGTCGACTCTGCAAGCGGTGGATCGAATTGTCGTGTTTGAATATGGACAGATTGTTGAGGAAGGCGATCATGCAACCTTACTAGCGAGAGGGGGCTTGTACGCCGGTTTGTATGAAGCCCAATTTCATGTTTAACATTGTATTCCATCCATCTGCTGTTCCTGTAGGCGTAATCCATCGCTGGTGGGTGCGGGCCTGAACTAATCGCTAAACGCATCCCCAAGGGTGCAACACTTGTTTTCAAGGCTCCCTCGGGAGGAACGAAATGACCGCGAAATGTCCGATGTGCGGTAACGTGGAGCAATGGGAAGGAAATGCCTTTCGACCATTTTGTTCAAAGCGATGCCAATTATTGGATTTGGATGGATGGTTGAGTGAGCGCTATCGCATTCCCGATGCGGAAGAAGATGGGTTGGATGAGACGAATCCTGAGGCAAGAGCCTCATCTTCTGACTAGACCCTTTGTGGAGACAAACCTATGCCAAAAATGATCACGGCGAAACGTCATGAGGACGAAACGGATAAAGCCCAGGAGTTTGTCCGGACCAATATTTTGCTTCCTGCCAGTTTGTTGGGGTTGGTTTCGATCGTCGTCGGAGTGATCGCCTTAGGCTTTCAATTCTGGGCAGGAACGTATGGATGGGAAACGTTTACCTACAGCTCGGCACTCATCATAGCCGGAGTTCTTGTGGGAATCGTTCAAACGAAATACCAACAGTA
The DNA here is from genome assembly GCA_902500695.1 of uncultured Nitrospira sp. Lineage (GTDB taxonomy): Bacteria > Nitrospirota > Nitrospiria > Nitrospirales > UBA8639 > Nitrospira_E. The sequence continues at coordinate 8,546 of CABVRQ010000075.1, read as the reverse complement.
TCTTTTGCGGGAGTTTCCAGGACATTTTGCCAATCGCATGAAAGCCTATAGCCAACGGTCGGTCCGTAAGGCAAAGAAGGCCATCACCGAGCATGATATTGAGCATCGAGGTCGGGGATTCGTTCCACTCTGGTATCTTCTGGGGATCGTGATGTTTTTTGCTCTTTCCGGATTAGCCGTGACCACGGGTTTTATGGAGCCGGTCGCCGCATTTGCCTTGCCCTGGGCAGGCTATTTCTGGGCAAAGTTGTTTTTTTGGAAAGGGGTGGTGTTGCTGCCGGAACGCAAAAAGAAATGAAGCCCTGACTGTTGTTGAGTTCTGGCTCTGCTATACCGGATCAGGGCTTGGAGGGGGAAGGACTCTTGACCCGTTCTGGCTTGGATGCAGATTGGACCGTGAGAAGCGATTCTAGATGTTTGACCTGCTTTTGAAGAGCCCGCAGTTCCTTACGTAATTCGGGAAGTTGGTATTGAATGACCTGTGACCGTCGCCAGATGCCATGTTCGACTGCCGGTCGCCCACCCACAACCTGACCGGATTTCACGTCATTTGTTACTCCAGAGCCTGCCGCAATTTTTACCTGATCACCGATGGTGACGTGATCCACAAGGCCGGCCTGGCCACCCACCATAACGTGGCGGCCTAAGACCGTACTGCCGGCAATCCCCACTTGTGCGACGAGAATACAGTCTTCCCCGATCACCACGTTATGGGCGATCTGCACCTGGTTGTCGATCTTTGTTCCCCGCTTAATCACGGTGCTGCCAAATGTTGCCCGATCCACGGTCACATTGGCTCCGAGTTCAACGTCATCTTCAATGATCACATGACCCAATTGCGGAATTTTGTGATGACGGCCTTCATGTTGCACATAGCCGAACCCATCGCTCCCGATGACGGTGCCGCTGTGTACAATGACTCGATTGCCGATGACACACCTGGTCAGCAACGAGACATGGGGGTAGAGGATGCACTCATCCCCGATACTGGCATCGTCGCCAATATGCACCCCGGGATGGATGGTGACCCCGGAGCCGATGAACACGCGGTCTCCAATAGTGACGAGGGCGCCAATTGAGACATCCGGGCCAATGCGCACATCGAGTCCAGATACAGCCGTGGGGTGAATGCCACGTGGTGGAAGAGGGGGGAGAAAAAATTTCTGCGCCAAGGTGGTGACGGCGACCAGCGGATTCGGGACAATTAATTGCGGTCGAGGATCGTCGGGAATCAGTTCTGTCACAATGAAGGCTGCAGCCTGTGACTGACGTGCCGTTTTCTGAAACCCAGGCTTCAGGACAAATGAGACATCTCCGCAGGAGGCTCCCTCAAGATGGGAGAGCCCGGATATCAGAATCTCAGATGATCCATGAATGGTGGCGTGAATGGCTTGGGCTATTTCCTGAAGAGGAATATTCACGGTTAGTGGGGAAGGCGATATCGTCATGTGCGAGATTTTTTTGAAGAAGGACGGCTTTTGGTTTTTTTAACAAGTGGAGTCGGGCGAGAGGCCTTTGCTAATGGGGTGGCTTGAGGCCCTGATGGTGTCGTCCCTGTAGCCTGTGTACGTTCATCCAGGTAAAGAATGACCGCACCGATGGTCGTTAATCGCCCAAAATCCTCATCCGGTATTTGAAGGTCAAACGCCGATTCGACTTCATAGACTAATTCGATGGTTTGCAGCGAGTCCAACCCTAAATCATCACGGAGCGAATCCTCCGGATGCAGATCTTTCGGATCGCGTTGAAGGTATTTCCCAAGGGTGTGGTACACCTGCTGACTGAGTTTAGGGGATTTGTTTAAGGAGGATTTCATGAAAACTTTTTTAAGACCAGGACCGCATTGTTACTCCCGAATCCGAAGGCATTCACCAAGCCCACCCGAACGGATTTTTTTTGTACCTTAGTAGAAAGTCCCGGCAACGCACAATGGGGGTCCGGATCATCATAGTTCACCGTGGGGTGGATTATACCAGCTTGAATGGATAAGGCCGAGACAATTGTACCGACCGCTCCTGCGGCTCCCAGTGTATGGCCAATGAGCGATTTGGTGGCATTGATCATGATGGTATTCAGGCGTTTGCCGAACACCGCCCGCAACCCTTTGACCTCCACATCGTCCCCGACCACGGTGGATGTCGCATGGGCATTGACATAGTCCACCTGGGAGGGCGAAACCCCAGCATCTTTCAAAGCCAGACTGACGGTTCGCGCAATATCCGAGCCATCCTCCCTGGGAATCACCATATGGTACGCCTCGTTGGTGGCGGCATACCCGACCAGCTCCGCATATATTTTCGCCTTCCGACGGGTTGCATGGCGAAGCGATTCCAGGATCAGGGTGCCGGCCCCTTCCCCCATCACAAAACCGTCCCGTCCTCGATCGAATGGCCTCGAAGCCTGATCGGGGTGGTCATTATATTTGGTGGACAAGGCCCGTAATGAGCAAAAGCCCGCAAATACCAACGGGGTAATGCTGGCGTCCGCTCCTGAGGCAATGACGACATCGGCCTGGTTCAGGCGAATGGTCTGCAGGGCTTGTCCGATAGAATGAATGCTGGAGGAGCAGGCGGTGGAAATTGTGAGGTTAGGTCCCTTTGCCCCAAAGGCTAATGCCAGAATCCCCGAGGCGGAGTTCAGCGTAATGGTCGGAATAAAGTTCGGATGGACGCGATGTGGCTTACGGGATTGATAGAGGGTGGTGAGTTCACGTTCCCCCATCATCATGCCACCCATGCCCACACCGGCCATCACCCCCATCCGTTCAGCCGGCTCCTTCTCAAGGTCCAGCCCACTATCCTGAATGGCTTCCCGCGTGGCAGCGAGGGCAAATTGTGCATAACGGTCCACGCGGGAAGAGAATTTATCTTCCGAAGGATCCGGAAGGCGAAAATCGGAAATCTGGCCAGCAACCCTGGAGCGATACGATTCCATGGGGAAATCCCCAAAAGATGAGATCGCCGTTATTCCTGATTTGCCATGAAGGGCTGACTTCCAAAAAGTAGGAATGCCGACACCAATTGGGGACACGATGCCGAGCCCGGTTATGACCACGCGCGCTGCCATAGAGTTCTCCAAAAAAGGAAGATCCTAACCTATCAGAACCTTGATCAAATAGGGAGGGGGCAGGGTGGTATAAATTCTGTTTTTATGCTCTTTTTTCCTCATATAGGTCTTTTCAGTTTAGGAGTTTGCGGAGGGAGAGATAACGTGGCAAAGGAGAATGTGAGTTGAATAATTCCATAAATTGCCTAAGACGTGAGCAGGCAATCTCAAGGTAGGGGAAATGGTCTGCGGAAACTACTTGAACCGCTGTTGGAGAGCGTCCCCCTTCAGGGAGGAATCCCGGCAAGGATTCAATGCCTCTCCAGCATTTGCCGGAAGCCGTTCAAGGTACGGGAATATCGGATTGACAGGTTCATACTCACCGCCTAACGTATTGTCAGGCGTGAGGCAGAGGAGAGTCAACTTAATGAGAATCATGGGAATATTAATCATTCGGAGACTTAAAAGGGGAGAGGTTGAAAATGAATAAAAAGGAACTTGTCGGCCAGTTGCTTGCAGCGAAAAAGGCCTCAGGGAAGACGTACGACCAGCTAGCAGCAGACCTTGGACTGTGTAATGTCTATGTTGCCCAGTTATTCCGATTGCAGGCGCAACTCAAGAAGGAAACTGAGGTAAAGCTAGTCAAGCTGGTCCCGGGACTCACAGGGAATTTGCTTGAAGCCATGCGGGAGTTTCCCCTGCGATCCTATGATCCGGCGGTCCTGCAGGAGCCACATGTTTATCGTATGACTGAGGTTTGCGCCCATTATGGGGAGTCCATTCTGGACATCATGCACGAGCAGTTCGGTGATGGGATTATGTCGGCGATTGATTTTAAGCTCACCGTCGAGAAGATTAAGGGTGACAAAGGAGAAGACCGTGTCGTCATGACGTGGAATGGAAAGTTTCTGCCACACATCGAACAGACTGCATAGCGGGGAGGGGCGTGACGCCATGGAATCAAGGGTTCACAGGACAGGGAAGGTTGGTCAATTTTGACTCCAATAAATGTAATGCAATGGGTTAATATTAACTTTAAGTTCTTTGCTGCTGGTCCTCTTGAACGAAAGTTAAAGTTGGTGATTCCTCATGATTAGGCAATCCTTGAAATGCATTAATTTGGTTTATCACTAACGTATGTATTTCCTTTTGTGGTAGCGGTAAATGTCATTTATGCATGGTATGAAGTTAAAGTAAAATATAATGTATAACTTTAAAATTTTCTGTTAACGAAAATGGATTTGATGTAGACCGTGTATGGCCAGAAAAATATGACGGTGGAATGGGGGATGGTTCAACGTAAACTCTGAGGGTTGACCGGGAAAAACTAGATACCTGAGGCTTTTCGCCACCACACAAACCCATAGGTCGCAAGCGTAAAAAACACGACGACGAACCCCAAGACCATTTGAATCTCCGGTGTGAGGCCTTGGGGGTAAATGACGGGAAGGGCATAATGCTCAAGAAATCCTCCAGCATATCCGGCGTCACCGCCGGCCTGAAGGAGCCGGTTTTCCAGTGGAGTCAGAGGGCAGATCCACCCGCCAAACTCCAAGGCTGCCGCCCAAAGTACGGCAGGTAGATGAACCCAGGGGAGCCAGCGCCACCACATCGTGAGGATTCCCCCGAACAGTACAAAGACAATGAAGGCGAAGTGGATCAGCACGACAAGGGCAGCAAGGATTTGCCAAAGCATGAAGACGATCCCGATTGAGGTGGTTGCAGGCGAATTCCAGTTTCAAAATGGATCGAGGGTAAGACCAAAGACGTCCTCTCTGTTCCTGACAGGATGATACCATCCTGGATTACTCCAGGCGGAATGGGTCTCCCATCCTGCTAAATCAAAATACGTATTGGTTCCTCACGCTTTTGGGGAGCGATAGAAATGCGTATTCCGATCATGCGGGTGTAAAGTATCAATTGAATGTCGGTCTGTCATTCCATGCAAGCCATAACAGAAGGAGGAGAAGGCAGTGAATCACGATAGAGTATCTCCCGGAGCTCCCCTCGATTCACGCTCCTATCGGAGGGCAAGAATGGGCCAAAGGTTCTTACATGGCTTACCCCCGATTCACCTGGTCGGACCCCAGGCTAAGGGGCGATCCCGGGCAAGCAGTCTTAGGGGTTTCATCCTTGGGTTGGTATGGATGGTGGCGGTCGTTCCCTTGGCCATGGGCAGCCATAAAGGTTCCGAGGAGCATCATGTGGCCTCGGAGACCGGAACCGAAAAGTCTGTAGGGCATACGATTGAGGGTGCGCCGTTTCAGGTTTATCTTGCCGGGGGAGCCGGGACGGACGAAAAAGGTAGCCAGGTCCAAGCCAAACTCGATGCGGCGCTCCAGACCGTCGTGAAGGCGTTTGACTATATGATGGAACATCGGACTGACTATGCCAGATTTCAAGAAGCCCTAGTCAAAGATTCGCTGCAGAAAGTCATCCTTGAACCGAAGGTGGTCAATCGGGAAGGCAAAGAATTTTTATTACTGGTGGCCCGCATCTCACAGCCCAATCAGGTCAATCTTCTTATCAGCGCCTCCGCGCTCGAGGAACAGGGCTACCTCAATCATCCGGATCAACTGGTCCCGGTCCTGGCGAGAGAATTTCAATGGGTGGTGAGCAAAAGCGACACCACGCCGAAACGTCAGACAAAAGTGCTCCCCAGCGACTTCAAGCAGGCTCCGATCAAGACCAATCAAGAAATTGGGGAAATGTCAGGAGAGGAACGCGAACATCTGCTTCAGAATTTATTTCGTACCTATTTAACCACCACCGACCGGCATAGCAGTTTGGAAGGGCAATCCTATTACGAAACAGGTTCCACCAAATTAATTTCCCCGGCACAACCGGATTCCACGACCAAGTTGTATGACATTCGGGTGCGGGAAGCGCTGCAAACGATTGTGCGAGAGCCATACTTTCAGGAACAGACTCCAAAGGCGGTGAGGAGTCTGCTGAATGGCAAAATCTGGAACATTGCGTTTGCCGACATTTCTAATCGGGATTGGGCGACGCGAACCCGGGTGGTCCCCAAGGAGCAATCCATCACCGTAGGGGAACAGGACACAACCATTCAACCCGCCATGATCTTGATAAACATATATCGAACCGCCTCGCCAGACGATCCTTTCTATGCGGAAACCGATGGCCTTCCGATGGGTGCGCTTCCGGTCGACAAGCTGGCACTGGTCATCGCCCGGGAGATTCAAGACAATATCACGGAGAAGTCCATGCGTGGCCATGTGGCCCAGGATGAACTCTCCGCCCCTCAATGATCTGGACGGCGCGCCCAATTAATTTCCTTTTTTCATTCTTCCCTTCTTTTCTTCGCAGCCTGGTATTCGGCAGCAAAACCTCCGACTTGTTGCGTTCCGCTAAAGTTCCGACGCTGTTGCTCCGATAGATTATCTGGCGTTGGTTCGTTTCAATCTGATACCACCAAATAAAGATAGTGAATGCGGAGTGGCGGTGACTGGTTACAGCCACAGCGCAGCCACGGTACGTGGGACGGGAAACCTCGGTGATGTTCATCATTACGAAAGGGTGGACGTAGATGAAAAAATAAGCCGGGCTTTCATATGTCCAGCTTGTCAGAATAAAAACCCTGTGATACCGTCAAGCGTATCGTGTAAGACCTCTTCTTTCCGGGGCGACAGACCCCTCGAGAATGAAACAGGGACTTACACGATTTTTTTGTGCAAACCCTCCATGGTCTCCTGATAGCAGGAACAATCCCACAAGGATCCAGGAGTTGAGGCATAGAGTCGCAACGGTTGTCGGGTCGGACCGACACCCGAATGCGTGGTATCCGGTGTATTAATCATGATGTGGTTCTCTCGTGAACAGAAAGAAAGGTAAGTGAGTGATGGTAAAAGAGATCGTTGCCAACATCCGTGAGGGTATCAAGCATGCCTCAGAGATTGGCTATCATATTGTGGTCTTGTGTCTGAGTGCGGGGATTGCCATGTCGCTTCCGACCGTGGCCACAAGTTTTCTGAACTATTGGACAAGGGTGGAGAAGGAGAAGATGTCGATCGTGGCTTTGGAGATCGGCGTGGCGGCATTACTGATTGTGGTGCTGACCTATATCAGACGGAGTTGGCAGGATCGGAAGCTGGCCAAAATGGCCATCGATGCGGGCTTCGTGTCATTTTTCCCCCACCGGGCGCGGCGAGCTGAGGATGGGATTCGCAAGCTCCGGGAGACCCAGGGGCGCGGCCGGACGGTTATGGTCATCGGATCAAGCGGGTATGACACGTTGCGCGATCAGGTAGGGGACTTATCGACCGTGTTGGATAAATGCCTGGGAGCCAACATCATGTTGGTAAACCCCTTTAGTCAAGGCGCCAGTGCCCGTATCCGGGCGATTGCGGATCCGATGATGTCGATTGAAAAATATCGAGCGGGAGTCAGGCAGAGTATTGAGTTGCTCAAACGGCTTCAGGGAGTCGGAAAATCCGTCAAACTGAAACTCTATTCAGATCCTCCGCTCCTGAAGTTGGTCATTCTGGGCGACTATCTCTGGATGCAGCATTACCATACCGATCTGGATATTCAGGAAATGCCGGAATATGTGTTGCGGCACAACGCGAACGACCATGGGCTGTATACCTTGTGTTATCAATATTTTGTCCAGCGATGGGAACGGACCGAAATACCTGAGTACGATCTGGATACCGATGAGTTGGTCTATCGGGATAAAAATGGCCGAGAAGTCAGCAGAGAACAATTCTGGCCAGATGACGTCCCGCAGAACATTGAGCAGGGAAAAGAGATCCCCGTGTTAGCCTCAACGTCACACACGATCAGGGAGCGGCGGGTTCTGGATCATGTCATGTGTCGAACAGCGACCGAAGTTGTACGATCGCATTTCTGACCGTCGGAATAGAATATCTCCCAGCTACTCCTCACCAAGGCTCGGACAAAAAGACTCGTTTCTTTTCGTCCGGCGCCTGCCGTCGGGCCCAACGGCGGGACGCTAGACCCGCAGCATTGCACCCAGGCTCCCTAAACTGTAGGTCATGATCGCGGAAGAACTCGGGGGCACACTTCTAACACTTTTTGCGGACATTCATGTGTACCCCACTGGCTGTCGGTTGAGCTGCTGTTTATCGGAGGCCAGGAAAGAGACGGGACGCGCGGAAAACCGTGGCGATCTCCACCGCACCTACCCGCATTCGATATACGATGCGATACGGGGACTCAATCACTTCGCGAATCTACGGATCATTGCGTTCGGGCACCTTGCACCCGATTCCGGAAACGCTTCTAGTCGCTCAACCGCCTTCACGATCCGGCCCACGACAAACTCCGCAACGCGCGGGGAATCTTCAGCTATGTACGTTCGGATGGGTTCCATATCACGGAGTGCTTGAGGCGGCCAATTGATTTGTGTCACAACCCGAGCCGACGCTTGATTTCGTCATGCGGAATACCTTCTCCCGCATCAAGTTCAGCCAAGCCTGCATCAATTTTGGCGAGAAATACAAGTCGCTCGATGGCGC
>CABVRQ010000074.1:10539-19805 GCA_902500695.1 uncultured Nitrospira sp. | reverse complement strand
AACAACTCATGAACGCACCATGAAGCTTTCTTCATGTACAGCATTACCATGTTGATTTCGTTTTAGGGTTTCTCAGAAAAAGATAAGTCAGGTTTGAGAGGCGTCTCTAATGATTCATCCTCAGAAGTGTGGTCACTCAACTTTCCAGGGTTTGGACCGCAGGCCATGCCAATTTCCCCCACGCCAGGAATGTGGCGTGAAGCACTACCCTGCTTTTCCACACTTCTTTACCACGGGTTGACTGTATCGCGTCAATGGAGTGGGATAAAACGCCCCATCTAAAGATGCACACACCAGGACGGGGTGCTGGGATCGCGGATGAACAGAAAGGTTATATAATGGCTCTCTCTCCTCAAGCAACATTCCGCAGCTTAAACGCTTTCACTTCGGTGGTGTTCGGCCTCATGCTGGCCGCCTGCTCCACAATCGAAACGCCAGGCGAGTTGCCGACGGCTTTGTCGGTGGATCTCTCTCGATATAGCGGACTGTGGCATGAAATTGCCCGACTGCCCATGTGGGCACAACGAAATTGCGTAACATCCACAGCCGAGTACCGGCTACTCGAATCAGGGGAGGTTGGGGTGCGAAACGCATGTGTCACCAACACGGGTGAGGAGATCAGTATTGAGGGCGTGGCCACCGTGGTGGCCCCTGAGGAACATCAGGCAAAGCTGAATGTGGTCTTCGACCAGTGGGCTGCCAAGCTTGTGGCGTTGCTTACCTCATCGGAGCGAGGAAATTATTGGATTCTTCGAGTCGACCCCGACTACCGACTTGCGATCGTCGGTACCCCGGATCGTGATTACCTGTGGATACTGGCACGGACCCCGACGATTGAGGAGGCTACCTATCAGGATGCGGTCAGCTTTAGTCAACGCCTGGGATTTGATACCCAGCGCCTGATCCGTACTCTCCGCTAGCGGGGATTTCGTTTTTGCCTCCCAGCTTGGGCAGGTGTCATTCATGAGCGACTTCAACGAAAAGATAACAACTCTTTATGACACAATCTCCTATGCTGTTTCTCATTTCAGGAAACGAAAAGGCCAATCTTTAGTCCATCCCACCATTTGCCCCCGATATTGAAAGCCGAAAACGGTGAAAAACCCATTTCACCGGATCACTCAGTAGACCTCGGAAGACCAATCATCCCTAATCCGGAAAGCTACACGGGCTATCATCCCCTCTAAGCGGTTCATTGACGAGGGATCGAGGAATGGAGAGGGCCCATTATAAACATTTGCGGCCGCCATCGAGTTGAACGGCTATCGCCTTCTTCCCCTGGACGAAATGAAAATTTTCTCCCCGGTATAAGCTACCCCAACGAAATCACAGGAAAACTCTCTCTCCGGCGAGAGCAAACAAATCCGAACTATTTTTTCACTTCCCAGATTGAATTCACAAAATGTTTGTTGGCATCAAAGAGGTGCGTCACGATCCGGCACCCATTCTTTTCAGCTAACATTTCAATTTCTAATTGCGTGTATTTATAAGAGTGTTCGGTTTGCATCGGTTCCCATGCAGTAAAGTGAAACTCCTTAGCCAGAGCCTCAATGAATACCACCTGCTCACAGGTACTGTAAACAAAGCTTTCGACCGCATGGGACTGTGGATTATATTGTCCCTGCTGGACATACCGTTCTTTCACAAAATTTGCCCCTAGTTTTTGATTGATGACATCAAGGAGATGCAGGTTGAATCTTTCGAAGACTCCTGTTGAATCGTTGTATGCGGCATATAAGGTCTTCGGATGCTTCATGAGATCGAACCCGATCATGATGTAGTCCCCTTCATTCAAGCATTCCGACAAATTCCCCACAAAATTCCCGGCCGAAGGCAACTCGAAATTTCCAATCGTTGAACCTAGAAAAAGCACAAATTTCCGCACGCGGGATTGTTCTCCAATTGCGCGGAGTCCATCAAAATAATCCGCAGCCAGTCCTGTGACCGACATAGACCCTTCTCCAAATCGGGATTCGAGAGAGGATACCAGTGTCTTGATGGCGCCTTCGGAGATATCAATGGGCACATATTCGAACGTCAGTCCGTTCTGAATGAAGTATTGAAGAAGAATTTGAGTTTTCCCCCCATCTCCGGCACCCAGTTCAATCATCCGAAAGGTCTGGTTCCCAAGGATATCGGTAATCGCCTGTTTCTGCTTGTTGAAAATTTCATATTCACATTGAGCAGGATGATAGCCCTCAAGGTGGGTGATCTCGGTAAAGATTTCGCTGCCCCGATCATCGAAGATCAGCCATGAAGGCAGACATTTCGGTTTTCCCGAAAGTCCTCTCAGCACCGTTTGAGCGAACTGGTCATCAGACGACGACGTGGCAGCTCCAGATCGCAAATTGTGAAATTGAAATGACATTGGCCTCTCTCTTCCATGTTGAGGATGTTTAGAGTTTGCTCCGTCTGCTCAAGCTTGCTAGTATGAGTTCGCCCCCCTTTATACATTCTTTTTATTTTTTTATCTTCCCTGATGAGCGTTTCTTTCGTTCGCAACATTTCTGACCTCGAATACTGCCAGGCCCAAGGGGCGCTTACGCATCTCCTTCAGCAGGAGGATCTCGACCAGTATGTCTCTCTCACACCCAAGTGCCTGAAGCCTTTCGAGGATGTGTTGAATCTGGCCTTGGTAGAGGCCTATGAGGACCAGACTCCATCTTCAACGGCACATCTGTTCCTACAACAGATTCTCTACCGAATCAACCGTTTAAAACTGTTCTGGTATGACGACCTGGAGAATTATACGAATGAAGATTCCATATTTCTCCTCTCCATACGGAAAAGGATTGAAAACGCCTGGCAGGACTGGGAAGCCCAGAACATCGATATCCCTCTCTTAAAGGGAATGGACATTGAGGCCACACTTCGAGAACGCGCCGGAGAAGATCTTAACCCTGAACTCTCCCAGGCCGGGATCTTCTATCGCAACGACATGTCACAGGTAGGATACCGTCAATTGTTGGCCATCGCCTCTTTAGATGGCTTGGTGGAAGCGAGTCAATTATCACGGGTGATTGGCGGCGTTGGAAACGAAGTTCAAACCATGCTCACGAAGATTCTTTTTGAGGAGTATGGAGGAGCAAAATTAGAGAGAAAACATACGTCGTTTTTTTCGGCGATGCTGGTCGAACTGGGTATGGACCCCACGCCGGAAGCCTACTTTGACATCGTGCCATGGGAAGTCCTGGCCAACATCAATCACAGCTTTTCCGTTTCTGAACGCAAGAGATATTTCTTACGGTATATTGGCAGCCTTCTCTACTTTGAAATCTCCGTTCCTGCAGCATTCCAACATTATAAAATCGCCGGAGAACGGCTTGGCCTCAGCGAAAATGCGATCGGCTACTGGGATATCCACATCAAGGAGGACCTTCGGCACGGTCAATGGATGTTGAATGAAGTCGCCCTTCCCCTGATCACTCGCTATCCGGATATCGGGTGGGAAATGGTGATGGGCTATGATCAGCAGCGATCTCTCAGCGCTCGCGCCAGCCAGGCTATCGCCAACTCCGTCCAACAAGCCGAAAAAGCCTGATCGTAAGTCCTGGCTGTCAATTCTGCATTTCGCCTAGAACAGTGGCCAATCCTCAACGCCCTCTCTAACGATTGAGAAAGCTCCCTCCCCCATAATCAAAACCGAAGCAACGACAGAATTTAGCATCCCACCTGTTTACGTTTCCGTTCACCAAACGAGTTTACGTCGAATCGTGTACAAAACGTTAGACCTCGCCAATTCAAATGAATGATGGAATCCGATGCGTACCTGAAAAACTGACTCCTTTTAATTTTACTATTTTCCTAATGTATAAAACCGTTCCTTCACGATTTTTCCTTCAGAAAATTTATCAAATGTCTCTCCCATAGCATTACCTAGTTCCGCCAATCGCGTGTCGGGATGGGGATGAGTCTTAAACAATAGGGCGACGCTGCTGTCATTAAGGCCCGCATGACCAATTTCCTGTAACACCATGGGCAGGCCATAGGAGTCATAGCCCGCCCTGGTCGCCAATACGACCCCAATCCTGTCGGCCTGATATTCGGCATCTTTATCCAACCCACGAGCCATTATCTCCGCTCCACTCCCGATCACATTATTCACAGCCTGCTTGGCTTGTTCATTTTTCATTTTGCCGAGTTTTTGGGAAAAGAAGCTGCTTCCCATATCGATCGCCTGGCTTTGTTTAATAATGGTCAGATGATGTTGTTTGACAACATGGCCAATCTCATGTCCCAGGACTCCAGCCAATTCCGCTTCAGAATGAAGTTGTGTATACAAACCCCTCGTCAGAAAAATAAATCCACCCGGCGCAGCAAAGGCGTTGATGTCTTGGGAATCAATCACGCCAAAATACCAATCCAGGTCCGTTCTTCCACTCTGAAGACTGAGCCATTTCCCAACTTGATTGACATACCGTTGCAGGCGTTCATCCTTGACCAGGGGGGCAGCTCCAAGTAATCGTCCGGCAATTTCTTGCCCTATGGCAATTTCCTCTTCAGTGGAAGTCCCTTTGACCAGGTCGGTCAGGTCTGTCAGCGAAGGAGTCTTCTTGCCGGTCTTCTTCTCCGGAGTGCCTTCTTTTGTTTTTCCAGTGGTGGTACCTTCTGACTGCCCCAATTGTTTGAGGGCATCACCCAGATCAAAAGCATAAGTCATGGTTGCCACCCCGGAGAACAGAAATGTCAGAATGAATGCACGCCGAAAGAATTCTTTCAAGCCCGGAATTGCCTGTTGATTGTGAAACCTGGGCGGAACAGGCCGTAAGGATTCAGAGAGTAGACTGTTCTTAATAGTATACTGGTTGGTCATTTTTTAATTCCCGTCTGTCGGCTGAATGAACGGAATTTTTTGTACTGTTAACCCTGCCTGATTAGCAAATTCTTGCGCCTGTTTCTTTGAAGTTCGATAGGTTTTCAATCTCTGCAGTTCATCTTCATTAAACTTGGCCTCTTTTAATTCCTCTTCATTTAATCCACGAACTCCGGTAGCCGCCACAACATTTCCACTGCCGGCTCTCCCGGTGGCCAGACCCAGAAGTCCTGAAGCTTCCGTCGCTGCCGAAACATTTTCACCAGAGGCCCCCCGACGAATATATAACATCCTCACCCAACCGGTATGACCGTTCCGGGATACCTGTAACCATCCACCCTTCCTTTTTAGAATCTCTATGGTGTCGCCTTCCTTTAATGATGTTACTTCGCGAGCATCTTTAAAGGGTTCGCTCATGACTTGGCACGACCGAACGGCTACCCCGGGATCCGAAGCGGTTCCCTCTGCGGGAAAGACCCAAATAAGGGTTATTGCCAGAAAAGCTAAGCAATTTTTCATCAACGTCCTCCTTTTTGCGTTGAATCGGCAAGGCGGTTCCCGGTGCACCACTGCCCGAGGCGTAGGCTTCAGGATAAAGGATCATGATCTAATCACAAGCGGCTGGCCTTTGAGATTCACCATGGCCTTCACCACTAATTGTTGCCAAGCCTCCAGTCTAGATTTCTCATCTCCATAGGTGAGAGGTCCTTGGCACCATCCGAGCTTACATCCTATTCTATCGGTTTCACAGATGCTACGAGCAACTTCTCGAACCAGAGATACCGTCTGTTCGCCGGATTTTTCCACCTCCCATGGCTTCGTTTCCACATGATTTTCCACCCAATAAATAAGAAACATATTCTGAAAAGCTTTTTCAATTCCGGCAGGTTTTCGTGAAAAGGCTTCTATCGTAAACCCGATTTTTTTGCCATAGAGACCGCGTTTCAGCAGGGTCAGGAATCTTGCTTCCGAGATTTCCTCCAAGCTCTCCGGTTGGACCACCACCACCACGGTATATTGCCAACCATCCACCCCCTCTTCCACATTGATCCAGACATATTTCTCCATGATGGTGGCTTCGGCATAGGCATACACCCGCGCGAGAGAAAAATAGATCAACCCTGCCGTGATGGGTGCGGTTAAATCAAGATAATAGGTGGTAAGATTCAAGCTCGCGAAGGTAAAGGCCATCAAACCCACTTGCGAACCCGCAAACACCATATCAATGGCTTTACGTTTTACCCCGGTTAAAAACGCCAACGCGGTGACCCAAATGAGCCCAAGCGCCAAAGCGGTAAAGAGCCAGGGATTTTTCGGTTGGGTGATCCAATCTCCATTCTTGATATTCCCGATCGCGGTGGCCAGAATTTCCACGCCGGGATGAATCTTCTCCATAGGAGTGGGCTTAGTATCGAACAGGGCAGATGCGGTGGATCCGATGATTACAATCTTGTCCTTGAATTCATCCGGAGCCCGTTGCTCGTCTCTCCGCAAGAAATCTTCAAACACTTCACTAAAGCGGACAGACCGGAAGGCCCCAAATTTCCCACGCCAGTTCAAATACACATCTGAATCATCCGGTAGTTTCCATCCCAGGGCTTCCCCCAGCTTTGCGGGAAGGGAGGGCACACGCCATCCATAGTGATCCCGATAGATAGGGTACTGTCGAACAATGCCATCCCGATCAGGATAGACATTGTTGGTGCCCATTCTTCCACTCTCAAGAATGCCTGTGAAGGCGGGCAGAACCAGGGCAATCCCTTTCTCGTCTTGAGGTTCCCCGTGAACGGGTTCTATGCCGGGAATCATGGAAGGGGTCACCTTGCTCAGCTCATCGTTCGTTGACGATAAACGCATCATGGGGAAAAATGTATTTTCCGTATCACTGACGACGTCATTGAAATACGAGTCGGATTCTTTATTGAACACATCCGGATCACTAAATAAAATATCAAACACCACGGCTGAGGGTTGTTGCTCCTGTAGTGTTTCCAGAAATTCGGCAAAGACCTGACGGGGCCACGGCCACCGGCCATATTCTTGAGACATGGCCTCCAAACTGGCTTCATCAATATCGACAATCACAATGTCGGGATCGGCCTTGTGAAACAGCACCCGATTCTTCATGATCGCATCAAAGGTTTTCAGCTTCATTCCCCGAATCAGTTCAAAGGACCCGGCATCCAGTACCACGAGAACGCTACAAAAAATCGCCAGATAAAGATAAAAATGACCTTGGGATTTCGTGACAAAGCGATACCCGATCTGAATGAGTTTTTCGATAGAAAAGTTCTTCATCTTTTGAACAAGACCTTAACCCTGGGTTTGGCCTGAATAGGTTTTATCTCAAGGCACCAACGACTTGGGTTAACAGAAAGCAAAAGAAATCCCGCAGGAGTGATCAGGAGGGTAGGAATTGAAACATTCAAGTAGAAATGGTAGCCAACAACTGAGGAAATGTACAGGGGAAACAGGGGACAGAACTTTTAAGAATTTGTCATTCAATTTTTGGTCCGAAGTATTCTGTATCGATTTCATTCGATTTCACGGCTGACCAAGCATTGCATCTGCGAAGGGGAATCCTCAGCTACTGGCAGAATTTTTCCCTCTTCATCCGATTTCTTTCGTTTTCAATTTGGCGTATAATACTCCAAACCCATCGCGGTCTCGTCCTTTTCTCCGTCAAAACGATTGGCTCGGATTTATTAACGCATTCCTTATCACGTGAAGACTGCCTCCGTCCGCTTTCGTTCGTCTCTGCGAGCCCCTGTGACTCGATATTCTCCCCCATGGTTTCTCCAATTCCAGCGCATCACTCCCGGAAAGATCGTGGTATTGGGGGGAGCGTCCGCTATTGTCCTGGGCACCATTTTTTTACTGCTTCCCTGGGCAACGATTCCTTCCAAACCTTTGTCGATTATTGATGCCCTGTTTACCGCAACGTCGGCCGTTTGCGTCACAGGCCTCATCGTGGCCGATACCGCCACGGACTTGACTGCGTTTGGTCAGACGGTTGTCCTCATGCTTATACAGATCGGCGGGCTTGGTTACGCGACGCTTGTCACGCTGCTGCTTCTGACGATGAGGCGTCAAATAGGATTGAGGAACCGGATGATGATGGCGGAAGCCTTAAGCACTCTCAACTTGCAAGGATTGATTCCTTTTGTGAAGGCCATAGTGATGTGGACCGTATTTCTCGAACTAGTCGGTGCCCTGCTGTTAAGTGTTCGTTTTTTCCAGGATTACACCCTTGACCAGGCCATCTATCATGGAATTTTTCAAGCGATTTCCGCCTTTAATAATGCCGGATTCTCTTCATTTTCTACAAATTTAATCGAATATCGAACCGATCTCATAGTGAATGTCATCGTGGCAATTTTAATTATTTTGGGAGGATTGGGTTTTTTTGTATTGATTGATGTGTCACAATTTTTTCGGGGGGAACGGTATCGCCTTCAGACTCACACAAAACTTGTGCTGGTCGTCACCGGCCTCCTCCTTGTCGGGGGAACCATCGGCCTTCTGTTTCTTGAATGGACTAATCCAAAAACCCTGGGAGATTTACCCGTGTTCGATAAAATCCTGGTGGGAGCCTTTCACGCGGTTTCCGCCAGGACGGCAGGATTCAATACAATTGACTTAAGTCAATTGGGTAATGCTTCCCTCTACCTCATTATCATTCTCATGTTCATCGGTGGCTCACCGGGGGGGACGGCCGGTGGAATCAAGACAACCACGTTCGGGATTATCGGGATGTTTGTATGGACCACCTTACGTCAGCCTGGAGACGTCGAATTTTTTTGGCGCCGGGTGCCCATTACGGTGGTTCACCGGGCTCTGGCCTTAGCCATTCTCTCCATGTTTGTCTTAACGGTGTTGACCCTCGTGTTATCTGTGCTTGAATCCCAGCCTTTTCTAGCACTGATGTTTGAAGTCGCGTCCGCCTTGGGAACAACCGGCTACTCGGTGGGCAATGGAGATGTGTTAAGCCTCTCCGCAAATCTGACGCCTTTTGGCAAACTCGTCATTGTTGTCTGCATGTTCATCGGACGTTTTGGTCCCTTGCTTGTTGGACTCGGATCATTCCAGGAAAAAGGAAAAAAATTGTACCGGCTCCCCGAATCAAAAATTTCTATTTGCTAGCATTGAATTCGTCGCGAGGTTTTCAGGTCACTCCGGAAGCGAACCCCTCCTCCATTCAGATCAAAACGTGAGGTGATCGGTCTAGGCTATCAAAAGATTTCATCATCTTGGAGGAGAACACCCTTTAATTTGAAGCTCTTCTAAGTATCGTTTGGAAGGCACTCAGTGCTGTTTAGCAAAGGCAAGGAGTTGAGGACTGTTATCTACTTTTTCTGAAGCCTACGGGCACAGGAAGCCATTATTTGCATCACAAATGGAAGCCATTGAAAAAAGGAAATTTCCCTGCTCACATTTTTTAAAATTCGCGTAT
>CABVRQ010000074.1:1366-10439 GCA_902500695.1 uncultured Nitrospira sp. | reverse complement strand
GGAAGCCATTGAAAAAAGGAAATTTCCCTGCTCACATTTTTTAAAATTCGCGTATTAAGCGAAATCCTATTTGGGGCAAGATAAATTCACTGGTGAATTGCGCACCGCCACCGGCTTGGACCATCCAGTTTTTGCTGACTTCGTAATGTAACTGTGGCATAAGCAGCACTGAGAGGTCTCCTCCGACCACTTGATTGAAATTCGTTTCAAGGCCTCCTACCAGTCGTTCGGAGAGATCTGCAAAGAGAGTAACATTGGTCAACACTTCCACGTTTGAGTCTCCGGAACCTCCATTCGTAATACCCCGACCCCCGATCATTCCAAGAATGCTCCATGTCGAATCCAGCCGCCCCCCGCCTACATACAAAAGAGTCGTCGTCCATCCCCTCGGATCAATATTGTATTGCACAATCGTCTGCGCACCATGGATAAATCGATTATTGAAAGCAGTACCAAATGTCCATTGGCCTGCCACCTTATACGCTTCGAGTGTTGAATTTTCCATCGGAAATTCAAATTCGATAGCAATACCGTCTGCAAGGACCCACTCAATTTCCGGAGCCCATTCAATTCCCTGCTTATCAGAGCTTCTGCGCACCAACCCTAAAGGATCTTGCGCATCATCGGTAGTTTCTGATTGTCCATTCAGCGGGAATAACGCAAGGGTATTCACCTCCCATTCCCCCATTTTTGCCCCCAAAGGTCGGACAAGATCGAAAACCATGGGCTCTGGAATGCGAGGACCGCTCTCTTCACCGGATACTCGATCAATGGTTGGGCTTTCGATCTCCTGTTCTTCTCCTCCGAAGGGAAGCTGCGGCTGGCGAAAACGGTGAATCGCCGAAGCAGCTGATTCCGATCCGAAATGAGCAGCATCTGCATGAACCTTTGGCAGCCATCCTCCATCCCATTCCATTAGGCACTCTATACAGATCAGGATTATCCTAAGTCTTTTCCAAACGCTCTTCATGCCTCTCTTTAATCATACCTTTCCCCTTAAAGAGACAAATCAGAGAATAATTTTCTTTGGTGAAATTTACACATGTCACTGCTCAACCGATTGGAAGAGACTTCCGGAATTATAGGCACCTGCAGAAGAGGTGGGCTCCTGGTCGGCATGACGCAAGGCATCCAATCGGAGGTCGTACCGCTGTTCAGGGCCAATGTGGGCCAAGACCCCCAATCCTTCCAGGACTTTGAGCACTCCCGCATTAATTCCAACAAAGTAAAGATTCTGGCGATGTGCCTGAACCATACGAAGCATATCTTCGATAGCAAGAGCGGCTGTTCCGTCAATGGCCGAGACATCAGTCAAGTCAAGAAGCACATGAGTAAAGGTATTGAATCCCTTGATCGATTCCAGCCGTCTTACCATATTTTTAGCGGATCCGAAACTCATCGGTCCATCCACGTGGATTAAGACGATTCGACCGTTATTACGTTCGAGAATGGCCTTTTCTTCAGGCCCAAAAGGAATCTCGGTTGTCGGCGCACTAATGATCCGCAAATTGGCTAATTCAAGGTCGGCCATCCGCTTCACAAACAACAGACTCGCCAGTACGATTCCCACGCCAACAGCGGTGATCAAATTCACCAGAACCGTAATGATCAGCACAACTCCCATGATGATCACATCTGTTCGTGGGGCCTTGACCAAGTGTCGGAGGAATCTCCAATCAATAATGTCCAAGCCCACTTTAAACAAAATTCCGGCTAACACGGCCAGGGGTATCTTTTCCGCAAGGGGCCCCAATCCCAGTAACGTGGCTAATAACACCAACGCCATCAGCATCCCTGAAAGAGGGGTACGGCCGCCGCTCCGAATATTAGCCACGGACCGCATCGTCGCGCCTGCTCCGGGAAGGCCACCAAACACGCCTGCCACCATATTACCAACTCCCTGACCAATCAATTCACGATTGGAATCATGTTGGGTCCGGGTCATATTGTCACACACCAGCGAGGTCAGGAGGCTGTCGATGCTACCCAGGAGAGCCAGCACGACCGCTCCTTCAGCCATGATGACAAAGGCATGAGGCTCAATATCAGGAAATATTAGGGAGGGGAACCCCTCTGGAACATGCCCAATCAACGGCACCTGGGGGAAAAACATATAGGCAGCAAAGGTCCCCAGGCATAATGCGAGGAGTTGAGGAGGAATGAATTGACTGATTCGTACCGGTGTCAAATACATAATGGCGAGGGTCACGATACCCAGAATCGCCGCCTGAGGAAGAGGATTGGCCAAAAACTCAGGAATGGCCAGCAGGTTTGCGACGATTCCCTCAGATTTGGCTTCTAATCCGACAAGTGGTCCCACCTGCAAAATAAGAATAATGCATCCAATTCCACTCATGAATCCGGAAATAACCGGATAGGGAACAAGAGCAATATAATGACCAAATCCGAGCAGGCCAAAAATAATTTGCAACCCACCACCCATAATCACCACAGTAAACGCGAGGGCGGGATTGTCAGAAAACTGAACCAGTATACCCGCCATGACGACGGTCATAGGGCCGGTAGGGCCGGAGCATTGCGCAGGTGTTCCACCGAACAAGGTAGCGAACAGGCCGACAAAGATTGCGCCATACAGTCCGGCAATCGCTCCGGCGCCGGAGGCCACACCAAAAGCCAGTGCCAAGGGAAGGGCGACGACTGCCGCTACCACACCCCCGTATATATCTCCTCGAATGTTATTGAAATGCAGTCCATGAATCATGGCCATCGTCTCTCTTACTCCTTAATAAATGAAGTTTCTCGGAAACATTACTACCGCAACTGAGCGAACTAGCGTGTTGAGGCGTTTCGGCAATTGAGGGATTTGAGAGGGAAAAGATGGTTATTAAAACGGTAGTTGTTCTTTAAAGTTCATAATTCAGCGAGCATTATGGGAAATGAAAAAGTATGGACCTGCGAATAGGAGGCTTTCATGCTTCGCCTTTCATCAACTGAATTCCCAATAGCCGAAGAACGCCAAGGGTGCCCACATTTAGTTTCGAGTCCCTTGTTGGATAAAATAACGGGAATCAGGATGGAATGGCAGAGGGGAAAACCTGACAAGCGGCAAAGAACAAGAATTGTATGAGAATTTTAATGGTAAGGAATGGATGGAGTTTAAAGATTAGACTTGCCCCCTTGAAGGACATTACAAGTCAGAGCAAACTGAACGAGATCGGCACGACTACGAAGACCGAGTTTATCCATAACCCTTGCACGGTACGTTTCCACAGACTTGATACTGATTCCCAATTGATCGGCAATTTCCTGATTGGTAAAGCCTTGGGCGACTAAACTGAAAATCTCACGCTCCCTCGGACTGAGTTGACCCAACATTCCAGGGGCCTTGTCGGCCAGCCTTTTTTTCGAGACACCGGGGAGATCCTGCCCCACCCCTTTCCCCACAGTCCAGTCAACAAAGGTTTTTCCTTGGGCAACGGTACGGATCGCCGTCAATAATTCCGTGTCTGCAGAATTTTTCACAACATATCCGAATGCACCAGCTGCCATTGCCCCTTGGACGTATCCACTCTCCGTGTGCATGGTTAAAACGAGGACGCGTCCTAACGGACAACATTTTCGGAATTCGCCGATTGTGTCAATATGCATGTGACCGTTCATAGCCAGATCCATTAATACAATATCCGGTTGGTGATCCACCCCGGCCTTAAGGGCCGAAGCCGCGTCTCCGGCTTCAGCGATGACTTCCATGTCCGGTTGGCCATTGATCAGGAGCCGCAATCCAGATCGGAGGACTGCATGATCATCCACAATAAGAATTCTGGTTTTCATTCCACTCCTTTTTTCAATGGAATATCGACATAGTGTGTGGAATCGGCTCCAGAGGACGATTCATTTGAAATCGACCTATCGAGCATGTGAATTCTCTCTCGCATCCCATGCAAGTCAAGATGAGCATCTGCACCTCCCTATGAAGTATCGTCTGGCCGTCGAACTCCTGCCTATGAGGTTCCACACAGACAAACCTGCCTTAGCTTTCACTCCAGTATTTAATCGTGTAATACACACTCCAAACAATCAGGCCGACAGCCACAAGTAAGAGCCAGAAGGGGATTCTTCCAGCTCGTTCTTTTATTCCCGCATGCCGGTACACATAGGTGTTTTCTTTCTCCAACTCTGTCTTTGTGGGATTCTTTGGTTCATTCATAGAACTTCCTTTTGGGAAAAATTACGGGTTTGGTTCGGTTTACACATTTTGAAAAGACCTACCCGCGCTCATCGGGTATCTTCATCAAGATTTCCTCGACGGGCACCGGGTGATAGCACAGCCCAGATGTCTCTTCGTGCTTCCTCCATATCGGACTCTTTAAGCCCGGCTTCGACCAGTTCGGCTTGGTGAGCCTCCACCCGTAACGACTGAACATAGTGAACAATATCCCAGACTTCCTCTGGCTTGAGATGTTCTTCAAATACAGGCATGGGAGTTCCCCCTATACCGGTCATGACGGATTTAAAAATGTGCTCACTATTGTGCCCAAGCTTGACTCCACCAGGCATTCCGGCCGGAAGCGTGAAATTAGCCGGAACCACAGGCGCATCCCAGGTATCTTTAAGGACGGGGACCATCGGACCGTCACCCTCCCCTCTTTGACCGTGACAAATCATACAGTTGCCGGTGAAGAGCTTCTGACCATTTTTCAAGGAAGCTACGGTGATCGGCGGTTCAGGCGGCATGGCAATGGTCCGTCCAACAGCTTCCTTTTCCCAGCGATCCGAAAAGGTCTTGATATATTGGATTACAGCCAACCGTTCGTTGGCAGAAATCTCCTGCCAGGATGGCATCGCAGTCCCCCAGAGCCCGTGTGTAATCGTGCTGTATAAATCCACATCGGTGGGCAACGAATCCTTACCCGGAGTCGATCGGAACTTGAATACTCCTTTGGTAAAGTCCCGTGGAGCAGGAGTCAGGAATCGCGCGGCAGGCCCCCTACCATCTCCCTGTTCACCATGGCAGCCTATGCAACGCCGTTCATAAACGGTCTTTCCGAGAGTGAGAAGATCTTCCTGAGCTTGGGGACTGACGTTGAGAACCTGTCCTGCCGCGATTTGAGTGGACACGAATCCTTCTCTCCAATCACCGATCCCTGTTCCCAACTTTTGAACGTACGACACCAGCGCCTTGCCGTCTTCATTGAGTTCAGGCGCCTGACCATCTTTCTGGTCTTCGAAAAGCCACGGAAAGGTAGGCATGATGGAATCAGGCACCACATCCTGGGGCGACCAATAATGAGCAGCATGCCAGTCATCGCCATACTTACGCCCTACACGGGTGAGATCCGGACCGATTCGTCTCGTACTGAATAGATGGGGACGATCGTGGGCATACTCTCCCGCCTGGGACACCGGCCCCCAACGAAACGATTCCCCCGTGACCGGCCGCACATACTGCGAATGACAATACCAGCACCCCTCCCGGATATAGACCTGACGCCCATGGAGTTCCTGTGGAGTATAATCCGCAACTTGGATTTTCTTTCCAGTCACCACATCATCCACCAGATTCGTCCGTGTCTCGGCCATAAGCCAAGGTGTCACCCCCTGGACACCGACGGCTATTAAGAAAAACCCGAACCCAGCGACCAAGAACACGGTTGATGGACTCTCAATCCAATTCCCTTTGGCGACGACCTGGATCGGGGTATCCGCCTGTTGAGGGGGCTCGAAGACATCCTCCTCCAACGGCTCTCCCTCCCTTGCAGTTTTATAAAAATTGAAGAGCATGAGCAACAATGCGATATCCATGACAGCGCCACTCAGCGTCCGGACCACCCACCAAGGCTTCATCTCCTTGACGGTGTCCACAAAGTTGGCCCCGTATTCCAGCATGGAGCCCTGAACCACTCCTGCAGCAGTCAGCCCAACAGCCATGATCGTGAAACCGCCGACAGTCAACCAGAAATGCCAGCTCGCTAGCTTGTCGCTCCATAGTTTCCGGCCGGTCACCCTGGGCCACACATAATAGGAAGAGCCGACGGCCCACACGATGAAGGTCCCGAATATCGTGAGATGGGAATGGGCAATGACGAAGTCATTGAAGTGGGTCAATTCCTGTATCCGGCGAAGCGCCTCAATCGATCCCTGGAAGCAGCCCAGGAGATAGTAGACCGCGCCAAGCATGAGAAACTTTGCGGCATAATTGTCAGCCCCACCCCCTCCGGTCACGGCACCCCAGCGTCCCATCATGGTGCCAAAAAAATTCACAACTACTGTCCAGACTGGAATGATCAGCAACATGCTTGTCACGATTGAAATCGTCTGGGTCCAGTGCGGAATCGGACTGTAGAGATAGTGATGTGTGCCGACGAACGGATAAAAGAAGGCCAGCCCCCAGAATCCTAACAGGGAAAGCTTATGGCTGAAGAGAGCATTTTGGGCGCTTAATGGCAGAAAATAATAAATCAAAGCCAGGCCGGCCGGAGTGATCCAGAGGCCGACAATATAATGAATGTACAAACCGTGCATCGCGGCACTATTGACTCCCGCGATGTCCTCTGCATAGGGCAGGAGTACATTTCCAAGGATCAAGTTCATGATCGTCCAGATAAGGGCCGCTGTGATGTACCACATCGACACATAGAAGCGTTGCTCCTGTCTTCGAAATACGGTACCCAACACCTGAACCGTGAAAAGTCCCAGGACCACGAAACGCAGGATATTCAGAGGCCATTGGAATTCCGCCGCCTCAAGCCCCAGGTTATACCCCATCAGCAGGGATAGGGCTGAAAGGACCAACAGCGCATTCCAGAGCCACAATAACCACCAACCCCATTGTTCCTGATACATCCGGGTTCCGCATAGACGGGGCACCATGTAATAAAGCATGCCCAGGAAGACCGTAGAGAACGACCCGAAAATGACGCCGTTCACGTGAACGGGACGCAGTCGGCCGAACGTCAGCCAGGAAATTCCATCCAAGAATCCAGGATGATGAAACTTGATCGAAACCAACACCCCAACGATTGGAAAAACCGTCAACCAGATAAGCGCCCACCAGACCCAGGCCTTTACCAACGGCCGGTTGACCAACTCATGGTCTCCCATTACGAACCTCCCTTCTCCTCCTATCCGGCCAGGCACTGCCGGTCTTGGATATCTTTGGAGCAAGCGTTTATTGCGAAAACTTCACACGTAGAATAAGATTTTTTATTTTTTTAGGAAATTTTCTTGAAAGAATCTCTTAGCTCATCTCCAAAGTGAGTGGGTGATTCTGGAGTGTATTTCATATGGGTTTGAGCATAAAGGTCAAGACTTTCAGGGGGAGATACTTCTCATCACGGAATCCATACGCCCTTCGTTGGATCACCCGTATCTCCTTGTTCACCTCCGCCACGAAACCCCGCGAGACTTTGTTCTCGGGCTTGGCATATGCAGCAATCCCGCCCCAGTGCCACTTGTTCATCCCCGATAATTCCTCGTAGGGCTTAAGTCACTGCCACTTCAACGAGGCCTTCGAGTTCTCGAAAAACCGCTTGGCCCACCCTTCGATCTGATACTCCCATAACTGGTCGAAGGATTCCTTCAGCAGATCGGTCGTGTTAAGTCGCTTGTTGGCGCTAAAGAGTTTTTTGAGCCACCTTCGGTCCTTAAACGTCAATTTCTTCTTTCTTGACAGCAAGGTAAACTTCTGCCGCTTGATCAACGAACGGTCCGGATCGGCCAGCCGCCGGTATTCCTGTTTACGCACCGTATCGAGTGCCTTGCCTCCAATACGTCGGAGCTTCCGATTGTAAAAACTCCTGTACATGGCTCCACCCCAACCACACGCCGGTTTTTTTGACGCCGCAGAAGCTGGATAACCCTGGCCTTCGGATCTCCGCATATCCCCTTGATCGTGGCCCTTGGACGAAACCCGGGGAATCGGAAAGCGTCCAGCAGATTTCTTCCCTTTGACATCCGGCGATCATGACAGAAACGGCTCTTGCTTGAAACAACTGATCCCCTTGGCCTGCTTACCCTTCTCGCTCGCTATGGACTGCCTTCTACCCACTCGGTAGGGAGAAGATCCAATTTGAAATTTGGTCGTATTCGAAACCTTAGAATCGACTAACACGTGGACTGCATCAGAGGAGCCCAGACCATGATCGTATTTTTCAGGAATATACCTCTTTTGATTTTTCATCATAGTTAGCCGCCACTCAGGTGTTACAGTCCAAGAGCACATGATCAAAATTTTTAGGGGCAAAAACTTCGTACGTAGGCAATTACTTTCCAGGCTTCTTCTTCGTTAAGCGCTCCCGGGACCAGAGGGATCATCGCCGTTCCCGGACTGCCGTTTTTGATGATCCAAAAAAGTTCGCCATCTGAACGTTCCTTCTGAAAATCGCAATTTGTCAGGTTGCGGGGGCCCGGATTCAATACTGCCCCAATGGGGCCATCTCCCTTTCCACTTTTTCCATGACAATTCAGACAAGTGCCTTGGCCCTCATACAATATTTTACCCTCAGCAATAATGTCCTTTGTCACTGAAAGCGGGGAGATTAATTTTTTCATCTCCGCGCGTTGATCTACAGGGACTCGCGGGATTAACGGATCTTTCTCTTGGGCCCCAATCCCACCAGATCCGGCTACGATCACAATAACCGCCAGGACCATCAACCTCAAAAAATGAACGAACATGGTTATCTCCTTTCCAGGCTTTCTATAAGCACAAAGTCAATAAGCAATTAACCATCCTCTCGACCTTTCCGACTATCCGCGCAAACCAGCCATAAGGCTTTTTGTGCCGATACAGAAATTTTAAAGAATGCTGGCCAACTCTGAGCACCGATCTTTCTCCCCTCCCATTTACATCTCTCGAAATCTATGATCCCAAGCTCTGGTTAGGCCCAAATAGTAGAGATTGGGTAATTTAAAAATTGTGAGTGTCTCTCAAAAGTTGTCAACGGAAAACGATCCCTCCAAAGTCCAACACCTATTTCATTCATGAGATTTGATTCGAGCACGGTTTACACCACTGGAGAATACTCCGATGTGGCTGAAGGCCTGAGGATAATGACCAAGAAATGCTCCTGTGGAGGGATCGATTTTCTCCGGCAATAAACCAGGCGTTCCC
>CABVRQ010000074.1:0-1266 GCA_902500695.1 uncultured Nitrospira sp. | reverse complement strand
CACGACGGGGCGGCAAGGCCAAGAGACTGGCATCCAACCCACCGCCTTTGAGGTGATCTGTGAGAGACTGCAATAGTGGATCCCATGCCTCCTCCAGAATCGCCTGACCGATCTCGTCTGGCCTCCGTTTCGAGTGCTCATAAGGTTCCGGCAGTCGAAACCGCTCGGCCGTTCGAGCCGCGCGTTCTACAGCAACATGACAATGCGCGGCCGAATAGGTAAATGGCCGCCCACTCGTGCGAACTTCCCATATCCCATGATCCGGCTCTCGCCATTTGTCTGCTGCGACATCAGACAGCTTTCGCAAATGATTCCATAGCCGATCAGGAAATGGTGCCAAGAGGGGCAGCCTCATGATACGCGCAATCCAAAATCTCCCCATAGATATCGGGTTGGTGTTGGGCGACCGCAGCATTTCCTCTCCGAACCGGCTTGAACTCGCAAGCCATGTCCTATTGGAGACATCGAACCGGACTAGGACGGCGGTGCCCAAATCAAAGTTTGCTTCCATAGCCATCAGTAAAACAGTAAGTGAAATGAAAGGAAATAGGGGAAATCCTGACGAATCGGATAAATTCTGATCTAAAGGCAATCGATAGACAATGGATTAAAAAAACAATAGAAGGCTCGCATTTGGTGGGGGTATTTATAAAAAGCTTTTATTCATACCGTCTACAAAATTTTCCTGATCCTTTTGATAGGTTTGAAAATTTTGACTTACTGAAGAATCCAAGAAGAAAACAGCATTGGCTTTGATGAGAAGGAGCCTTTTTAATCACATTAAGGACGGCAATATGGTGATTGGCAGGAAAGTGTTTTGTAGAAGTTGACTACGGCCTGCGAAGCAGGACATTCATCCGAGGACAAAAGATGGAGTTTTATACTTCCATGGAGCGAATGGAATTCCACTTCGGGACAACTCAACCGGATTTCCCCGAGCGATCCAAACCGTATGGCCAATATCAGAAATTCTTCGAACTGGATGCCAATTTGAGGGTTTGGAGACCTTGAACAGGTTTGGAATGCACGGTTGATTTTGGTGCCATCTCTGTGGAGACGAGGGCGATTCCATGGTTCGTGGGTGCGCCCTCTTTCATCGAACGCCGAAACATGCTATTGGCATTTTTTGATAGGACACCCATTTCAGATGAGACCTGAACATCCTAGACGTCAGTCTCAAAATTGACAATCTGATTTTTCAGTTAAGGGGTAGATCTCTAGTGAAATCAATTTGATTCTCTATCGTATTGTATACAACTGATCTTT
>CABVRQ010000073.1 GCA_902500695.1 uncultured Nitrospira sp. | reverse complement strand
ATTCGCCGAGAGGATTCCCGACTTCAATGACGGGCTGTAACGCCGTTAAGGCCAAAGCCTTATCGGCCAATGCGACTGCAGCTACTGTTCCAGCAGAAACTTTCAAGAATTGCCGTCTAGAAAGAAACATTGCTTACACCTCCTAAGTGAGTGCAGGACAATAAGTCCATGATTTAATTCACAAATCTAAACTAAAAACTCCCTACCACCTCCTTTACATGAATAAAAATTTTGGCCAATTAATACCACTTAACTTTAATTTTTATTTGTTTAAAATACATCAAAGACAACAATAGCAAGATTTGAACCTTTTCCATTCGTTATGAAAATTTCATAAGTATCTGTTTAATTTAAAAAAAATACAAAAAAAATCTTTTAAAAAAATAAAGAGATTCAAAATGGTAACATTATCATCTACATGCCAATGATTACCTCTTATTGAAAGCATCTATTGTAATTATCGTAAATACTTGAAAATTATAATAAAATAAAGCTTAAAACATTCCATTACATCAACAAAGGCACCAATTGGTAACATTACATTAAACGGTAACATTAATTTACTTTAAACGATTCTTACTAGCCATAATCCAAAAGATCGCAATGGGTAGGCAATTGGGCTCCTAATACGAATCCGCTCCTATTATTTTGGTTAAATTTCTAAATATTCAACGCCTCCTATCTTGCATCGCTTCCATCATGAGCCATTTCCGCACAGCAATTAGATGAATGCGGAATCTTTCACGACGGACTTAGTTTAAAGTAAAATAAGCCAACTTGTAATATTTCAAATTTTTAACGTCTTGATAAAACGCCAATTTTTGGACAATAACGGCTTAAGCTACAAGTACCGCACCACGGCGAGATTGGGGTGCATATATTTTGACCAAATGACACCAATAACCCATTGAGAGAAATCCAACACCTTCGAGGAAGTTTCACGCGAAGCGATTGCTCTGTTTCATCAGGTGTTTTGGTGCCGACATAACCCCATCGATTGCAAATTCGATGGACATGGGTGTCTACGCATATCCCAGGCATTCCATAGGCCAAAGTAACCACCAAATTGGCCGTTTTACGTCCAACCCCCGGCAATGACAACAGGGCTTCAATCGTATCAGGAGCCTTCCCATGAAAATCCCTACAAATCATTTGACTTAACGCCTTAATTTGCCTGGCTTTTACGCGAAAAAAACTTACAGGAAAAATGGTTTCCTCTATTTTCTTCACCTGCATTTCTGACATTGAATATGGGTCAGAAGAAATAGCAAACAACCGCCGACTAGCCTCAGCGGTCGCTTGATCACGAGTTCGCAAGCTTAAAACACAGGCAATCAGGATTTTAAAAGGATCACATCCTTGTTCGGCAAGGTGACCAAGTATAGGGGCAGGAAATGGCTTTATAGCCTTCTTGACTAGGCGGAGGAAGACAAGAATGTCATCCTCCCTCATATTATCGGTTGATTAAGTTGGAAAGAAATAATGATGGAAAACTAGAATACTGAAATCAGCGAGGCAACCCAGTAACGAAAAGCCTAAAACATTCTATTTTTTGAGAGCCATTTTTGGCGCCGACGTGCTGCCTCACGCTCTTTACCTTTTTTCTTAACGCTAGGCTTTTCATAAAATCTGCGCCGCTTCAATTCACGAAATAAACCCTCTGCTGCTAACTTTTTCTTAGCGACTTTCAGTGCTTTTTCTACGTTGTTATTGATAACTCGTACTTCCACGTTTCCCTCAAACTAAAGATTAAATCAACATTTTACAATTTAACGCCATACTTCCAAGCTTGGCACTTTATCACGAGTTGGAAGTCTATGCAAGACGAAATAGCTCACAGTTTTATATATTTACCTTTAAAACCAACATGCTATATATTTTAAATCTGGGGCACTTCAAAAGGACGGCACTACGAGTCTTTTAATGCGGCAATCATATCCAAAACCATCTTTTTGCCATCCCCAAATAACATAAGGGAATTATCCAAGGCGAATAATGGGTTGGGAATTCCAGCAAACCCAGGGCTTAAGCTGCGCTTAATCACCACAACGATTTTTGCCTTATCAACATCAATGATAGGCATACCCGCAATGGGACTGCTTGGATCAGTCCTGGCTAATGGGTTCACCACATCGTTGGCACCAATTACCAAGACCACATCAACCTGGTCCATGGTTTGGTTGATATCATCCATGTCTTTCAATGCCTCATAGGGGACATCGGCTTCAGCCATAAGAACATTCATATGTCCTGGCATTCTTCCTGCCACAGGATGAATACCGTATTCTACTGTGGTCCCTCGGCTTTCTAGAAGGGCAGCGAGACTAGCGACAGGATGCTGAGCTTGAGAGACGGCCATTCCATAGCCTGGAACAATCACCACTCGCCGCGCCGCATCAAATAACAAAGCAACTTCTTCAGGAGATGCCGACTTAACTTTTCCGCCATACACTTCATCTGCGGTTTGGCCACCCTCGCCCGAAGGTCCCATTACTCCAAACAAGACATTGGTCAACGAGCGGTTCATGGCCTTACACATAATATGGGTCAGGATGATCCCAGAGGCACCAACCAATGAACCGGTAATGATGAGGACATTATTGGAAAGCACAAAACCTGTTGCGGCGGCAGCTAACCCAGAATAGGAATTTAACAACGCAACTACCACAGGCATATCTGCACCACCAATAGGAAGCACGAGCAGAATCCCCAATACGGATGCCACCCCGACCAACATCCAGTATAGCGAGAAGCTTTCAGGATTTAAGACCACCCCAATACTCAATCCAAGCACCAAAAGGGCCAGAATTGAATTAATCACTTGTTGACCGGAAAACAAAACCGCATTTTCAGAGATCAGTCCCTTCAGCTTTCCAAAGGCGACCAGACTCCCCCAAAACGTTACAGCCCCGATTAAACCTGATGCAGCTGTGGCAATCGTCAATTGAAGAATGGGCGAATCAGTTAAAGAAGACCCTTCAATCAACGCGGCCCCGGCCACAAAGATTGAGGCAGCGCCACCAAATCCATTCAAGAGTGCAACCATCTCCGGCATAGAAGTCATTTCTATGCGTATCGCCAACACCGCACCTATAGCGCCACCCACTACCATTCCCAAAATAATATACTCATAACTGACAATGTGTTGATCAGTAAGGGTCACCACCACGGCCAGCAGCATTCCACAGGCACCCAGGAGATTCCCGCGAACTGCTGTTCGAGGATGGGTAAGCCCCTTCAGGCCAAAAATGAACAGGACGGACGCGACGAGGTAAGAAAAATTTATAATAAAATCGTACATATGTTTTAGGTCTTCTTTTTAAACATGGCCAACATTCGGTTCGTCACCATAAACCCACCAATCACATTGATGGTCGCCAAGACCACAGATAAAAAACCCAGAACGGTGGTAACCCACAGCTCCGTTCCTGTAGAAACAATGGCCCCCACTAGGGTGATACCTGATATGGCGTTAGAGCCTGACATCAAAGGAGTATGAAGAGTGGGCGGTATCTTCGTGATGACCTCGAAGCCCACGAAGATCGCGAGGACAAAAACCGTAAAGGACATGAGAAACATTTCCATAAAATCCCTCGTTCTTATGCCGATTGAGCAGGAAGCCCCAATACTTCTCGAATGCGCGGTTGAACAACTTCTCCATTTCGCGTCATCATGGTTTCTTTCGTAATTTCGTCGTTCATATCAAGTTGAATTTCCCCTTTTTTCACCAAATGAAGGAGAAAGGTCGCCACATTTTTGGCATACATTTGACTGGCATGAAACGGCACGGTTGAGGGCAAATTTTCAGGGCCATGAATAGTCACACCATCCACTACAATTGTATGTCCAGGCTTCGTCAGCTCGCAGTTCCCGCCCCGCTCTGCAGCCAAATCTACAATCACTGACCCTGGAGCCATGGCCCCAACCATATCAGCCGTAATAAGAATAGGTGCTTTTTTCCCCGGCACGGCCGCCGTGGAAATCACCACATCACTACCGGCGATTACTTTTCCCAATAACTCTCGCTGTTTTTTGTAAAAGGTTTCATCTTGGGCTTTGGCATACCCCCCTTTATCCTCAGCCGCGCCTGTTTCCAATGGCAGCTCAACAAACTTGGCGCCCAAACTTAAAATCTGCTCCTTGACAGCAGGACGAATGTCATACGCCTCGACTGCAGCCCCTAATCGCTTAGCCACGGAAATGGCTTGCAATCCTGCAACCCCAGCGCCAATGATTAACGCCTTCGCAGGAGTGACCGTTCCAGCCGCTGTCATGAGCATTGGAAACATTTTTGGCAGAGAACTGGCGGCAATCAGGACCGCTTTGTAGCCGGCGACTGTCCCCATGGAGGAAAGGATGTCCATGCTTTGTGCACGGGTAATGCGAGGCATCAACTCTAAAGCAAAGGTCGTGACTTCACGAGAAGCAAGGTCTTGAACCGATTGAGGGGCGGTCAAGGCTTCGGCCATTCCAATCAGCATCTGTCCTTTTCGAAAACCTGCCAGGTCGGCTTGGCCTTCGGTAGGGTTAGCCCCCAGCAACCTCACCTGGACAATGCAATCAGCCTTTTCAAAGACTTGTGCCCGGGATGAGGCAATAGTCCCCCCTTTTTCGATATAGGCGGAATCAGGGTAACCGGCTTGCTCACCAGCCTTGGATTCCACAATGACATCCATTCCACCTTTTTTCAGCGAGGGAAGCACGGCTGGAACTAGGGCAACTCGGTGTTCACCAGGATACGTTTCTTTCAGGACGCCAACAATCATAAGGCCATATCTCTAAAAATAAGGGTTGTGGAAACTTTATATTAAGTCAGCCGGGAATATTTAAGACTCCTTGGCAAACCCTGTGTTGATATCACAGGGATTCAAAGAGAATCAATGTGCCTTTGGATCTATAAGATAATGAGACTAACGGCCCAGCGTAATAGGCAAAACTGAGGCAACACGCCTCATAACCCATCGACAGAAAAATCCCATGAGAGGCGGCCACGGCTTCTACGACCAAAATGATCTTTTTTACTCAACCATCCTTCTGTGAATAGAATGCCTGTGCGATCTCACTCGCCAGAAATAACATGGCACGGCTATGGGTATAGCATGCATGGCCGAATAAATGTTGTTGAGGTGACTCCTCCGCTTGAACTCCATATTCCACCAATAAACATTGTCCGTCATTGGCACATCGTGTCGTACGCCGGGTACATTCCAGCCACCGTTCAAAGCCGTCATAGGGTTCAAAAATTTCCCGGAAATCAACATTGGCCTGCTCAGCCTCCGGGTTATTCGGAACCATATCCGTTCCAGCCAACGCCAATTGCTGTACGTAATCACCTCCAGTTTGATAGGGCATTTCCCACGCAATTTGAGGTAATTCCATTTTAGCCAACCAACGCTTGCCATCCGTTCGAATTTCACGGTGATTCACAAAATGAAGTAAATGACCAACCCCATCGATATCCCAACCATAGCGAACCGGGGTCCCTAGCGTTACAACATCGACCGTTGCACCATTTAACGCCGCTTGATCCATAATAAGACCATACATGTGTTCGAGTTGAGCTACGGACCGATCCGCTGAAGGGCACGATTGCCAATATTTGGCCAAAATTTCAAAAACCCGCCCCCTCGCCTCCGATTCCCCTCTGGTGAGAATATTCGACAATAAAGCCAAGACCTGCCCGGCATGTCCATGGCCAACGAGAAGAAGCCGATCATCCCTTGTTAGGTCAAGACTAGAGCCCCATTTTTGAAGATGCATTAAAAGGTGTATGGCGGCTTCGACCCGGCCAACATGATGATTAATCGAAGACCAAGCGTATCGATCACAAGGAATAGATTTCTCGCTCGCCGGAGTCAGGGCGAGTTCAAATTTCCTTACATACGACGAAGAAAAATTTCCTATTTCCCGAGCAAGCAGGTCCAACTCCTTGTGAGTTGCTTCATCGTTTGCCACAGGAGGGTGAATGGGATCTCCCGGGAGACAAATACCGTTTGTGGCAGGGCGAAGGAGAGCCAGCAACGATTCTAAACCAGATATTCCCCGGGAATAACCTCGCTTTAAACCTCCGACCTCATCTAATCTGGCAGCTCCAAAGAGATCCATAAAGGGAAGCCCATGGAGAAAGAGGATCCCCTTCACTCGGGATTGGCACATGCGTTCGCCAACGCCAGCCATGGCTTTGCCCCACGCAGGAGAATCTAGAGCCGCTCCAGGCTGAACGGTTCGATAACCCACCCGTGCTCCGGGGTCCGACTTGGAATAATTGGCATGTTGGAAATTATTTTCGTGAGGCATCGGGAACCACCTATACTGTGGGACCTCCATTCATAATGGATCCCCTAGACCGAGGGCAAGAGAAGCTTGAATTTTTTTGGGCTCCTTTATTATAGAAAGAAACGCCTGGCCTTCTCAGTTGGTTGACCGCCTGAAAATCTGCATGATAAGTTCAAATCCGACCACTCGCCTGACAGTGGAGGAGAAGTTTCCTGCTAAGATAATATAAGGTTCATTCCCAATTTCATTTATCATTTTCTTTTCCTGGAGCAGGGCAGAAATTATGAGCACTTCCCAAATATCCCCCCCCCAACATCGTCGCGGTAAACTCATGCGGTGTTTTTTCCTAACATGGAGTTTGGTCTTGCTTCCGCTAATCGGAGGAACAGCCTCGATTGCTTCCGCCACACAAGCCGAACACATTATTCTGGTCGTGTTGGAAGGGATCAAATCTTCTTCCATCCAAAACGGTGCGACTCCAAACCTGGCTCGTTTAGCTAAGGAGGGAGTTGTGACCTGGTCCGCTCAATCCATAACCCCACCTCTCACTGTTCCAGCGATGGCCTCCCTGCTCACCGGGCTTCAAGTCGAAAAGCATCGGGTAACCGCCGAATGGGAAACATACGATTTTGCACGGTCATTTATGCGCTCACCCACCGTCTTTGACTACATGGATCTGGCAGGAGGAAAAGACACCGGCGTCTTTCTTATGGATGAACGGCTCTATCAATTAGTTCGACCGGAAATTTACGTCGACTCCCAAGTCTGTGGTTACACCAAACCCCAATGCACGCCAGAAAGAGCGTCGGTATACATTAAAGACTTTTTAAAAAAAGTTACCAGTGAGAAAGGCTATGGCTTCCGGCTTTTTGGAGTGCCAAACCTGTTATTAGTTCACCTACCAACGGCGGTTAAGGTCGGACAGAAATACGGGTGGGATTCCGAAAAATATTCCACCGCCTTAATGGCAATCGATACGGCTGTGGAACAAATCATCCAAACGTATAAAGAACTTGGAGTATTGGACAAAACCATGGTGATAATTACTGGCCTGAATAGCGGACCTCTTTCTCCCACTACAGAGGGTGCGAAACCAGTCTCTACCAGCCCTAATGTTCCTGAGTTAGATGCCACTATTCCCTGGATTGCCTGGGGCGCGAATATTAAGAGAAATCATCCCATCACCCAATCAGTATCTTTATTAGATACCGGAGCGACCATCATGTATGCACTCGGGCTTGAAACGCATACCGAATGGGACAGCCAGGCGATTGGTGACATTTTCCAAACTGTTCCTGAACGACGGACCACCGACAATGAACTCCAGAAAAAACAATAAGACCATGATTCGAACGCACTTGCCTCGTCAATTCCGACATGGCATTTTCTGCCTGTTGCTCATGGGTATTTCCCATCTGCCCGTTCAACTCGGGCACGCAGCAGATCCTGTCAACCCTCTGTTGCGAGAGTTTCCTGTCACCGTGAATCCGAGCGCCCTTGCCCCTCCAACATGGTGGCACGTACCCGGCATGACCCCATTGATTTGGACAAAAGATCCCATCAGTAGTGACGCATACAAGACCTCCGAGACCAGAACCTTAAACCTCAAGCCCGGAGAATATCGTTTTGGAACTTTTACGTTTGATTTCTTATTCAAGGTGACCTTATCCGGAACCTTGGAATTCTCTCCCGCACTTGATCAATGTGTAGACGGACGAGGAACGCAAGTCCTGACCATTCGTTGTAGCCATACGCAACCCTATCCCCAAGAACCGGACTACCCGAAATAAGTCGGAAGGGATAAGAAGGAAGATCATGTCGAATTCTGTGCAAGACTGGATTGATGCCCTGGAAGATGCCGATGATGCCACTCGTGAGGAGGCTGCCAAGGCACTTGCGGAAAGGGGTGACCCGAAGACGTTAGAACCCCTCCTGAACGCCCTTGAGGACGACTATTGGTCGGTACGATCACATGTCGGATGGGCTTTGGCAAAAATTGGCGGAGAGAAGGCCGTTGAAGGCCTCATATCGCTTTTCAATGACAGTATGATGGAAGTACAAGCTGAAGCAGTAAAGGCCATGGCTTCTATGGGGAAAAGCGTCATTCCGCAATTACTGACCTGCTTGAAAGACAAACGGTGGCGGGTGCGCGAACAAGCCGCGAAAACTTTAGGCGAATTGCGTGACCCTCAGGCCGTCCAAGGCTTGAACCTGGTGTGTCGTGACCGGGATGGTGCGGTCAAGAGTGCCGCAGCTGAAGCCTTAGGAAAAATTGGCGACCCAAAGGCCATTCCAACCCTGATTAAATTATTCAAAGATACATCCAAGATCGTACGGGAAACCGCTGGGACCGCATTGATGTACGTGGGGAAAGAATCAGTCGATGCGCTTCTGGAATCCCTCAAAGATCCTCACTTCGTTGTGCGCTGTCACGCGGTTCGGGCATTAGGGGGCATGACTACGGACTATCAAATGGGGCGGGTGTGGGTCCGTGAACCTCGTGTCGTCGATGCCCTGATCGATATGGTAAAAGACCCCGATCGAGCAGTTCGCGAAGATGCCACAATTGCCTTGGGCAATATTGGAGATGCCCGTGCAGTGGATGCTCTCATGGAAGCCATGAAAGATGGTACGGTTAAACGCCATGCGATCGCGTCCTTAGGCATGATCGGGGATCCTCGCGCCTACCCTCCCGTCCTGGACGCCTTAAAAGGTAAGGGCATACATCAAGAGGGGAAGCCAACCCCTGGCTGCATTATCAGCGAGGACCTCTTAATTAAAGAAGCGGCTGCCACAGCCCTAGGTCATTTTCGACATCCCAAAGTCATTCCGGATTTAGTGCTATTACTCAAAGACCTGGTCCTTCGGGATTATGCCGCCAATTCCTTGGTGTTGATTGGGGATGCGGCTATTGAGCCATTGGTATGGTTCTTCCATGACCCGGATTTATCTAAAGTCCAGCAGGAAAGCGAACGGGTTTTGGCGTTTGCTACTACTCGAATGACGGCAGGAGGTGCTCTCAAAAAAACGGTCTTAGACACCCTGGATAAACTCGGGTGGCAGCCAACAGAAGGCATCAGCAAAGAGACCAGAGAGATTGAATATACTGATACCGCTAATGTGTTAGGTGAGGGAGGAGAAGGCCGCTTTGGCAAGAGCGGGGACTTTGCCATGCCGGCCAAACCACCTAAAATCGAACGGTAATATACTCCAATTCCCGTGTCGGAACGTGACGAGACTCCATTGGCGGATGTCCCACCCTCTATTAGTCTCGCTGAAAATGCAAAATTCCCCAGCTGAGGTGGCCACTTTTCCCAGCCTCTACCCAATGCTGGAGACCTACCTTCATAGCAGCCAGATAATCCTCAGTACAAACCCGGATGAGCATATGATGTTGGGTGGTGATCTCCTGAAGCACTCGCCCATAATGCGCTGTAAGATTCGCGGAAAGATCCTCAACTCCAACTTCTTTGAACCCGAGTTGGGCAGCCATCTTCCGATAGTATTCAATCGATCCCAGTGAATCCAAATGAATACGATTTAAAATTGGTTGAAGCACATCGGGAGAACAGGTTGCACTTTTCATCGGATCGGTAAATATAAATTGTCCGCCCCTGGCCAATACCCGGTGGACCTCCTGGAAAACTTTTTCCCGATCTCCGCTATGTAAGATGGCATCCTGCGACCACACAAGATCCACGCTCCCATCCGGCATGGGAATCGACTCAAAATTCCCGTCAATGACATTAATGGCTAAACTAACATGCTCTTTCTGATTGAGTTCTCTATTCCGCTTATTTTGAACTTCACTCAAGTTCAGGCATCCAACCTGACATCCATATTGTCTCACAAGATGACGCGCTGAACCTCCGTACCCCGATCCAATATCCAACACCCGTGTCGTTGAATCAAGATCTTTGACAGAAGCCGCCATTTTCTCCACGGTTCGTCGGCTGGCATCGAAAATCGAATCATGGTCGGAGACGTACAATCCAATGTGGATATCTTCTCCACCCCAGATCGTGGCATAAAATCGGTCAGCATCCGAACTATTGTAATAGGCTCGAGCCGTATCCACGGTGGTAGAATAATTCAGATTCCCAAATTTGCCCATGATCGTGGGGGAACGCTCCTCATTTTTATAGAGTTTCTCAGCCACATGAACATAGAAATCGGGGTCCTCAACTTTATGCGTTTCTTGAAAGTCCGCATAGGTTTTTACTTGTTGAAAGCCAACCTCATTCA
Source organism: uncultured Nitrospira sp. (assembly GCA_902500695.1). Lineage (GTDB taxonomy): Bacteria > Nitrospirota > Nitrospiria > Nitrospirales > UBA8639 > Nitrospira_E. The sequence continues at coordinate 9,554 of CABVRQ010000073.1, read as the reverse complement.
TGAGCCGGCGTGTATATTCTTTCCGCAGCGGAAACATATTCAAATGAAACGCTTCACCATCGGGAAAGGTATATTTGAATCTGGCAAGCCCTTCATCAACATGTTCCGGCTCCGCACTAACATTATCTCCGCAATAGTAATACACATGCTTCGAGGTAAACCCATTATCTAAAATCCCATCGTAATTCCTTTGGTCCAGAATCAGCACCCCATCGTGCTTCAGCGCGGTGTAAAATTCGGCCAAGGCTTTTCGCCGATCCTGCTCGGAAAAGAGATGAGTCAGAGAGTTCCCCAGGCAAATCACCGCATCGTATTTATTGTGTATATCCCGGCTCAACCAGCGCCAATCAGCATGAATCGTTCGCATAATAAACCCGGCTCGTCTGGCATTTTCGAATGCCTGTGCTAACATTTCAGGACTGCCATCCGCACTCGTGACTTCGAACCCGGCACGCAAGAGCCGAATAGAATGAAATCCCGTTCCCGTCGCGACATCTAATACGCGTTTGACACCCCGTTCCTTCAAAATCCTGATAAAAAAGTCCCCTTCACTTGAGGCCCGAGCCTCCCAATCAATCAAGGCGTCCCATTTTTGCACAAAACTATGAACATACTCCTGTTTGTACAAATCCGTTTTTCGCTGAGCAATGGGATTATCCCCATATTTTTGCTTACTACCGGGCATCGTCGCTTTCTGAGTCATTATGGGAACACCTCCCTGAGGGCCGCTGCCCTCACCACCGCTTAGAGTAATGGGTGCAATGAATAAAGGTTTGGCGATTTTCTTTTTTTATTCAGAATTCAATTGGCAAATCCCGCAAGGACAAAACTATAGTCTGTCCCAACGGACCAGAAATAGAATTGGCCTCCGCACTTTTCCTGCGAGTCTAAGGAGGCCAGACTGTTGTGTGTGAGGTTCTCAATCTAACTCGTTAGGCCCTTCTTCGCAACCCCTTGAAATTATGTTCCCATTTTTTGATCAAACGCACCATGCACATCAACCGCAATAGGACTTAAAGATTTTTAAGCAGAAACGTTATTAGCGGCACCTATGCCGGAATTTCCGGATCAATGTATTTTCCCCAGCCTGCATTAATTCGACTTTTCCTTGTCCAACAATACCAATTATGGTAACCCTAGCCTGCCTTACTCATTACCATCGCTCCATGAATTCACTGAAATCCACCACTCTGGTCTTCAAAATATCCTGCGCCTTCGCCTTTCTCTTCCTGCTGTGGGGCGCCATAGCCCCGCATCATTTGGCGAAAATCACCGGCGCATACCAAACGACTCTTCTCAATTCGTTTGGTTGGCTGTATGTCCTGGCAGCAACGGGTTTTCTTGTTTGCGCGTTCTGCCTGATTTTCTCCCGATGGGGAGATATTCCGCTTGGGCCTGATGGAGCCAAGCCTGAATTTCCTCTCCACACCTGGTTTGCCATGCTGTTTTGCGCAGGAATGGGCATCGGTCTCGTATTCTGGGGAGTCGCCGAACCCACGTCTCATTTCCATGATCCCCCCATCGGCGAAAGAGAAACGCCTCAAGCCGCCCGCCTGGCGCTGCAATATTCCTTTTTCCATTGGGGGCTTCACCCATGGGGCATCTACACCATGGTGGGCATGGCGCTGGCGTATTTCCAGTTTCGAAAAGGCACACCAGGGCTGTTTAGTTCAGTGTGCCAGCCGGTTCTGGGTAGCCATGCGATTGGGCCACTGGGCATCGTAGTGGATGTGATCGCCGTCTTCGCCACCGTGTTCGGCGTGGCCACCTCTCTTGGATTTGGAGCATTACAAATCAGCGGAGGATTATCCTATGTGTTTGCCGTGCCCAATACCCTCACCACTCAATTAGCCGTCATCGCCATTGTCACGGTACTCTTTATGCTCTCCGCTCAAACCGGACTTCAACGAGGCATCAAATACCTTAGTAATCTGAATATGGTTCTGGCGCTGACTCTCCTGTTGTTCTTGCTGTTTCTCGGCCCAACGCACTTCATCATGACCGTGTTTCCCTCGACCTTCGGAAACTATATCCAGAACCTTCCGACGATGAGCCTGAACCTCGCACCATTCCGGGATTCAACCTGGATTCACAACTGGACCTTGTTTTATTGGGCATGGTGGATCGCCTGGGCGCCCTTTGTGGGAACCTTTATTGCCAGAATTTCCAAAGGCCGGACGGTGCGACAATTTGTATTGGGCGTATTGCTTGTTCCGTCCCTCTTTTGTGCATTTTGGTTTACCGTCTTTGGAGGAACCGGGATTGCATTAGAACTCTTTCAGGACGTGTCCCTAAAAACCGTCATGGAAAAGCAGGGCATCGAGGTCTTGCTCTTTACGGTGTTAGAGCACTATCCGATGGGCACGGTCATGTCGCTCATCGCCATTTTCTTGATCGGCACCTTTTTCATCACCTCAGCGGATTCCGCCACTTTCGTCTTGGGAACCTTAACCACGAATGGCAGCCTCAATCCGCCCAACCGGATTAAATTCACCTGGGGCATCATTCAATCCCTATCGGCAGCCATTCTTCTTTGGTCAGGAGGACTCAAAGGCCTGCAAACCGGCGCCATACTGGCTGCATTTCCCTTTGTCTTCGTCATCATCATTCTCATCATCTCCCTTCTAAAATCCTTTCAGGAGGAAAGCAGGTAGGCTTAGCGCAACAAAAGGCACAATCAGTCAGGAGTTGCTTTGACCTAAAGAAATCGCTATTACTGCTAATCCTTGCAACCCCTAAAATATACCTACTCACAGAAATGTTAGAGAGGAATCTCATGAAGTTAGACTCACTTCCAAAAGAATTTACACCTTACACACAGCTAGAGATTGCGACGAATAAACTGGTCGATGGTGTGGCATTAGTGTCAGTCAATGGGTTTATTCCAGTTTTAATTGGAAGAGGTGATGCTCCTGAAATATGGGTGACCATTCCTGCCGATCAACAAGGTAAGGAATGGCGCCCAATCGTGAGTAACAATACTTCGTTGCTTGATGTGATTACCGTCATTGCCAAGGGAAAGGTGATCGAAGTCGCCTTGGCCGACGAGATTGTTCTCGAAGTCAAAGAAATTACCAGCGAGAGCGCGGAAATTACGAAATGCAATCTTCGGCCATTTGGCATTAATGTGTTTTTAGAGGACGACTGCCTGAAAGTCATGACGAACCGCTATTCAGGCAACACCATAACCGAGGCAAAAATATTTATTGATGTAGGGAAAGGATAACCACGGCCAGTAACCCAGCTGACGTCGAAATACCACGCTATTATTAGGCTACGCTCAGTCCAGAAAACCCACCAGATTAAGGTTGACGTTCCATGAGATATTCAACATGGGCATCATCAATCCTATTTGACCTTCCGGCGCAGTCCTCGGGTGGCTCGCCAAACTCAAAGGGGCACATCCTACTTACCTTTCCCTTCATCCTCCTCCTCATCATCTCCCTCCCCAAATCCATTCAGGAAGAATCCCGCAAATAGTCTACGCTCAACCAGAATCATATTGCTCTCGATCCATCATTCTGGACTTGCACCATCTCACCTTATATTGTCAGAATGATGATAGAACGCCTCCTTGAAGAGGCCAATGATTCCTACTTGACTCGAGTAAACGGCTCAACCTGAAAGGAACGATCATGACTGAACTTGAGACGACTCTCCCACATATCACCACCACCGAAACATTGGTGAGATTTTATGTCCTCCTCTCCCAATACATCGACCGATGCCTGGATGAGGCCACCAAACGCTCACTTCCGGAAGGAGAATTTCAAAAACATCTGGCCGAGACTCATACTCAGGTAACGGAGCTTCTCGCGACAAACCGGGTAGTCAAAAACAAGGCGGAGACGGAATTTCAACGGATTACGACACTGTGTGAAAAATTTCTGAAAACCCCAACCGATCAGCCCCTAAAAGACAGCCTCCAACAGGAGCATGACGTTCTGAGAATTAAAATGTTAGCACTGAGCGACCTCTTAGCGGTGTTTCGATCGGTGTAGGACATACGAACACCCGCACAGACGACCTCTCTTCTACCTCATTGACCCTTCAAAAAATCGTGTGGTAACGTCGACTTTGGGGTTTTCCCTAATGGTAGGGAAACGAGTGTGGTCTTCATTCCGCCACTTGGAGCAGACATGGTCGACTCAGTCGCTGAACATATTTCTGCCCTGGATGACGAGGATTGGGGCGTGCGCGAGGATGCGGCCGTGGCCCTTGGACGCCTTGGCGATCCCCGTAGTGTTCAACCATTGATTCGGGCGCTTCGTGACTCTGATCGGGCCGTGCGAGAGGCCGCAACCTCTGCCTTGAAAATTCTTGGAGAACCGGCCATTCTCTCGTTAGGGTTTTGCCTTCAGGATGCAAATCTTCAAGTTCAGGAATCCGCCGCGTGCATTCTAGCCGATATCGCCAACGATCAAGTATTAGACCCTTTATTGTCCGCGGTATTAAATTCTAACTGGATTGTGCGCATGTCGGCAGCCAAAGGCCTCAGTCGCATTCAGAGTCCCCAAGCCATTGATACATTGATTTTGCTGCTCCAGGATAAAGTGCCGGCCGTGCGAGAGGAAGCGGGACGGGGCATTCAAACCATCGGCAACCCCAGCATTCCAAAGTTATTGGAAAAATTAAAAGATCCAAATTGGAAAGTCCGGTTGCGTGCGGTGGAAGCGTTAGCCCTTTTGAAACCCCTGGAAGCGGTAGGACACCTGATGATTCTGGTTCTCGAAGATTCCGATACTGCCGTGCGCCAAGACGCCGTGCGAGCACTTGGCCAGATCGGCGATCCCCGTGCCATTCCTCTTTTGCTCTCGTCCCTCGCCCTCGATACGCCTTCGCTCAAATTGCCCTCGATTGAAGCACTCGGCCAGATCCGATCCACCGAAGCCATTCCCATGTTAATCGCGTTGGTCAACTCGCTACCCAAGGAAACCTACGAAGATCGCATGGAAGGATGCACCGACCCTCAATATAAAGAAGATCTTCCCCCCCTGGAAGCCGCCATCAGGGCCTTGGGTAAGATTCGTGACCCACAGGCTATTCCAGCTCTAATACAAGCGCTGCAAAGTACGCTCCTGCGGACAGAAGCCGCCGAAGCCCTGACGCAGTTTGGCCAAAATGCCGTGAATCCGTTGCTAAAGCTCTTAAAAACTACTAAAAATGACAATCTCCGTCGTCATGTGTTGGAATCCCTTTCTCACCTCGGCTGGAGGCCGGGACAGATACGCATCTAACCGAAAGACCTGACGATGCCGAAAGAAACCTTCGAAACCATCATCTCTGAACTGGATCATGAGGAAGATTGGCGCCGAATGCGGGCCACCTCCACCTGCATGAAGGGAGGACCCAAGGCCGTCGAAGCCATTATTCACGCCATGGCGACCGGTTCCACTCACTACAAGGTGGAAGCCGCAAAAATGCTGGCCCGCCTGCGGGATCCCCGAGCCGGCCAGGCCCTCGCCCATGTCCTGAAGGATGAAGATGAACAGGTGAGACAGGCTGCCGTGGATGCCTTAGAACATATGGCTGGCATTTTGGATGAAGCCACCGCAGCTGCACTCTTAGAGCATTTACGCGACGATACTCTCCAGGAAAAAGTCACGGCACTCCTCGGGGTTATTCCCACCTCTATCGGTCCTCTATCGGAACGGCTCAAGGATCCCGATCCCGCCATCCGACTCCGAGCCGCAGAGATCCTCGCTCATCTACTTGATCCTCGATCGGCAGATGGGTTTGTTGATGCCATGTCCGACCCCGATCTTCGTGACCTGGCCACCGATACCTTGCGAAAATTAGGTGCGATTCGAGACCGTGTCGATCAAACGATGGACCACCTGAGGGCGGTCGACGAATCCGAGTTAAAAGAAGGCGTGCGGCAGGAAGCGGTCATCCAACTGCATCGTATTGGCCGCCCAATCGTTGAAATTCTCATTGAATACCTGGAGGACGATGATTGGATCGTTCGGGAAGCCGCAGCAGACACTCTTGGCAAAATTGGCGATATTCGAGCGGTGGAACCACTCATGGTCCGGCTCCGGTCAGACAGCGATACGGGGGTAAAAGAGCATGCTCTGAAATCCCTTGGACTCATCGGTGATCCCCGGCCGGTTGAGTTATTTATTGAATCCATTCCCTGTCGCCCTCTTCGCATACTCGCGGTCGAAGCCCTGGAGAAAGTAAAAGAAGTCGAAGTCCTACGACCCCATATGGAATTATTTGCCAGATTAAAAACGGACCGGGATGGCCTGATTTCCTATAATTCAGGGGTCATCCTTGACAAACTCGAGGCTGCCACTGCACAAATGAGCATGGATGAAGAAGCCTGGGCTGAAAAGGAATAAAAGGAGTGTTGAACCCATGACGGAAGGTAACCACGTAGATCCCTTATTGTCGGCGCTTCGTGATGACAATGAAGCCCTTCGGAATCATGCCGCCTCCCGGCTCGGAGAAGCCGGCTCTGAAGCAATTCCAAAGCTGATCAATATGTTCTTGGAAGACGATTGTGTGGTTCGTGAGGCAGCCACAAGCGCCTTGGTTCAAATTGGGGAATCGGCCGTAGATCCCCTGATTGAGGCGTTGCAAGATGATGAGGAATGGTCTGTTCGGGAACAGGCAGCTACCGCTCTCGGGAAACTCCGTGCGATCAAATCGGTGGAACCATTGGTCCATGCCCTCCGTCTCGACAAGGATGGAGGTGTGCGCACCGCTGCCATCTGGGCGTTAGAACGGATTGGGCATCCTGATGCGGTTCCCGCCTTAGTCGATGCCTTAATGGACGCGACCCTCCGCGAGGATGCTGCAAGAGTATTAAAAAAATTGGGGGATTCCCGCGCCACTGATGCTCTGGTGGAAGGTTTACATGCCGCAAATTGGATTGTGCGCAGGCACGCGGCCGAGGCGTTGGGTAAAATTGGCGATCCCCGCAGTTTGGATCCATTAATTCAGGCTCTGGCTGATGAGGACTGGTTGGTTCGACGGAATGCCGCAGAATCACTGGCTCGATTTAAGGATAGTCGAGCCATCGATCCCCTTGTCCCTTTACTCGAGGATGAAAATGAAATGGTTCGGGACACCGCTGAAGGTGCACTGGCAAGTTTGGGGTGGACACCCGGTTCTGCCCAATCATCGTAACAAAAGATCTTTTCGTTTTTTTAACAACAAATAAGGACACTAAATCATCATGGCAAATGAAGCACCCGCAAAACTCATTTCAATCGGCCCCAAAAGTGGCACGAAAAAAGATGGGTTTAATCTTGTGACCGAAAACGTCACTGCGATCAATCTTGAGGCAAGACAAATCGAGGTCGAACTCTTGGCGTACGATGGGAAGACCGTTCTCATGGATGTCAGTGAAGAAGCTGTCGAAGACTTGCAAAAGATCAAAATCGGTGACGGGGCTACTCTTCGCGTCGTTGAGGAAGACGGCAAACGAATCGTCAAAAGTTTTCGCATTCGCTCCAAGGACCCCAGTATTCAACGCGCCGATGCTGCGCTGCAGGATCTTACCGATTCGCACTGGCTCAATCGCAAGCATGCCATTGAAGTGCTCGGCGAACTCCGGGTGGAAGCAGCCGTAAAACCGTTGGTGGAAATGCTCAGTGATGAAGTCGGTGACGTCCGACAGCGTGCCTATGAGTCCTTGATCAAAATAGGCGCACCCTGTGTCCCTGATGTCATTCCATTTTTGGTATCCGACGAAGACGACCTTCGGCAATCGGCAACCGAAATTCTTCGAAAGATTGGAAAACCAGCCGTCGAGCCTTTGGCCCTGGCATTGGGCGAGGCTGACGAAAAACTTCAAAAACGCATCATGAAGGTGTTAGACCGCATGGGCTATAAACGCAAATAGGGCAGCTGGCAGAGTACCCCAAAAGCCGACCTAGAAGGTAACGGTACTCGTCTTTCGCCCTAATCCTGGCTTTTCTCGGGTCAGGCTTCAGACTTCCCAATCTAAGCTTGGGCATCGATCAAAAAGGGTGTTTTGCGATCTCCTAGTTTTTTTGGGAAGGAGGGGCTCCTACGGTTTTTCGTCCCACCGAAACGTAATGAAACCCCAGATCTTCCATCCGTTGGGGTTCATAGACATTGCGAAGATCGATAAAAATCGGAGAGGTCACTGCGGCCCGAACCCGGTCAAAATCCAAACTTCTAAACTGGTTCCATTCCGTAACCAGGATCACGGCATCTGCCCCTTCCATCGTGTGGTAGGCATCCTGACAGGGGACCATGTTTGGCAACACCTTCATCGATATCTCCAAGGCCTCAGGATCATAGGTCCGCACGGTCCCACCCGCCTTCATGATCTGCTCTGCGAGATACAAAGCCGGTGAATCCCGAATATCGTCGGTGTTGGGTTTAAAGGCTAACCCGAGTAAGGCAATGGTTTTGCCCCGCAACTCCCCGACTGCTTCTCGAATTTTCGCCATCATCCGGACTCGCTGCTCGTCGTTCACCCGTTTGGTGGCTTTGGCGATAGTCATCTCATAATTATTTTCGTTGCCGATATTGATCAACGCGGCGGTATCTTTTCCAAAACACGATCCTCCATACCCTGGACCCGCATGCAGAAATTTCGACCCGATTCGTTTGTCTAACCCCATCCCTTTGGCCACCATTTGCACATCGGCTCCAACACCTTCACAGAGATTGGCCATTTCATTAATAAAAGAAATTTTCGTGGCCAAAAAGACGTTTGAGGCGTATTTGATCATTTCAGCGGTTGGAATATTAGTAATCACTATTGGCGTTTCAAGGATATACAAGGGGCGGTACAAATCTTTCATAATCGCCACTGATTCAGGGCTGTCGGCTCCAATCACCACACGATTGGGCCGCAAAAAATCCTCAATCGCCGATCCTTCCCGAAGGAACTCAGGGTTCGAGACCACGCCAAAACTACACGCCGCTGTTTGATTATCCTGAATAATCGATCGAATGCGTTTTGCCGTTCCGACCGGCACGGTGGATTTCGTCACCACCACCTTATATCCCGTCATCCGACTTCCCACATCTTTGGCCACTTGATCGATAAAGGACAGATCAGCAGACCCGTCCTCACGGGATGGAGTGCCTACGGCAATAAAAATAACAAGGGCTTCATCAACGGCTTTGTGTAAATCTGTGGTAAATCGGAGATGCCCGGCCGTCAGATTTTTAGTCACCAGCTCAGAAAGCCCTGGCTCATAGAATGGCACCTTGCCCTTTTCCAAATCCGCAATCCGGCTGGCATCAGTGTCCATACACAGCACATTCAAGCCAAACTCCGCAAAACAGGCTCCTGTCACCAATCCAACGTACCCGGTTCCAATCACGCTGACATACATGAATTTATCCTCCCTGCTCTCAATATGATGTTCCCATTTTACTCGGTTAAAACCTTGTTGCACTTAAAAACAAACGAATTAGTATACCCTATTCGATGTTGCTTGACAGCCTCCAGGGTGCCAACTAGAATCAGTTCAAATTTTCCTACAGAGCGGGAATAGCTCAGTGGTAGAGCATCGCCTTGCCAAGGCGAGGGTCGGGGGTTCAAATCCCCTTTCCCGCTCCAA
>CABVRQ010000072.1 GCA_902500695.1 uncultured Nitrospira sp. | reverse complement strand
TTGATGAAAATTATCTGCGCGTAACCCTCGCCAACTCAAGGAAAGAAAGCCAATGCCCTCGATAAGGATTAATTTACCCGATGCTCATGGGAAAACGCGATACGGAAGGAGTCTTCCACAACTTAACGGGTTAATTCTAGGCTATTTCAGATACAGGTGCCTGGTTATGCTACATTTTTTGATGCCACCCCTGCAGCTTTGAGTGCAATTCGACAATGAAAAAATTTCTCAAAAAACTTTTTTCGCCGCTCGGTCGTCCACAATTCCAATTCCGGGTCGTACCGGAAAGACACGTGCAGGCACAGAGATTCGCCAGGTTCAATATGAATTTTCTTGACGACCGAAAAGTGACTGCGATCCAAGCCATCTGCAATTCGTAAAATAGCACTAAGACTGGATACAACCCGTCTCTGATCGCGATCCAAGAGCCGATATCCCTTATGTTTGGGATTTGGTTGACCACGTCGATGGTACCGCGCCACATTGGAGATAATACTTAATTCCTCAGAAGAAAACCCGGGAAGATCAGCATGGGTTATCAAATAGTAGGTATGTTTATGATGTTTATTCTCACGGATATGATGCCCGATGTCATGAAGTAAAGCCGCATATTCCAACCATTCCCGCTCTTTTTCTCCAAAATGATGCATGGACCGGGTCTGGTCGAACAAACTTAATGCTAACTTCGCGACATGATGCGCATGCACTTTTGCATACTGATATCGCCTGGCTAACAATAAGACTTGGCGGCGTCGGACATGAGGAATTTCCTGTTCCGCCCGTAATCCTTCTTGATGTTGTTGGATGAAATCATAAATCACGCCTTCCCGAATCGCCTTATCACTGAGACGCACCTGTTTAACCCCGAGACGCTCCATCAGCAGCCGCAACATCAGGACGCCGGGATAGAGCGTATCTACTCGTCGGGGATCCAAACCTGGAATTTTTAATCGTGTCTGCGTATCTTTTGTTCTAAGGAGTCCTTCAACCTCCCTGACTTCATCTATTTCGATTGTGGCCATGTCGATTTGTGGCAGGGGGCGCCCGGTTCGTGCCAAATAAATAATTTCAGCGAGATTCCCTGCCATACCCGATGTGGCCACCAGTTGCTGACAGTGAGTGAAGCGTTTCTTCGACAAGGATTTCTTCAGAGTCTGGCTCACGAGACGCTCGACGCGCTGAATCATTTTTTTATCGGGAGGATCGGATTTGAGAAATTGATCCTTTAACCGGATTGCACCCAATTTAAGACTTCGCACAAACTGTAATCGCTTTTGCGTACAAGCCATCAATTCCACGGATCCACCACCAATATCCACAATCATGGCCGGGAACTTTGAGAGATCCATACTATTTCTCACACCTAAATAGATCAGACGCGCTTCTTCCTCTCCAGTGATAACGCGCACTCTGAGACCAAGCTCTTTGCGAACGAGCTTCAGAAAATCTCCTCCATTTTTGGCCTCACGGACCGCACTGGTGGCGGTCGGAAGTATGAGATCAAATCCCTTGTTCGTTGCCAGCATGGAAAAACGTTTTAAGACCGTCAACCCACGATCCATAGCCTCCGGGGACAGTCGATGAGACGTAAAGGTCCCGTCGCCCAATCGGGCCATTTCCTTAATACGATCGACAATCTTGTACGAAAATCCCTTGTCTATTTCAGCCAGTACCATGTGAATAGAATTGGTTCCGATATCAATAACCGCAAGGCGTTGCATAGAGTTCACTTCCTTCAAAAATGGATTCGGTTCTCCCCTTCCATGACCACAACGGTTCCGTGGTCACAAAAGGCATCGAATGTTGTAAGAAAGAAATCTTCAGGAGGGGACAGAAAAATCATCAATAATATTGATACGATACCCCACACCCCTGAGAGTTTCAATAGTCGGACTCTGATCGCTCAATCCCTGCCGTTTTTGCGGAATCGGACTATAGGATAATCTACGGTCCGAACTTCGACAGAGACTTGCGATCCCCAGACGAGGTACAAGAGATCCTGGCGTTCCAAAAATCTGCCCTCGCTACCAAGCAATTGTTCCAATAACCAGAATTCAATGCGTGGGAGAAAGACTGATTACATTCGAAAAACCACACGAAAGATTTCTGAAGCAAGAACTAGATCCCCCATAGGATCACGTGACACTCCCGGATAATCTGTTCATTCCCCCATGGACAAATCCCGATCAGACATAAAAATGTGCACGTCTGGTGTCAAGCCTTTTGGAAACGGTACCTGACAACCATTTCCTACCCGTTATGGGAATGTTACAAACGGGTAAATCTCAACTTTGTGGGGAAGGGTTCGAAAAACCGGAGGCATTCGTAAGATGAATGCCCGATATAGAAGGTCGGAAATGCTCACCGAAAATAAAGCACCTGCCGGCAAAACCCCAAGAACTTTAAAAGGAGAGTTCCTGCCCAAGATGTTGAACGAGTGAACGATTCCCAAATAAGGCATCAACCTTTCCGGAGATCTTCGAGGGACGAAGCATTGCCGCCCCTCCAGCCTCCTCAATGAGCACCTGGGTAGCCAGGATATCCCACGGGTTCAAGGCTGGATCCACCATTGCGCCAAGGGCTCCACTGATCACGAGTCCATGGCCAAAACAATCCGTGTACCCTCGCACATACCCGGACAGGCTTAACAGGTGATGGTAATCCGCCTCCCGTTGTATACTGGAAAACTGAGCAAAATCGCCAACCCCAATAATGGCTTGTTCAATCGGCAGGTCTTCAGGAAGATGCAGGGCTTTTCCCTGGCAGGTGGTCCCTTGCCCCCTGGCCGCAGCATAGGTGATCCCGAGCATGGGAAGATGAATCACTCCAAGGACAGGAATGTTTTCCCGACTGTCAACCAAGGCGATAATGGTGCCGAATAACGGGATCCCATGAATAAAGGATCGTGTTCCATCAATAGGGTCCACGATCCATTGCCATCTTGTTCCCGTCCCCTGTAACCCTTCTTCTTCACCGAGAATATCAAGAGGTCCAATTTGGGCATTGGACAGCAAGTGAGACCGGATGAGGGCTTCACCCTCCTGATCGGCTTGAGTGACGGGCGAACCATCGCTTTTTTCTGTGATACGGAGATTCTGCCTTTCAAAATAGGCTCGAATCGGAACTGCTGCAACGTGGGCGGCATCGACAGCCGTTTGCAACAATTGAGTCAGTTGATTATCGTGCAAGTCTTTATCCATCAGTTACTCTCTCCTGCGGTTTTTGTACCCCGTTTTTCCTCCCGGGAGTATACTGAACTTCTTGTTTTGGTGACACAGGTTTTCCCGAATCCTGGCTCTTAATATGGTGGGGACCAGCCATATTCGGACAAGATCAAACATCGCGCTCACCCCTGTTCAATATGGCTTGCCGGCAATGGATTCCCGTATCCCTTTGACCATGTGCCCTCAGAATACCACCCGTGCAACAGCGTCCATCACCCGAACCGGCAGGTAATCTGATTTAACAGCATTGAGGTTACCACATCATTTATCATTTAAAAACAATTGGTTATATAATAAATTTCACACTTCCTTGTGATCCATCCAGGTAAAATGAGATCTTTAGCTTTGGTTTTCAAAATATTTCTGAGAAATTAGGATTTTCCTGTGTTTTTGATCTCAACACCATCCCATGAAGATTTCCTTCAAACGACCCAAGGCACACTGAAGATTGCCGGATGATTTTTTATGCCATGGAACATTCACCAAACCCTTGAAGAGGAAAAGAAGTTTCGTATTCCACCCGGCTTTCAATTCCCTCCCGACATGGGGGAACCGATCCCGCCCCGCGTATTCACATCCACCTATTTTGACAGCGAGCACCACCGACTCGGCCAATTGGGTCTGACACTCCGAAAACGAGTGGAACAGTCCCATGGGGTCTGGCAATTAAAGATACCGAGCGGCGGTAATCGGCTGGAATTGGAAATCGCATCCGGCAGTCGTAGTATTCCATGGGAATTTCAAGACTTATTATGGAGTTTTTTCAGAAAACAGGAAGCGGTTCAACTCGGGAAACTAAGAACAAGGAGAAAAGGGGTACACATTCGAAAAGACGGCCAGGTTCTCGCTGAAGTTGTCCTGGATTCCGTTGCCCTCATCAGAGACAAAACGGTTGTGCATTCATTCCAGGAAGTAGAGGTTGAATTACAGGAAGGGACAGCTGCTCAACTCAAGCCTATCCGCAAGATTCTGCTTCATGCCGGGGCGGAGGAAAAACCACTACAACCCAAAATTTTCCAAGCACTCCAACTTTCCTATCCGCTTACCGTCGAGTTTAGTGATTCGTCAGCACCACCGTCCGACCATATTCGGGAAAGGCTTCATTCCCAATATCTTCAGATGTTGCAAAATGATCCAGGCACCCGATTGGGACGGGATAGTGAAGCGCTCCATCAAATGCGGGTTGCCACGCGCCGCATGAGAGCCATCATTCGAGCCGTGAGTTCTTTCCTAGCACCGGAATGGACAGAACAGGTCCGCCAGGAACTGGGCTGGATTGGTTCTTTGTTGGGCGAGGTCAGAGATTGGGATGTTCTTTTTGAATTTTTTCGTCAAAATTTCCATGACTTCTCCTCACCAGAACAGCGTTCCTATCAAACGATTCTCAAGAATTTTGAAGATCAGAGTTCTGTGGCCCGCGCCAAACTTCTTGAAGGATTACGTAGCGACCGTTATCTCAATCTCCTGAATCATTTTGAGGATTCACTCAATCATTTGCCATTTCAACCGACTCCACTCACGTTAACAGAGATAGCGAGAACAGCCTTTCACAAAGTTCAGGATTTTGCGAATACGTCAGACAGCCTATTCCGGAAATTTGAACTGCATCACACTCGAAGACTCTTGAAGCGAGCCCGATATGCGGTTGAACTCGCTGAGCCCTTCCTCGGGAAACGTGCCAAACGGTTCATTCAACAAGCGAAGGTCGCCCAAGATTTACTGGGACGACACCAGGATGCGGTGGTTGCCGAGCAACGGCTCCTCGCCTTCAAACAGCACTCAAGGGGAACCGGAATCGCCTATGTCACCGGACTAATGGTCGAACGCTTACGGAATCTGCAATCTCAGGTGCATCAGCAAATCCCGAAGCAATGGGAAAAACTTGAAAAACAAGGAAAAAAGCTTTAAAGCCTTACGCCCAATCTCCTTGAACCTGTTGACGTCTGCATATACGCGTTTAATTGAAGTGATGATGGTGGGACGGAATAATCCCAATCAGGTACAATGGCTTTTAGTCCATAACAGGCATAATAGGAGATCTGATCATGACTCATCAGACAAAACCAAAGGCACCCAATACACCTGAAGTCATCGATAATCTTGATGACCCCAAGCTGTATCTGAACCGGGAACTGAGTTGGCTGGAGTTCAATAAACGGGTACTGGAAGAGGCAGAAGATCCGAGCCACCCATTACTGGAACGAGTAAAATTCCTTTCGATTTTCTTCAATAATCTTGACGAGTTTTTCATGATCCGGATTTCCGGATTACGCGAACAATTGTCCAGCGGAGTTCTGGAAGCTGCTCTGGATGGCATGAGTCCCTCCGATCAATTAGGGAAAATCCGGGACTCCCTTCTCCGGAGTTTTTCCCGTGTCACCCAATGTTGGCAGGATGACCTGTTTACCAGTCTGGTGGATGCCGGCATCCGTATCCTCCCCTATCAAGATCTCAAACCAAAACAACTATCCCTACTCCGCCGATATTTTCGAAAAGAAATTTTTCCTGCCCTGACGCCTTTGGCTTTTGACCCCAGCCACCCTTTTCCCCATATCTCCAACCTGACGGTCAACCTGGCCGTCGTGGCCCACGACCCTGACCGTGGAGAATGTTTCGCGCGCATTAAGGTTCCATCACTGTTCCCACGACTCATCCGGATTCCAGACGAATCGCAGGTATCCGACGATGAACAATTAGGGTTAGCAACCGGAGCGGAAAGTACCAACTTTGTGTGGCTGGAGGACATCATCGCCGCCAATCTGGATTTATTGTTTCCCGGTCTCACCATTCTAGCCTCTTATTATTTTCGCATCACCAGGGATGCAGACTTTGAAATCGAAGAAGATGAAGCCGGCGACCTCCTGGCTGCCATTGAAGAACAAATTGATCTTCGCCAATTCGGGTCTGTGGTGCGATTGGAACTGGACCGGCATATGCCGGATTCCATCAAAGATGTTCTGGTCAGAAATCTGAATTTAGCGCCTTATCAAGTCTACACCTATGATTTTCGCCTCGGCCTTTCGAATCTCCTTGAACTCACATCCATTGATCGACCGGATCTGAAATTTTCACCACATTACCCCAATATTCTGCATGAACCCACATCAAAGGAATCACTATTTTCACTCATTAAACGCGAGGACATCTTCCTTCATCACCCATACGACAGCTTCTCACCTGTCGTCGATTTCATTCGACAAGCCGCACTGGATCCGAATGTGTTAGCGATCAAACAGACACTCTATCGAGTGGGCATCAACTCCCCTGTGGTCGACGCCCTCATGGAAGCCCGGCAAAATGATAAGCAGGTTGCCGTACTCCTGGAACTCAAAGCCCGGTTCGATGAGGAAAACAATATTGAATGGGCAAGAAAATTAGAAGATGAAGGCGTGCATGTGGTGTATGGTGTCCTGGGCCTGAAAACACATGCCAAGGTCTGCATGGTCGTTCGTCGGGAATCAGATGGCATTCGTCGATATCTGCATCTCGGAACCGGCAATTACAACCCCATCACCAGCAAATTCTATACGGACTTTAGTTTATTTACCTGTCATCCGGTATTCGGCGAAGATGTCACCGATCTATTTAATGCCTTAACGGGGTATTCCAAAAAAGACTCCTACGCGAAACTTTTAATTGCGCCGGTCGGGATTCGAACGAATATCATCGAACGAATCAACCGGGAAATATCCCGCCAACAACAACATGGAGACGGCTACCTGGCATTCAAGGTGAATTCACTCGTCGACAAAGCCTCAATTCAGGCCTTGTATCGAGCCTCTCAAGCAGGCGTCAAGGTTGACCTCATGGTCCGTGGGATGTGCGGGCTCCGCCCTGGAATTCCTGGACTCAGCCAAACCATCAGGGTCACGTCTCTTGTGGGACGATTCCTTGAGCATTCTCGCTGTTACTATTTTCGTAACGGAGGGCAGGATGAATTATTTCTTGGGAGTGCGGATCTCATGCCCCGCAATATGGACCGGCGTGTTGAAATTTTGTTTCCGATTGAGAATCCCACACTGCGAACCTTCATTGTTGAAACCGTCTTACGTCCCTATCTGAAAGACAACATGCAGACGCGACAACTCCAATCCGATGGAACCTATACTCGCGTCAAGCCTTTGGAAAATGGAGCACCATTCCAGGCCCAGGATTGGTTTATTGCAAACTGGAAAGGGAAACAGACCAAGCCGCCTTCCCTCTGAAGACTGTGAATAACCGGTGGTATTTTCGTTTCAGGGATGCCACCACATCTCTGCGGCTCTGCCCAAATTAACTGGGGGCTTCGTTAGGCACCAAAAACCAATTTTCAGAAAGAAACACCGTTTCCAACTCCCTTAGCGGACATCCCTCTTGATAATAAGCGGGCTCCCACTCCAGACCACAACTTCGGCACCGCAATTGGATGGTACCGGATTTATCCTGCGACGAAGCATTTGGGCCACCGCCTCTCTCACCTTCCAATCTAACTCCGCTCATACCTTCCCTCTCTTTTCTTGGAACATCTCCATAAACCTAGCCCCGATAATCGGGTCTGGCCATTCATCATATCCCTAGTCATCAGAATATCTACCAACCATGAGCCAAATGATCAGCCAGCCCGCCATCACATTATTCTCATTAGGTCATCAGGTTTTTATCCCGTGACAACGGTTAATTCCTCCTGCACCCTCTTGTGTTGACCAGCCTTCATCCAAGTCTGTCGAGCCGACTGGCCCTTCGCTTCCAAGAGTTCATGCCCTCTCATATACGCAAGAGTCTCATGAATGCGCTCCGGCCTTCCCCAATCACTCCAACAGACCCCGGTCAGGTCCATCATGTGTAATTGCTGAGGAATCAGTGATAACAGATCACTAGAGAAGTTTCTCGAAGGCATCGTTCGATAGAGATGCAGTAATCGTTGCTGTTCATTGGAGGTTCCAATCCCACCCGCATGCTCTTCAAAAGGCATCACAACTTCAGGGATACACTGACGGCCGGCTTCCCATAAGGTTTGGACTTTGGCAATCAGCACCAACGTATTCCATTGCCCCCCACTCAGGGCAATGTCCTCAAGCTGGGCCCCCAATGGTTTTTCCACAAATCTTCGCACTTCCCGGACCTGAATCCCTCCGGGATGGGGGAGACGATCACCTGGGATGACCCACCCATAGTCTTGCTCTCGCGATTGAGGAGGAACAGTCAACAATATCATACGATGAGGCTGTTCCTGGACCAAGGCCGCCGCATCACGAACCACTTGAATCATCGGCTCAGCGGGGAAAATGAAATGATCAGAAGGCCACAGAACTACCGTGGCATGAGGATCATGCGCTCGGATATAGGAGAGCGGCAGAAACACACCGGGTCCGGTTCCTCGATTATCGGGTTGCCAAACCAGTCGTCCGAGGGATTCCTGAATCAATTGGGTCCGCACATAGCCCCAATGTGATTGATCCATCACTGTGACAACCTGGTGAGGAAGGGAGAGGGCTTTCGCTCTGGTCCACGTATGTTGGATCATCGATCGCTTTCCCATAAACGCACAATATTGCTTCGGTCGATACGCACCGAAACACTCTTCCGTATATTGCCGAAGTCGCTCCCCATGTCCACCGGCCAGGACCAGTGACCACAGTGAACCAAGACCCTGGGAACGTAAGTTAGTAGCCTGTCCTTGGGAAAATCGTGAAGACCCGCCGCGAGTGTCAACCCATTTTTGCATAGCATTCTCCTTCCACAATCGCTGGTGTATGTTGATGATTATTCCTACCCAGACTCTACGTTAGAGAAATGACACCCCTGTCACAGACAGGTAAATTTTTTGTGACAGAAAATGGAAAAGCTGATAAAGAATTAAAAAAATGAGAAAAGAACGAGGAGAAAAACGAGGGCAGGACGACTGTGTTAGGTTGGAATCATATGACGGATAATTTTCCCTTCCACCATATACACGACCAGTTCCGCCACATTCGTCGCATGATCGGCAATGCGTTCAATATATTTCGAGATAAACGACAGCCGGATCCCGCGCGAGATCGTTTGGGGATTTTCCATCATGAAGGACAACAGTTCACGAAAAATTTGTTCATTCAGTTCATCGACATAATCATCCTCCTTGAGGACCTGTCTGGCAAGAACCGAATCCCCCCGGACAAACGCATCCAAGGCTTCTCCCACCATTTTGATGGCACGCTCAGCCATTAGCGGAATATCGATATACGGCTTCAGTTGAGGTTCGGTATGCAGTTCGAGTGCGCGCTCACAAATATTTTCTGCCAAATCGCTCATGCGCTCTAATTCAGTGGAGATCTTCATGGCCGTCGTAACAAACCGCAGATCTTTAGCTGCCGGCTGGTGGAGAGCCAACAATTCGAGACAGAGTTCGTCTATGGCCACATCCATGGTATTCACCTGACGGTCATTCTGAATGACCTGATTCGCCACCAGATCATCTCGATCCGTAAGTGCGATAAGCGCTTGACGAATCTGCCCTTCAACGAGCGCCCCCATCCGCAAAATTCTCTGTCTGAGGTCCGCCAACGAATCATCAAAATGTCGCTTCATCGTGATCCTTTATTCTGGTCTAATGGGAATCAGCCGAACCGCCCCGTCACGTAATCTTCCGTTCGGGGATCACCGGGATTGGTAAAAATCTTCTTGGTCCCTTCGAATTCGATTAACTCCCCTAATAAGAAAAACCCCGTCAGATCAGAAACCCGCGCCGCCTGCTGCATGTTATGTGTCACAATCACGACCGTGAGCCGCTCTTTCAATGTATGGAGAAGTTCTTCTATTCTGCCGGTGGAGATCGGATCAAGGGCCGAACACGGTTCATCCATCAACAGCACTTCCGGATCAACCGCAAGCGCTCTCGCAATACAGAGTCGTTGTTGTTGGCCTCCCGACAAACCCAAGGCGCTGGCATGCAACCGATCTTTAACTTCCTCCCACAACCCTGCTCCCTGAAGGCTTGTCTCAACGATCGCGTCAAGGGTCGCACGTTTGCGGATTTTCTGCAATTGCGGGCCATACGCCACATTCTGCCAGACAGTTTTCGGGAACGGGTTAATTTTCTGAAACACCATACCAACCCGGGTTCGAAGGTCGGTGGCATCGACTTCAGGTCGATAAATATTTTCATCATCCAGGAGAATGGTTCCTTCGACCCTGGTGCCATCGACCAGGTCATTCAGCCGATTGAGGCACCGCAAGAGGGTTGATTTCCCACAACCTGAAGGTCCGATAAATGCGGTGACTTTATTCGCAGGAATGGTCATATTCACGCATTTGAGCGCTTGAACCGTGCCGTAGTAAAAATTCATATCTTGAATAACTATTTTCGCAGGCGCATCGGTCAATGGATGTTGGTCCGCTTCAGATTCTACAAAAGTCTTTTTCATCGGATCCGTCTGCCTTGTTTCAAGCACCAGCCTCAGAGACTTTGCAGCGGTGGTCTTGGCCAAAAACATAGATTTTTCCAAAAAATTCTGTTCGATTTTCATCATTGTACCTCATTTATACCGAAGCACCAGCATAGCGCCTCCGCATTCGGGTCCGGAGTGCAATCGCGGTCATATTCAAGAGGAGAACGACAAGAACCAGGACCAGGGTTGTGACATAGACCATGGGCTTGGCCGCCTCCACATTTGGAGATTGAAACCCCACATCATAGATATGAAATCCCAAATGCATAAATTTTCGATCAAGATGCATAAAGGGAAACTGTCCATCAAGCGGCAAAGCCGGAGCAAGCTTGACCACGCCGGTCAACATGAGTGGTGCTACTTCCCCGGTAGCCCTGGACACCGCGAGAATCAAACCGGTTAAAATTCCCGGCATGGCGCAAGGCAGAACAACCCGCATGAGCGATTCAAATTTTGTCGCGCCCAATCCCAACGATCCCTCCCGATATTCTCTGGGAACAGCCGACAAGCCTTCTTCGGTCGCCACAATGACCACCGGCACGGTCATGAGGGCCAATGTGAGCGAAGCCCATAACATTCCCCCTGTCCCAAACGTAGGATTCGGTAGCGAGGCGGAGAAGAATAACTGGTCAATTGAGCCTCCCACTGCATAGACAAAAAACCCCAGACCGAACACACCAAAGACAATGGACGGAACCCCCGCAAGATTATTCACCGCAATCCGGATCATTCGAGTCACCAGGCCTTGCTTGGCATATTCTTTTAAATACACGGCGGCCAAGACTCCAAACGGGACCACGACCACACTCATGACCAAGACCATCATGACCGTACCAAATATTGCGGGAAAGATCCCACCTTCGGTATTCGCTTCCCGTGGCTCATCGGTCAAGACATTCCAAAAATTTTCCACATACATTTTGGTTTTATCCCAGACACTCATGGAATTGGGACGCCACGCCTTCACAATGCCGCCAACAGGAAATATTTTTTCCTCTCCGGTGACATCAATGAGAGTGACCCGATACCGGTTCAATCGGTCATACAGCCCCACCAATCGTTGGATCTGCTCCTGATAGGCTGCTTCCCGTTGTTGGATATCCTGTTGAAGAGCGTCGGCGGAATCCGGGGAAACATTCCCCTTCAACTCCAGGGTCTTCAGACTGAGGCGCGCCCGCTCCATGTCGGCATTAATGGCGCCAATCACATCGCGTTCAATATGATGAATCTCCCGGTGAAGTGAATCGGCTTGCTCAAGGAAGGGGTACCAGACATCCCACGCAATATCCCGGCCCTCAGCCAGACGTGAGTCACCGTCCCACACCGCAGTCACCCAACCATAAAAATTCCCCCATTCCCGTCGTTCAAATGCGATGACATCCTTAGGCCAGTCCCGTTGGGCAATGTCAGCTTCATCAACCCACCGGAAATCCAGTCCGTACACATCCCGGTTGCCCACCTTCAGTTGGATGCGAGACTGCCCCTCGGGGAAATCTGCGGTGACCGTCTCCGGAATGCGCTGAGTATCCACGATTTCCCCAAGGACCCGGGTGTCATCGTTGAGCGTCAACTGGACAAGATCCTTCTGCCAAAAATAGCCCATACCATTGATAAAAATGAGCATCAGAAGACCGCCGATCAGCAGCAGCGAACAGGCTAAAGCCCCTCCTGATAACCAGATAAACAATGTGCCGGATGCAAAAAATCGTTGAAGAAATTTCATAGCTGCTTGTCTTAAAATTGAGAATATTTTTGGCGAAGCCGTTGCCGCACGATTTCAGCAATCGTATTAATCGTAAATGTGAAGCCAAACAAAATCAGACCGGACAGGAACAACACACGATACAACGTCCCGCCATGAGGGGCTTCAGGCATTTCTACCGCAATATTGGCCGATAGCGTACGAAATCCATTAAACATACTCCAATCCATGATCGGGGTATTTCCTGTGGCCATCAGTACAATCATCGTTTCCCCTATCGCGCGCCCGAATCCGATCATCAACGCCGAGAAGATGCCCGGACTGGCCGAAATAAGGACTAAACGGGTTAAGGTCTGCCACCGCGTCGCTCCCAGAGCCAGAGATCCTGCAACAAGTTGTCGGGGAACATTGGCAATGGCATCTTCGGCAATACTGAAAATAATGGGAATCACCGCAAAACCCATCGCAAAACTAATGACAATGGCATTTCGCTGATCATAGGTTAATCCCAAATTCTGCGCCAACCACTGTTTAAAGTTTCCTCCAAACATCCAACCCTCAATCGCCTGATTGGCCATCAAACAGGCACCCACGGTGAGAACAATGGCAATCATCATGACCATCAGATCAAGTCCATACACATCACATCGTCTCACCCGAACGGGGAGGAATTGCCAGGCAAGGCAACAAGCCGCAATCACCAGAGGAAGGAATCCCACGATGGCGACCACAGCAGGAAAAATTTTCTCTAAGAGCGGAGCAAACCAGAGACCCGCGAGAAATCCCAACACCACAGACGGTAGAGCCGCCATCAATTCCAAAGACGGCTTGACAACGGAGCGAAGGTGAGGGTGCATGAACATAGCCGTATAAATGGCCCCCATGACTGCAAGAGGTATGGCCAACACCATGGCATATAACGTCCCCTTCAAGGTGCCAAACATGAGCGGAATGAGGCCCAGTTTTGGCTCAAACTCATCCGATCCGCTGGAGGATTGCCAAATCATCTCCGGACGGTCATAGCCTTCATAGGTCACAGACAAAAATAAGGATTTGAACGTGACCTCCGGATGTGGATTATGAATGGCATAAGTCTGAAGCGTGCCATCCTCCCCCAACCACACCAGACCATCGGCTTTTGGAGCATAGCGTAAGGATTCGAGATCATTTCCGTTCCCTGGAATTTCTAAAATCGTTTCTCCCGTTGTGGAATAATGCAGGAACATGGTTCCATGATGGTCGGCTGTTAAAAATCCTTTATCGCGTTGAGACACCGAGAGACTCGTCACCGACCCGGCATGGGGAGTGAAGGTATGGACTTTCCTCAGGAATCTGCCGGATGGACCCGATTGATCCGCTGAGAAGGCCCACGTACTCACGCTTCCGGAAGTGGTGCCAACCACCAACGTTCGTTCACCTAACAAATATGAGAGAACGGTCACGGCATCCCCGACCGCACCAACAGGCACGGATTGAGGCATGGCATCAAATCCCTGCCCTTGCCATTCCCATGTAAGGAGATGGCCATCCCTGGTTCCGGCCACCAATCGTTTCCCCACACTATCCAGTGCCAACGTCGTGAGATGAGACTTCGGCGGTAGGACGAGCCGATTGGTTGTCACAACGACCTCATCCGAAAATGAAAAATCCCCCGGTTCCTCAATCCTGGTTACCCAGAGTTCGCCGCTTCCGGTGAGAGCCACCACGGTTTGAAATTCATCACTCCTGGTGACATGCGCATGAAGGACAATACCCATTCCGTCAGGAACCACCCGAACAGGTTCATTGACCTTCACGCTCGGAATAATGGTCCGTCGGTCACCCTGGAAATCAGATCGATAAAGTATGTTGACCGGATAGACGAGTCCCTGGTCTGTCCCGACACTGAGGCTATGGCCTTTCAACCCCATTCGCACGACAGACGTCGGATCACCGTCAATCGACAACTCCCCTCCCACATCAGGAATGGTGGTACCACCCGGTAAGGAAAAAAATTGAAGATATTTCCCTTTGAGAACAAACGGGACCTCCCGATATTCATCAATGCCCACGATCGCCTGTGTCACGTTGGAGGATTGCATCTCTGTGAGTGGCATAGGCACGGTCAGTTCTGGAGTAACGGTGGCGGGTTGAAACAGAGGTATCACTTCCCAAACCAGGTACACAAAAATCCCTAGAATACTGACAATGGTCGCCAGGCCTCCCGCTCCGACGACATACCTCGCGACATAATCCAGTAGATGACGAATCCGCCTTTGGGCGGCAACGCGAGAACCGACGGCTAACGACTTTTTATGAGAAACTAAAGCACCAGAAGAAGAGGAAGATAAGGGTGGCATCAGGCCTTGAGCTTGGCAAAAGTGAAGAAAGAAGGAGAAGATGAGATCAGAACACCCAACCGCTCCCCAAAGGGTTTCTATGAAAAACGGCCGGGATGTTCATCAGGGGTTTTTTACTTGAGATGCTCAGATTGTTTTCCACCAATTTTTTCCGATATGGGGAAATAGCCATCTTTAATGACGACCTTCTGCCCTTCCCGGCTATAGACATATTTCAAGAATTCCCGAACAATGGGAGACAACGGTTGATTAGGTGCTTTGTTTACATATACAAACAAATACCGTGCCAAGGGATACTCCCCGCTGGTGGCATTTTCATATGTGGCCTCCACAAACGGTTGACCAGCCTTCATGGAAAGAGGAAGCGCATGGACACTTGAAGTTCGATATCCGATACCGCTATATCCAATCCCGGCCTGATCTTCAGTCACTCCTTGCACGACAGAGGCCGAACCGGGCTGTTCCTTCACTTCATCTTTATAATCACCATTCTCCAGCACCGCTTCTTTGAAAAATCCATAGGTTCCCGACGCCGAATTCCGGCCATAGATACTGATCGGCATATCGGCAAACATACCGGTCAAACCCAATTGTCCCCAACTGGTAAGATTTTCCTTATACCCGTGTTGTCGGGTCTTGGAAAACACCGCGTCCACTTGCTCAATCGTCATCCCCTGAATGGCATTGTCTTTATTGACGTAGACCGCCAACGCATCCACCGCGACGGGAAAAGCGGTTGGCTTGTAGCCGAACTTGGCTTCAAACGCATCAATTTCTTTTCCCTTCATCTTGCGAGACATCGGTCCCAACTGGGCCGTCCCTTCTATAAGAGCCGGGGGAGCGGTGCTGGATCCTTTTCCTTCAATCTGGATTTTAACATTCGGATATTGCTTCCGGAATCCTTCAGCCCACAGCGTCATGAGGTTATTCAGGGTATCCGAGCCGATACTATTGATATTCCCGGACACTCCACTCACCTTGGCATAATTCACCCAGGCCGGATCTTCCATATCATCCTTGGCCCAAACATGAGAGGCCCCAAGCATCGTGGTCCCGCTCCAACCCAGGGTCAGCGCCATGCTCATGCCCAACACCCACATTTTCTTTCGATTCTGACTGTGTTCCATCAAACTGGCCTCCTCATATGAATAAATAGTGTAGGTCCAACAGATTTCTTATATGTAACGGCAATGTTACGAACGTGTTAAATAGCCATCGGCCTAGTTTCCTCGCTTGACGAGTAAGATCCCGTCAGGACCTCCTCCGCGTTTCCGCTTAACAAAGGATGAATGGCCCGAATTTCAAATTGAAACTCCTTTTGGCACAAAATCACCGACCCTTCATGCAGGCATTCACCAAGTATGAAGAACAGATATCCCCATCGCATCCAGGGCAAATAATTTGAGAGTTGCTCAATCGTAACGGACTGCTTGGCAGAAATGACGCCTAAGACCGCTTCACGATCTCCTCTTTCAACAAGATTCCGGGTCATCAATTCCTTGTGACTCGTTGCCATGCTCCCCTCCTGTGGTCGTTATCCAATGTTGAGGCAGCTCCATGCGAGCTATCCTGGCTATTCAACCAATCAACGGCATCCTAGCGATCGACTGTTGCAGCCCTATGCGGTTCGGGTTACAACTATGTAACGTTTCAGGGGTTTCAAACATGAAAAATCAAAGGATGGAGGCTACCGGAGAGAAAACGTGGATCTCACAACGGTGTGGGAGTTGGCCGGGATATAGGCAGGATCACTTCCATAGTGGTGCCTTTGCCCAATTCACTTTGTACGCGAAGTTTACCACCGAGCAGTTGGAGTAAATGTTTGACGATAGAAAGTCCAAGTCCTGTCCCGCCTTCTTCACGAGAACGGGCTCGATCCACCCGATAAAATCGTTCGGTAATGCGTGGAAGGTCAATCGACGGAATACCCTGGCCCGTGTCGTTGACCTGCAAGGAGATTTCCTGGTCCCGAAGAGACATGGCTTGAAATGAGATCAGTCCACCGGCAGGCGTATATTTAATGGCATTATCCACGAGATTCACCAGAATCTGAATCAACCGATCCCGATCTGCCCAGGCACTGAATTCAACCCCGATCTTATTGGAGATCTGCAGATTTTTTTTCGACAATTGAGTCTGAAACATCTCACAGACATCCTGCGCAACTTCACGCAACGGCACTAATTCACACCGTAAGACGACTTTTCCTGATTCTATTTCCGAGAGGCCTCGTAAATCTTCTACTAACCGACTGAGCCGCACCGCATGTTGATGGGCAACGTGCACAAATTTCCGATTGTTCGGAGTTTCCAGTGACGGTTCATCCACGAGCGTTTCCAAATATCCAACAATGGCCGTCAGCGGGGTCCGCAGTTCATGGGACACGTTCTCAACAAACTCGGTCCGTACCTGTTCCAATCGGCGCAATTCGGTGACATCATGCAACACCAACACACTCCCCTTCTTCTGATTGGAAATGGGAAAAGGCAGCGCATACACTTCTAACACCATGGAGACGGGAGGATGCAATTCTATCTCAGCCTGTCGTCGCTCATGCCACGCCAATTCCTGACAGCCCTCAACCAGCCCCGCCAGCTGTTGGTTTCTAATTATTTCCCACACCGATCGTCCTTGAATCGCCCTGGCATCCAATCCCAATATCCGGTGGGCGCTGGAATTAGTGAACAATACTTTTCCCTTGGAATCAAAGGCCACCACCCCTTCCACTAAATTTTCCATGATGGCGATAATTTTCGTGCGTTCTTCCTCGAGACTGGTCATTCGTTTCTTCACGTTTTCCACCAGGCGCTGAATATGGCCTCCCAATGCATCGGGTTCCAACACACGAGAAATCCTCGCCTCATCAATCTCACTGAGCTGTTCAAGTTGACGAATCCCTGTCATGAGATCTTCGTGATTTTCCCTCGTCTGATCCCAGGTCTTTCGAGTCATCACCACCGCCACACCAACCAGACCAGCTCCCAACAAAACCACCACCCAGAATGGCCATGCCCGGGCGACCGCCAGGCCAACCCCGACCATCGCCGCCACCATCCAGCCCATGAAGATGAGAGAAGGATTACGCATAGATCGGGGGCACTTTCATCATACTGGCCTTAGACGGCCCCCGACTCAAAACGATAACCCACACCTTTAACGGTCACAATGCGGGTAAATTCGTCTCCTAACTTTTCCCTGAGTCGCCGAATATGCACATCCACCGTCCGCGATTCAATATCCACCGCATTGGAATAGCCCCAAACGGTTTCCAATATTTGATCACGGTTCAACACCCGGCCATTCGCCCGCATCAACGCACAGAGCAAATCGAATTCCTTGACGGTCAATTCCACCACGGTTCCATTCACCTTCACCTGATGCTTTCCTTCATCCACCTCCAGTGTTCCAACTCTTTTGATGGCCGGCATGTCCTGACCTTGTCCTCGCCGCAACACGGCTTTCACTCTGGCGACAAGTTCCCTCGGGCTAAAGGGTTTCACCAGATAGTCATCCGCCCCCATTTCCAAACCCACAATCCGGTCTACTTCCTCGGCCTTCGCGGTTAGCATAATAATGGCGATCGAAGAGGTTTTCGGGTCTTTCCTCACCTTCCGGCAGACCTCCAAACCATCCACACCCGGCAACATCAGATCCAGGACCATAAGATCGGGGGTGCGTTCCTTCGCCAACTGCAAGGCCGTTTCCCCGTCACGCGCCTCCAAACATTTGAGCCCTTCCTTTTCCAAGTGATACTTGACCAACTCCACCAGATCCTTTTCATCATCTACGACTAATACCGTTGCAGCCATAAGACGTTCTCCTCAGCAGTGTTCCTCAGTGTGCCGGCTCTTCAGCCGTCCCCTGAGTCTTGTGGGCATGATGTTCAAAATATCGGGTGATGGCTGCCATGGCATAACAATCATCCTCGTTATATTCCAAAATTCTATTTATCAAAGCGTCATTAGTCGGATTGGCTAAATAATCGTTATACCAGGCGATAGAATTAGCTCCGGACGGGTCCACGTCTCTCCACTGAAACCCGATAAATTTGGCAATATGTTTAATCCCATAAGAAAATGTCGGCCAGTCAGAATATTCCACAATGAGGTCTTGATACAAATCAAATTCACAGGCCTTATACTTTTCAAAGGTTTCGGCATCCAGATCATACTTTTCCATCAGACGTTTCAACGTCGATCGTTCCTTATGGGAATACACATAATAGACAGCCCGATCGGTCGATTGAATAAATTGCCAGAAGTCCCTCACCGTCTGCTCTTCGTCTTCAGGGGTTTTAGCCAAAAAGTACGTAAAGTGAGAGGGCCTCTTCCCATCCTGAAGGACCATACCGAACAGATAGGTGACGCCACGGGTCGGATCATCTTCAATATCAAAATAAATCTCTCGATCAACCTCTGGAAACGTATAGCCCGAGCGGATCCTCGGCTTCCCCTCCAACAGGACCTGCGCCCGCTCCTTCATTCGCGCCAGGGAGACCTGACCCATTCGCGGAATCTTATGAGGCGGCTTGAGATAGGTTTGCACATCCATTTGCGCAATATCTTGAATCGTCCGAAGCCCCTGCTCCCGGAGCGCAAATTTTTGTTTGCCCACAAAGAATAAGCCTGTGGGGTCAGATTCCGCTTTCACCCATCGGTAACATCGGGAAAACCACCCGCACATCGTACAGTGACTTCCCAGCACGGGTTCCGAAGCCTCCTCCCCGGACACCAACTGTTGAACGTCCTGCATGGCCTGATGAAACCGTTCTTCAAATGGAGCCGGATCAAATTCTTCAAGCTGTTTGTCCACATTGATAATCCGGCCTCCCGGCGGTACCGTTCCCTGAATCCTTTCAAGTAACAGCCGATAGAACAAAATTTGAAAGGCGTAATGTTCCTTAAACTTTCGTTTTTTGCCTTCTGCCTCTTCCCAACCCTTACCAGCCTTAATATCGATCGGCTCATAAAGAAAGTCACCGAAACGGGACGCCCCATCCTCCCGTTTCACCAACAAATCCGGTCGCCCCACAAACTGCTCATGGATCAGACAGCCTTGATAAATAACGGCAGCTCCATGCTCCATGGCTAACAGGGTTTCCTGGAATGCCGGCTCAACGGCAAGATCCTGCAGGTCCACAATTTCCTGATCCCCAAGTGAGCTGATGTAGTCCCGCTCGGTCTGCAACCCCACTTCCCACAACAATTTCACAAATGAACTGACCTCCGATTTCTCCGTCGGATCGCCATTGCTATCCAGATATACGCGATGCAGACACTTGGTGTAGTTATAAAGGTCTTGAGCGGTGACTCGTTGCCGGGCCATAGAGAAGGAGAGAATGAAACAGGTCGTTCACATTGAGGATAATCGTGCTTTCACTGTTAGCACCAATACTAGCACAATAAAAGAGAAAGGAAGAGTCGGAGTTCTGATGTAAATCTAAGCGGCATGTACCGGACAATGCCGGATAAATGCTGTCTTTGTCACGACCTAATCAAGTCCT
>CABVRQ010000071.1:13131-20471 GCA_902500695.1 uncultured Nitrospira sp. | reverse complement strand
GCGCGGAGCGTACACGGAGTACCTGACCACGGAAAAATGGCGAGAACGCAGCTGGCGGATTTTTTCAACAGACCCATAATCGCCGTGAGCAGCAACAGAACAGCGATTTCACGAAAATTGTGGTCAATGGCAGCATAGGCGTTCTTGGCGAATCGGTGCGTAATTGTTCTGCTAACATGAGGAGGGCATACCATTTGGAGCTATAAGCGGAAACGAAACAGAAAAACTTTCCTTTCTGGCAGGTCACCGGCCGTTATCCCTGCCATTTGCCAGCGGGAATCCATCCGGAAGGAAACCACAAGGGATTTCCGATATGGTGAGAAATACTTCAGTCTTACGATATAGCCATCCTTCATCCTTCTTTCCTCTTCCTAGACTCTCACTGCCATGCCCGATGGCTCGTCATTTCTCCTGGCTACTTTTTCTCCCACCACGAGGTTCCGGAAACAAAGTAAACTCAGGATTGGGCACATCTCCGTTGGTCTAATTGGAGAATGGGAAAAGGCCTAAAGAGGAAAGATGGCTATCCGCCACCTACCTGCGGGTATGAGGGGGAGGTGAAGGACCATGCGGGAAGGAGAAGGAAGTGGAGATGGATTTTCGATGACGAATGTCGGGTATAAAGAAGCGGGAGGAGACGGTGCATGGGTTGAAGGGGGCATGGCTCGGCGGGATCTTTCTGGCGCCATAGGGCTCCAATACTGTTGAACGACAAAACGCCAATGAGGACATCTCCCCCTCTTATCCTTTGTCAGGATTTCCCTTATTCCAGAAAGGGATTTTAATGTTTAAGTTGCTCATTCCTGAGAATTGGACTGGAGCGTTATCAACGTGGTCTGATGAACTACCCATTCATGGTGCCGGAGAATCGGTTTCTAGAATGAACAGGACCTCATCATAGTATTTTCTCATCTGGTGTTATTGGTTGTCTCGCGGATGTAGAGTATCTCCATGCAGGTTGTATGGGGGATGTGTTTTCTCTATATTTCAGAGGAGGATATGCGACTTGTGTATCCTATTTATTGGGAATATTTAGCCAGAAGATCATGGGGAATGGCAGAGGCGGGAAGTTATTCTTCAGATACAATTCGCTCTCTTTCATGATCTGTGGCAATTTGCCTCTGGGAAAGAAGTCCGTTTCCGTTTGATTCAAAGGCAACAACTCTCAATGATTTCTGAGTTGCAAGGTGTTTTCACGGATTAATTCACAAAAATTAAATGGTATAGAGATTGCGCTTCTTTGTACAATGGTAGGGTGGCTGAATCGTTCCTTTGGATTTTGAGAGGGAGGTTATACCTTGATGATTATGATTGTGACGTTTCATGAGGAATTTCGGGGAAAAATTTCCGCTTTCCTGTCGGAGAAAGGATATGAAGTCTGCATTCCTCCTCATCGACAGGATGTGGTTCCCCTGGTGAAGGAAAAATCCCCCTTAGTCGTGGTGTTGGATATGTATGTAGCTGAGCCCAGCGGCCTTGAGGTGCTGAGGGAACTTCGAGCTCAAAACTATAGCGGAAAAGTCGTGGCGTTGGCCGGAACGTCAGTGAGTTCCTTGATGTCACAAGCGTTCCAGCTTGGCGTGGATCAGGTGATCGGAGGATTTCAAGGCAGTGGTGGAGCCATGAATCTTGATCAGGTGGAATCGGCGATCAAAATGGCATTGCACCCCGGCATTGCGAAACGTGCATTTGAGTTGTACGAGGCAAGAGGCCAGACGAAAGGAAACGACCTGGGGGACTGGTTGGAAGCCGAGCGCCAAATTTTTAATAAACATATTTCCTTGCCAGTAGAGGAAAGGAAAGTGAGAGCTGAACCTGAAAGCGCATCCAGGAAGCCAAGAAAGACCCAAAAGAAGTCAACCGAAAAGACTTAAAATCCAAATTTGGACCTTTGGACGTGCAATAATGTCTTGTGGGTTTCATCAGCATCAAAAAAACGTCAATTTCGTTTTAACCCTTCAACTAAATAATTTTTCAGAATATTGAGCTGGGGACTATGGTGAATCTGCCCAGAGGAAGTGGAATCTTATTGCATCCGACGTCCCTTCCAGGGGCATGGGGAATCGGGGATTTAGGACCCGCCGCGTATCAGTTTGTCGATGTTTTGAAGGCGGCAGGTCAGAGTTGGTGGCAGATGTTGCCATTGGGACCAACCGGCTATGGCAATTCCCCCTACATGTGCTTTTCCGCCTTTGCAGGAAACCCCCTGCTCATAAGTCCGGAAAAACTGGTGGAGGACGGGTTTGTATCGCCAGCAGATGCGAAAAGACCTCCGTCTTTTCCAGCCGACCATGTGGATTTCCCTCTGGTCATTGAGCAAAAGCATGTAATCTTAGAAACGTCCTACAAGCAGTTTAAAGCCAATCCTCCCGCTGAACATCGACAAGCTTTTTTGTTCTTTCGGGAGAAGCATGCTTCCTGGTTAGAAGACTTTTCTCTCTTTCTGTCCTTGAAAGAGAGCCATAAGGGGCAGGCATGGACTGACTGGGAACATCCCCTGAGCGTTCGAGATCCTCAAGCCCTGCAGGATTACAGTTGCCGCCTCAGAGAGACGATTGATTATCATCAGTTTGTCCAGTACCTGTTTTTTTACCAATGGTCCGCTCTGAGGCAGTATGCTCATAGCAAGGGGGTGCGAATCATTGGCGATCTCCCGATCTATATCGCTCATGATAGTTCAGACGTCTGGGCGCATCCTGGTTCATTCTATCTGGATGACCAGTGCCAACCGTCGGTGGTGGCCGGCGTGCCGCCTGACTATTTCAGCGCAACGGGACAGCGATGGGGGAATCCTATTTATCGGTGGGACGTGCGGGCTACGTCCGGGTACCAATGGTGGATCGATCGATTCCGCGCCAATCTGGCTCTTGTCGATATGATTCGATTGGATCATTTCCGCGGGTTTGAAGCCTATTGGGAAATCCCTGCTTCCGAACCTCATGCCATCCATGGTCGCTGGGTGAAAGGTCCGGGAGGCGAATTATTTGCAGCCGTGAAAACCGCACTTGGTGATTTGCCTGTGATCGCGGAAGACCTTGGTGTGATCACTCCGGAGGTCGAGGCGTTACGGGATTCTTGTGAGTTTCCCGGCATGCGAATATTGCAAATGGGGTTTGGCAATGATCCCAAAGCGCATCATTATCGACCCCATCACTATACCCAGCATTCAATCGTCTATACCGCCACTCACGACCATAATACGACGGTCGGGTGGTTTACCGCTGAACCGGGAAGGGAAACCACTCAATCCACCGAAGAGATCAATGAGGAGCGTGCGAATGTGTTGCGTTATCTTGGGACCGACGGTCGAGAAATTCATTGGGATGTGATTCGACTAGCCATGAGTTCTGTTGCCCAACTTGCCATAGTTCCGCTTCAGGACGTCTTGGGATTGGGGAGTGAGTGCCGGATGAATCGTCCCGGCACACTCAAAGGCAACTGGGAGTGGCGATTCCATCCCGATCAGCTGACGGAGGAAATTGTGGAGCGACTCAGGAACCTGACAGGATTGTTTGATCGCCTGCCAATACACAGGCTTCATGAACCCTAAAAAAGTAACAGCCTTTGTGAGAAAGGGAGATGCAGATGAAAATTTTGGTGGCGGTTGATCCTTCGGAACATGCACAGGAGGCCATTCGGTTTGTGAAGTCAGTGGAATGGCCAAAGGCATCAGAAATTTATTTAATCCATGTTATCGAGATGAAGCATGCGTCTCCTCTGGTTCCGGTGGATGGGCCTTCCAGTTGGGATAGTGTCATTTCCCAAGCAAGGGGGAAATTAGTCACTCAGGCAAGGGGATTTCTTGAGCACACGAAGAAGGAGATTGTCGAAGAAAGTGCTTTGACCGTTAAATCTCTTGTGATGGAAGGGCTTCCGGGTGCGGAAATTTTACAGGCGGTGAAGGACTATGGAATTGACCTGGTCATCTTAGGAACCCGTGGTCTCTCCAATGTGAAACGGTTTCTTCTTGGAAGTACCAGTGATTGGGTGATGAGGGAAGCTCCGTGTTCCGTCCTATTGGTTCGTGAAAAACTCAGTAAGGTGATGAAGGGAAAAGCCGCCGCCAAAATTCTTCTGGCCACCGATGGCTCATCCGTTGCGTTGAGTACTGTGGATATTCTCGGTCTGTTGGCCTGTAAGACCCCTCCAAAGTTGACGGTGGCGCATGTGGTGGGAAAGCCTGCTTATTTGGAAGGTTGGTATTGGGGAAAGGGAAAAGCCGCCTTTAAACAATTAACTGCACAATTATTGGAGAAATCTCACAAAGAAGGGGCCAGTCATCTGAAAGAAATCAGCCAAAGAGTCAAAGACCTTGGCATGGAAGTCGATACCGTCTTGACCAAAGGAGACCCTGCTGAAGAAATTGTCAAAATCGCCGAGCGCTCGAAGACAAAATTGATCATGGTTGGATCAAAAGGATTTAAGGGGGGGAAGCCGATCCCATTGGGAGAGGTGGTCAGAAAAATCGCCCGCCATGCCCCATGTTCGGTGTTTCTCATCCGCCCTGGCAGATCTGAGAAAGAAGGTTGATACGTGATCCCTTTCTCTAGAAATACTCCAGACCATCAACGTGCACTGGAAGCAAATGTCGCGGTGTTCTCATGGTGAGGTAAAGAATTCTGAGTTTGCTTCTCCTGCGTTATCTTACCTTCAATTGAAATGAGCGCGATGCCTGTATCCGATCAAAAAAGGTCAGCCATGCGCTGGCATGCCTTGGATGGTGAGTCCGTTCTCAAGGCCGTGGCCAGTCAGGTTGAGGGGTTAACTCAGGATGTGGCTGCCGAACGTCTGGCCCTCTATGGCCCCAATCGTTTACGCCCACCTAAAAAACAAGCCTCCTGGCAGCGGTTTCTCGCCCAGTTTCACAACATTCTCATTTATATCCTCCTGGGAGCAGGTGTCGTGACGGCCCTTCTCGGTCATTGGGTTGATACCAGCGTGATTTTTGGCGTCGTGCTGATTAATGCCGTCATCGGATTTCTTCAGGAAGGCAAAGCCGAAAGGGCGATGGATGCCATTCGCCGGATGTTGTCCGTGCAAGCCTCAGGGCTTCGTGATGGAGCCCGGTGCTCCATTCCAGCGGAAAACCTTGTGCCTGGGGATATGGTGTTTCTCCAATCAGGGGACAAAGTCCCGGCAGATCTGCGTCTTCTGAAGGTGAAAGCGTTGCGTATTGAAGAAGCCGCCTTGACCGGGGAGTCCGTGCCGGTTGAGAAACATATAAAACCGGTTCCTGAAACCGCGTCCATAGGTGATCGAAAGGGCATGGTCTATTCGGGGACTCTGGTGACCTATGGAACAGGAACCGGGGTGGTCGTCGCAACCGGAGATGCCACAGAAATAGGGCGGATCAGCGCCATGCTGGCGGGGGTGCAGACCCTGACCACGCCGCTTCTCCGAAAGATAGAAGAATTCGGGAGTCGGTTAAGCATGGCAATTATTACCGGAGCGGTTGGCGTCTTCCTCTTCGGAATTTTTTTTAGGGATTATGGGCTCAGTGACATGTTTCTGGCAAGCGTGGGCCTCGCCGTTGCGGCCATTCCTGAAGGACTTCCGGCGATTATGACCATCACGCTCGCAATCGGTGTTCAAGCCATGGCACGACGCCAAGCGATTATTCGCCGGTTGCCGGCTGTGGAGACCTTAGGTTCCGTCACGGTCATTTGTTCAGATAAAACCGGCACCCTTACACGAAACGAAATGACGGTTCAAACGTTGGCGACCGCGGCATATACCGTGGATGTCAGTGGTGTCGGATATGATCCTCATGGCGGTTTTTCTCTGTTTGGCAACCCGGTCGCGCTGACTGATCTTCCAGACGTGATGGAACTCGCTCGAGCCGGAATGTTGTGTAACGATGCGGATTTGGCCCACGTGGAGGGTGCCTGGCAGATCAACGGAGATCCGACGGAGGGGGCGTTAGTGACCCTCGGAAGAAAAGCCGGATTGGATTACCGATTCGAACATGAGATGTGGCCACGGACGGATGTGATCCCCTTTGAATCTCAACATCGGTTTATGTCGACGTTGCATCACGACCATGCCGGGCATGGGTGGATGTATATCAAGGGTGCCCCTGAACGGATTTTGGAGATGTGCGCGTTTCAGCGGAGCCTGGGGGAGGATCATCCGTTGAATAGCCGGTCGTGGCAGGATCGGATTGAGCAGATGGCCGGGAAGGGGCAGCGAGTGTTGGCCGTGGCCTTTTCCTCGACCAATCATGAACATCGAGAGTTACGGTTTCAAGATGTGGAGCAGGGTCTGACGATGTTGGGGCTCATCGGCATTGTTGACCCACCCAGGGCTGAAGCCATTGAAGCGGTCCGGCAATGTCAGCAAGCCGGGATTCGAGTCAAAATGATTACCGGGGACCATCTCGTGACGGCGAGAACGATTGGCTTACAGATGCATATCGGCGATGGGAAACAGGCCCTCTCGGGACAGGTACTGGAAACCTTGAGTGATGAGGAATTGGCGGGTGTCGTGCGAGATATCGATATATTTGCCCGGGCAAGTCCGGAACATAAATTGCGGCTGGTGCAAGCCCTCCAGACGGGTGGGGAAGTGGTGGCCATGACCGGAGATGGTGTGAATGACGCGCCGGCGCTAAAGCGGGCGGATGTGGGAGTGGCGATGGGAGTGAAGGGAACGGAAGTGGCCAAGGAAGCGGCGGAAATGGTGCTGGCGGATGATAATTTTGCCTCCATTGCTCATGCGGTCGAGGAAGGCCGTCGGGTTTATGACAATATTCAAAAATCCATCCTGTTTATGCTACCCACCAATGTCGCCGAAGCCGGAGTGATTGTGGCCGCCATTCTGTTAGGGACCATGTTGCCGATTACGCCGGTACAAATTCTGTGGGTCAACATGATCACCGCCGTAACCTTGGCCTTGGCCTTAACCCTCGAACCCCCTGAATCGGATGTCATGCGACGTCCCCCTCGGAACCCGGGCGAAGCCATTCTGTCACGGTTTCTGTTGTGGCGCATCGGCTTTGTGTCCGTCTTAGCGGTGGCCGGCACGTTTGGTCTGTTCCTCTGGGAACGTGACCAGGGGGCGTCTCTCGAAACCGCGAGAACCATAGCCGTCAACATGTTGGTGGTCTTTGAAGCGTTTTATGTCTTGAATGCGCGGTCTTTTTATGGTTCGGTTCTGTCCCGCAAAGGATTGTTTGGAAACCCCTATGTTCCGCTCACCATAGGCCTGGTCTTAGGGATTCAAGGGCTTTTTACCTATACCGAAGTGATGCAGACGTTGTTTCATACCACCGGCATTGATGGATTGGCCTGGTTTCGAATTGTTGGAATTGGCGTGGTGATTTTTTTGCTGGTTGAGTTCGA
>CABVRQ010000071.1:0-13031 GCA_902500695.1 uncultured Nitrospira sp. | reverse complement strand
GTCCAACCGCTCCCTGCCCTGCTAGAAGTGACTAATCGTCGATGGGTGGCAGACACCATTCCTGAACATAATCATCTGGCTCCGGATCGGGGGTGTTGGAATTCCCAGTGAACATACCTCCCAGGGTTGGCTGAAAGGCTCTCTGCTGACTGGACGTCGCGGATACATGTCTCTGGAGTTGAAATCTTGTCAATGTCATTGTTGCAAGGAAACAACCGGGCCTGCAATGTCTCAGCATGCATGCGGCCATCAAATATTGCACCGCCGGTATTGGAATTTGGGAATGGGCGAGTAACGATAACGGCGGAGAACCCGATGTGGTGATGGTCTGTACCGGAGATATTCCTACTGTGGAGACATTGGCTGCGGGACCTTCTTCGGAAGCAGGTACCCGATTTGAAGGTTCGGTTCGTAAATGTGGTGAATCTCATGAAGCTTCAACCGCAGAGCGAGCATCCTCATGGCCTGTCCGATAAGGATTCGATACCCTGTTTGCGACGGATAAACCTGTCATTTTTGCCTTTCATGGGTATCCCTGGTTGATCCATCGTCTGACATATCGGGGAACCAACCATAAAAATATCCATGTTCGAGGCTATAAGGAAGAAGGCACGACGACCACGCCTTTTGATATGGTTGTTCTATAACGACCTTGGCCGGTATCATCTCGTGGCAGATGTGATAGATCGTGTGCCAAAACTGGGATATCTTGCGGCCTATGCCAAGCAGGCTATTCGTGTTAAAAAGATCGATCATAAAATGTCCATTGCTAAGTACCGTGCGGATATGCCAGAAATTAAAGATTGGAAGTGGCCGTATGAGTTTTAGCTTCACATTCAGAATTACTAGGGTCGTTTTGATTTATGGCCTGTTCCGGTAACATAACGCAGCGATAAACCTATTTGTGGTATCAACTCTCATGTTGATGACCTGGATGTTTATCTGAGTTTTATTTTGACAAGAAAAAAAGGAGAGGTGTGATGGAGCGCCGAGACATTTATATTACTGAATTCGATCTAAATAGACTCACTGAACTCTTAGGTGTCTGGCAAACGTTCAAAGGCAGCAAGAGTACCAGTATTCATTTGGAAGGGTTATCAGAGGAGTTAGACCGGGCGCATATTGTTGCCCCGAAAGACATTCCGCCTGATGTCGTGACAATGAACTCACGTGTCCGGTTGTCAGATGCGAGCAAAGAGGAAGATCTGATCTATACGTTGGTTTTTCCACGTGATGCTGATGCTGAGGCTGGAAAAATTTCTATTCTTGCACCAATCGGAACGGCTATTCTGGGGTACAAGGTTGGGGATATTATCGAATGGCCGGTTCCGTTAGGAATACGAAAGGTGAAAATTGAAGAGGTGCTCTATCAACCTGAAGCCGCCGGAGATTTCCACCTTTAAACGGCTCCGGGCTCTATCGGTTCAACATGGACCCTATGGGAGCGATCTAAGGCAAAGAAGAATGGCAGATGGGGCGAGGATGGAGATGGCGTTCCGATATTTGTCATCCCAGGATCAGATCCTTCGCCATTGTCTCAGGATGACAACTCTGATTAGCTGAACTGGTCGAGAGCAATGCTTTATGGTTTATGCTGGTGGGCATGATAGCGCTTTTCCGTTATCTCCGCCGGTTGTCATCGTGGATCCATCCGAATGTTTTCTTCGTGTGGATGCCCGATGAATAACATTGGCATGACGAGGGATGGAATCTCCGATAACACCTTCAGGAAAGAACGCACCTCTCCCGGCAAACAAATTCCTGATCGTGTGGAATTTCTTAGTACACTTGAAAGAGACGGATAGGATTCATCCTTATGAAATCGCGATCTCCGGCACCTTCATCTCGCCCGCATCCTCATCTTTATGAAATCAATACCTGGGTGTGGTTGCACGACCTCTCCCAGAAAATGAACCGAACGATTCGCCTTGGCGACGTGCCCGATCAAGAATGGGATGAGCTTCAGGCAAAGGGGTTTGATTGTCTGTGGCTTATGGGCTTGTGGGAGCGCAGTCCTCTTGGCCGACGGATCGCAAGACAACATTGTGATTTACAAAAGGAATACGCCAAAGCCCTTCCCGATTGGCAGGAATACGAGGTCGTGGGTTCCCCCTATGCCGTTCGGGCGTATCAGCCAGATCCTGAGCTGGGGTCCTGGGAGCAACTGAAGGAAGTATTGGGAAAACTCCATGACCGCGGCATCAAATTGATTCTGGATTTTGTGCCCAATCACACCGCATTGGATCATGAGTGGACCACCAGACATCCTGAGTACTATGTTCAAGGGACATCCAGGGATGTCACAAATTTCCCCTCGAAGTTTTTCCCCATCGACACCTCAAAAGGCATTCGATATCTGGCTCATGGCAAGGATCCCAATTGTCCTGCATGGACAGACACCGCGCAATTAGACTACTTCAATCCGGACATGCGTAAGGCGCTGATTGGCGAACTGCAACATATTGCAAATTATTGTGATGGCGTTCGCTGTGATATGGCGATGTTGGTGCTCAATGAGGTGTTTGCACAGACGTGGGAAAATCATGTGAAGGGCGACGTCTGCCCTTCCGGGGAGTTCTGGACAGAAGCCATCCCACTCCTGCCGGATTTCATATGGATTGCAGAGGTGTATTGGGATAGAGAATGGGAGCTTCAGCAACTTGGCTTTCACTTTACCTACGACAAACGCTTGTATGATCGGCTTCGCCATTCGACCCCACATGAGGTCGCCCTGCATCTTCAGGCTGATACGGTCTTTCAAAGCAAACTTGTCCGATTTTTGGAAAATCACGATGAGCCGAGAAGTGCGGTGGCGTTTGGAAACGTCCGTCTCCCTGCGGTCGGGGTCCTGATGGGCACATTGCCGGGCATGCGTCTGTATCATCAAGGGCAACTCACTGGAAAGCGTATCCGGATTCCGGTGCAACTCTGTCGAGCCCTGGACGAATCCCCTGATGAAGCGACCGTCGCATTTTATGACCGTATCCTGGCGATCACCAATGATGAGGTGTTTCACGCTGGAGAGTGGGCCATTCTTACCGTGGGTTTTGCCGGCGACGATTCTTTCAATAATGTCATCGCGTATCAATGGACAACCGACCGGGATTGGAGACTCATCGCGGTGAATCTGAGTCCCATGGTGGCCCAAGCGTATATTCGCCTGAACGGAAAGCTTGGAATGGAATCGCACAAATTCCCTCTCTACACCTTGTATGATCAGTTCAGCGAACTATCCTTTGAGGGTGGGCGAGAGGATCTCATCCAACAGGGATTGTACGTCCGTCTCGATCCTTTCGGCTGTCATGTTTTTTCTATGGGAGGAAAAGAAGGGGAGAATAGGAAAAAGAAAAAATGGTAATGCGGTTCGAGCGATTGAAAGTGAATCAATTGATTAAGTTCTCCCACACCAAGTTTTCGGGAAAAGGATTTTACTCCGGCACCCAGCGGTCTCTGCAATCGTCAACTTTTGGAGCTGGTTCTCGCAATAAAGCTCGTGATCAGTTGCTCTAATTCCCTGCTTCCGCATGAGGGACAGGCCCCTGTTGCGGCTTCATGTTCTTTTAGTGTTAAGGCCAGTAGGCATTCTTTGCCACACTTGAGACATTTGTAATCGTAGAGAGGCATCACGTGAACTCCTTATGAGGTTTCCTCCACCTCAAACTTTAGATCCTGGGTTGATAGGGAGCTAATTGCCGGATATAGCTGATCACCTCCCGAATCTCCGCTGAACTCAATCGATCCCACCAACCATGCATGGGGCTGAAGACCACGCCCCAAATGACGATCGTACGAAGGTCTAACTCGGTTTTGGCTATAGATTCCGGAGAATGGAAGTCTTTTGGAGGCACGATTAAAGCCGATGAATCCGGACCCCTGCCGTCGCCTGTCTTTCCGTGACACCGGAGGCAATGCACACGATAAATCGATTCGCCCACAGAGATCATGGTGGTCTGCTTCTGTGCCCGGACTTCTCCCAGCCATGACAGGATGCAGACGCAGCTCATGACAAATATGAGCAGGCTGAGAAGGCATTGTTCCTTCTTCCCCTGGGTGAAGCCATTGAATCTCATGGAAATGCGATATTGTCGCATCTTGCAACACCTCTCTCTTTTCACAAAGCCCCATATTGCAACACTTTACATTTTGCTTTGACGGGTTCCTACTCGCTTGCGCTGTCTTCACTTAGCCTTTTTGGTCTAATCCCGATCCAACCCATGCCCGCAAAAGATCCTGCCGGGTCAGGCATCCTATCACCACTCCATCTTGCTCAACGGGAAGTACCAGGAAATGCCTTTCCTTCATGAGTCTGACAGCCTCCGCTAATGTGGTGGAAATATCAATCGCGATAGGGTCCGCCACCATGATCTCCTCTGCGGTTAATTGGCTGACATCTCGTCCCGCTTCCAGCACCGTCAGCACATCAAATTGGCTGATGAAGCCCACACAGTGCCCGTGAGTATTGACAACTGGAGCACCTGGAAAGGATGAGGTGAGAAGTTCTTTTGTGATGGCCAATCCATTCTGATCGTGGTGAAAACGGAAATCATGGAGTGTGGAGATTTCCTGGATGGTTCTGAGGCCCACTGTGGCTATCGGGTGAAGACTCATGCGTTTCTCCTTTTTCTTTCACTCCTATTAACCGGAAAAGGTTTCCTGGATGGTCTACATACCATCCGGGACTATTCAAGATGACGTCAGGAGCTATTTCCATCTCGAATATACAACCCACTAACCTCCAAAACCGTCCCGTCATCCAGGGTGATGGAGACATAGTCCTGATTCTTCACAAGAGATTTCACCTCTCCCGACCACCTGGATGGCTCAACAGACACAATGGTCTTTCCACAAGTTTTGACTTTTAACAGTTCCACGTTATCGGGTTTCATGTGTTGGCCTCTGTCCCCTAAAGGTTTAGGTAAATGGTGTGAAAGGTAATTTTTTTGTGAGCTCCATGAAACCAGGATCGTTGCTCGTACATTTGTGAAGCAAGCCTCGTGCCTTTATGGATAATCTCTCTCTGTCGTCATCCCTGCTGGTTTTCAGCGGGAATCTATGCCAAATGAAATCCAGGACGACCAAATGGATGCCTGATTAATACTGTCGGGCATGACAAACTTTTTCTCCTTCCAATAAGTCCTCGGGGAAGGTATATAAGTTGCAGATTTATTCCCTAAGACATTATTCATTCTGATCGGCAATGTTGATAATGGAGGTGTGTACCGGCGGATGAAAGGATGAAAAAGTAGGGTAGTGATTTTGTGGGTGATTCACGAAATAATTACGAGAAAAGGGGGTGTATGGGTTTGAAAAGTAAAGGTGGTTCTCCGTGACCAGCAAATGTTCCCTGGTGAAAACGGGGTTTCTGGGAACCGTTTTTGCGTTTGTGGCTTTCAGTGTGGTGAGTGTTGCCCTAGGTGTGGAAGCTCCTACCGTGGTGGTCAGAAGCACCATCGATGAGGTCATTCGACTGGTGACCGACGAAGACCTCAAGAAGCCGGATCAAGCCACCCATCGCCGGGAATTATTGGAGGAAACGATCGGGCAACATTTTGATTTTGAGGAGATGGCCAAACGATCATTGGCGGCACATTGGAAGAAACGGAGTGAGCCGGAACATCAAGAATTTGCGACATTGTTTCAAACGCTTCTTTCGAAAACCTATGCGGGAAAAGTTGAGAACTATTCCGGAGAAACAGTCCAATATCTCAAGGAACGGCTCAAAGATTCCTTTGCAGAAGTGCAAACTACGATTGCGTCAAACAAAACGGAAATCGCTCTCGATTACCGGCTTCTTCTGAAAGATGGCAACTGGCGGGTCTACGATGTGGTGGTGGATGGAGTGAGCTTAGTCAAAAACTATCGGGTTCAATTCGATCGCATTATTCGTGATTCCTCCTACGAAGAGTTGGTGAAGACCTTGCGAGAGAAGTCCAGTGACATTACGGCTCCCTGACGGATTCTCAGTATGAAGACGCGTATTCTGATTCACCAGGCACCAGCCGTTTCGGTCGATGCGCAACCTCTTGAAATTGTGGAACGGAAAGGCAAGGGCCATCCCGATACCATTTGTGATGCTATTGCCGAAGCCGTGTCCATTCAAC
Organism: uncultured Nitrospira sp.; assembly: GCA_902500695.1. Taxonomy (GTDB): domain Bacteria; phylum Nitrospirota; class Nitrospiria; order Nitrospirales; family UBA8639; genus Nitrospira_E. The sequence continues at coordinate 6,930 of CABVRQ010000071.1, read as the reverse complement.
TGTCCAAAGCGTACCAAGAGAACTTCGGCCATATCCTGCACCATAATATCGATAAATGCCTGCTGGTGGCGGGCCAGGTGAAATTGCATCTGGGAGGCGGTCGGGTGACAAACCCGATGCGCCTGATCCTGGGAGATCGGGCTTCCTTCGGCGTTTCCAAAACAAGCATTCCGGTGGCTGATATAGCCATTGAGACGGCGCGAACCTGGATCAAAAGCCATTTGCCCCATGTGAATCCCGATACGCATATGAGGTATCAAATTGAATTGCAACCGACTTCAGCCGAACTCGGGGCGATTTTTGAACATGGCCCGGGGGTGCTTCCCGCCAACGATACCTCAGCCGGGGTTGGCTATGCCCCCCTCACGCCTACTGAGCAATTGGTGGTGGCCCTTGAACAGTATGTAAACGGGACACGGTTTAAGCGGGCATTTCCGGAAACCGGTGAGGATGTCAAGGTGATGGCCGTTCGAATAGACCGGATGCTGTCCCTGACGGTGGCCATGCCGTTTCTTGCCAAACGAATCACCACAGAAAAAATCTATTTTGCCCGAAAGGCGAAAGCCCTTGAGAATGTGCAGGGCTTTATTTATGAGCAACCTCATACCTGTAAACGGGTGGAGGTGGTCCTGAATGCGCTTGATCGCCCGGGGCAAGGCCTGAAGGGCATGTATCTGACACTCTTGGGAACTTCTGCGGAACAGGGAGATTCCGGGCAGGTGGGACGGGGGAACCGTATTTCCGGAGTCATCGCGCTGAATCGACCGATGAGCGGAGAGGCGGCGGCGGGAAAAAACCCTGTCAGCCACGTTGGGAAAATTTATAATGTGTGGGCTCGTGAGCTGGCCATGCGCGCGCATGCACAAATACCCGGTGTCCGTGATGCCACGGTATGGATGGTCAGTCGGATCGGTGCACCGGTGAATCAACCATTGGTGGTGTCCGCTCAGGTCGGGGTGAATAAGGGATATTCACTGAAGCGGATTTCGGGAGAGGTTCAAGAAATGATTAAGCAGGAACTTGCTGGCATGGAACATTTTTGTGAGGCCTTAGCCAAAGGACAATTCGGGATATGCTGACGGTCATGATGAAAATACTCGAAATGGGATATGTGAGGATATCACAAATACTAACCAGATAGATTCTATTGTCTCGCAGCACGCATGATTGATTGACCACATGGTCCACTCGTCCCGAGTGAACCGGATTCCACTCTCCTGATCAGGGATTTTCCCTGGACTTGATTTGGAGCCTGGCTGTGGTTCATGTGGGGAATTGGACCGGACGGGTTCCTTCAACAGTTTCTCACCGTCTTAACAGTGGGAGCAATTCTGTTTCTCATGGATTGCGCCATTCACGGTAGGCCATGGTGATTGGCAACATTTGGTTATGACCTCAACAAAATCGGATGTTGGCCGGGAGCCTTGGTGGGGTCTTTTATTTTTGTGACGTATGCCTACAGCGGAAGGGTGCTCCCATCATTCACCGCACTGACGGTTGGGGCCGTCACTATATCCTCGCGCATGAGGGCCGCAATTAGTTTGTCGCTATCAGGTTTTCTTCTGTCCTGTGTTGCCCTTGTGCTATATCCTGGTTGCCTGAGTGATCATGACTTTTCCCAGTGCGGATAAACCGGTTGAAACCTTCTGGGCCTGCCTGACCCTGAGTGCTGGTATTCCGCTGTATTTTCTGATGAAAAGACATATTGGAGCCCTAGTGGCGACATGAGAATCTCAATCACTGAGAGTTGGAAAAATCATCCACTTGCCTTCTTTGTGATATTTGGTGGAGTATTATTTATGGTGTTCGGATGTGGAAATGGAAAACAGGCAATGACCCAAGAGAACAATTACACAAGGCAAGTTGAACGGGATTCGATGGTGGATACCCAACTCGTCGCGGGAGGTGTCACCGATCCAGCGGTTGTGGCCGCCATGCGCCGGGTTCCCAGACACCGGTTTATGCCTGATTCACATGCTGAAGCTGCCTATGGAGATTTTCCACTCTCCATTGGCTATGGGCAGACGATTTCTCAGCCTTTCATTGTTGCGTATATGACGCAAGCTCTAAAGCTGAAGCCGGAAGAGAAGGTCTTGGAAATAGGAACAGGTTCAGGGTATCAGGCCGCAATCCTGGCTGAATTAGTTTCAAAAGTGTTCACCATAGAAATCGTTGAACCGCTCGCCACAAGAGCGAAAAAAACTCTGGCAGAACTTGGTTATGACAATGTGATCGTGCGGGCTGGTGATGGCTATAAGGGTTGGCCGGACGAAAGCCCGTTTGATGCGATCATCCTGACGGCGGCGCCGACCCATATTCCAGAGCCACTATTGGAGCAACTTAAGATCGGCGGACGTCTTATTCTTCCCGTCGGAGACTACCCTCAACGTCTTCTGTTGATCCGTCGCACCAAGGAGGGATATCAGGAAACCGAAATGTTACCGGTGGTGTTTGTCCCCATGACAGGCGAAGCCTTAACGGATCCTCCCGCAACTCCGCCTTGACGCACTCATCTCCTGTTGACCACATTCTTTACTCATAGATGGCAAATCCGCCGGCTGGAATGGTGAGCACCACCGCTTTGCCATTTCTCGACTCAATGGTCGTCTCCTGACCGATCTGTCCCCCATTCGTGGAATAGAGACAGGTGAGGGTTTGGCCGGCCTGATGCAGCCCGTCATCAATGGTCACCCAGGCGCTTCGGGGTGCAGCATAGTCGGTATTCATTGCCAGGAGAATTTCCTGGTCATTGAAAATTCTGGACCAAGGCACCACTGAACGAATCTGCCCACCCAGCATGCGTGGCAGCCCGAAGTCGATTCCGTTTCCGGAAATCTCTCTCAAATATTGTCGACCACGTCGTAACGCAAACTTGTCACGACGAAGGCGTAAGATGAGGGCGAGTTGCCGATACGCGGGACTCTCTTCATTGAAGAAATGCCGTTGATGGCTTTGAAAGGCGCCGAATTCTCCTCCGAACATGCATTCACGAATGAATTGATCACTCTGTCCGTGCCCGTCAAAATACTGTTCGCTGCCATAGTACATGCAGGGAATGCCCATCGTGAGCGCGTTCAGCGCGAGCACATTGACGAGTCCATCCGGCCCATCAGGATCAGCACAAAACCTGGCTTTATTCTCTCCCTTTCGTACTTGATCATGATCATCAAACAGGGTAACCACCCGGTTGCGAAACCAGACGTGGGATTCTTTCTGAACCAGAATGGAATTCCGGAATAACTGGAAATACTCCTCCGGGTTGCGATAGCCCTTCACCAGGTATTCCATTTTGTCCGGGATGTCATCGACGCCAAGTGCGGCATCCAGGCCCGTCGTTTCCAGGGTCTGAAACGCGCGAGTTCTGCCTCCGGTAATTTCTCCAATAAGGTAAAAGTTTTCTTTGCCGATGGATTGGGTAAATTCATGGATGACCGAAGCGAAGTACCGGCTGGCTCCCAGGTCCATATGCTTGACGGTATCAACCCGATATCCATCGACGTCCGCAAAGGCGATCCAAAATTTGTAGACCTCGGCCAGCGCTTTGAGGGCATCAGACGGCTCATACTGATCGACGTCGCCCGAACCAAGTTGAATATTTTTCAGGTCAAGGAAATCCCCTTCAAGAAATTCAGGTGAAAAATCCCAATTGGTGATGTGTCCTTTTCGAGTAAAGGCCTGCGGGTCTTGGAATTCCTGCGGCCAGATGGCTCCATGTGGCCAGGCGGCAGGCTGGCTTGCGAGGTCGAGTTCTTGGAAGGGGAGCGTTGGTTCTCCGAATTGATCATGGAAGCCTTGCACGTCATAGGGTTGGCCATCCCAGCGGGGATCGTTGAAGATCTGCCCGTTATGTTCGGTCCGATAGCGATTGGGATTGTATCGAAACACATCACCGGTGTGGTTGAGGATAATATCCAGAATGACGTAGATCCCGTGAGCGTGAGCGGTCCGGACAAGTGTTCTCAGATCTTCCCGTTGACCAAAATGCGGATCGACATCCAAAAAGTTTTGAATGCCATATCCATGATAGGTGTCCTTAAAATTCACCTGTTTGAAAATGGGGCTGATCCAAATGGCAGTCACACCGAGACGTTCAAGGTATCCCAGCTTGCTCGTCAGTCCGGACAAATTTCCTCCGCAAAATTTCTGGCCCGCTGCCTTCCAATGAGATGCATCCGCATTGCCCGCATCGGTTGCCTGAAAGAGGGGAACAGTGCCGCGCCGGACGTCTGTCCCGTCATTGCTTTTGTATCCCTTTTCGTGACCGTCCGAAAAACGGTCGAGCATTAAAAAGTATAAGACCTGATCCTCCCATGCGGCGGGAGAAGGAAAAAACTTCCGGTCACTAAGGGGAGACAAATGCACTTGTTGAAGACTACTTTCTATCACGAACAACTCCCTTGACTATGCACGGTGGTTATTTGGAATCATGGCTGAACCATGGTCAGAATTCCGGATTCTCCTGTCAGGTAGTTGCACTGGCCTTTTGGTCATTCACCAAATCCGGAATCATCGACGAATGATAGCAATTGTTTTGCCAGAACACGAGGTCCACGAGATCAATGTTCGATATTATGTTGAGAAGGGAAGAGTGTGGTGTTCTAAGCCTTCGATTCAGAACATCCGGCGAAGAATCATCGTTGTCTATTCGATGTGGGAAAGAAGTAGAGACTTGGGTCTAGCCCAACAAACGAACATAAACGGCCATAGACTTTCGAGTGCTATGCCTATCCCTGCGAAATTGTACGCCTAGGGTGTAAAATTACAGGAATGTGCCTGCTACCCTAAATCTGCTCCCTCCTGGCTTGAGTCAAACAACTTTTTGGCGGAAGGGTTAACCCCCTTAGGATCTTTTGCCTTCTCCCAATTTTTCACTCTCTTCGGATGGCGGCATCGTGGAAAGCCGTTCAGCCTCCCCATAATGCCAAATAATTTGTTCATGAAGCTCCGAAATTTCCTCACCGTTTGCTCTTATAAGCGCCCTCCACTCTTGCCGTTTGATTTCTTTCGGATCCAGATACGGCTTCTTGTTGAACCGCTCCACCCGTTGCTCCAAGTGGGCCACCTTGGCTTGTAGCCGGACAGCCTCTTCATCAAGCAAGTCGGCAACCTCCCGATGCTCTTCTGCAGACCACTCCTTGGCAGCCTGAGGGGAAAGGTGGGGAGGCAGCATATTCTCTTCAGATGACAGCACCCCGTTAAATCGGTCGGCCTCCCCATGATGCCAGGCGGTTTTTTCATAAAGCTCCGAAATTTCCGCACGGTATGCTCCCATACGTCTCTTCCAGCTTTGTCGTTTGATTTCTTTCGGATCCAGATACGGCTTCTTGTTGAACCGCTCCACCCGTTGCTCCAAGTGAGCCACCTGGTCTTCCAGCCGGACAGCCTCTTCATGGATCAGGTCAGCAGCCTCCCGATGCTCTTCTGCGGACCACTCCTTGGTAGGCTGAGAGGAAAGGTGGGGAGGCAGCACCTGTGTTTTGGTCTGCTCACAACCGAGAGAGAGACTAGCCAAAACGATACCTGTTAGGGCAACCATTCCTCTTTTCATAGTTCAGCTCCTTCTGGTAAAAAATGGATCGGAATTAGACGGTCATCCTTCCTCCTACCCTGTCTGCCTGGGAAGATATACCTCAGTCATTCGGAATACCCCGTCCTTTCTTATCATCAATATCATCAAGATAACCACTTCCCGAACCATAGACAAATAGATACCTACGGGTATCACACCCGTGGCACTTAATCGCGGGCCAGGACCTGTCGGTGGGCGGTCATCACCCGGGAAATAGTCGCCTCACTGACATTATAAAGCCTCGCCATCTGTGCGCCGGTTTTTCTCCCGTCGAGAATATTCTCGATGATATCCGTGCGTTGGTCCTCCAGAAGAGTGGGCTTTCGGCCACCTGTTCGCCCTTCGTCTTTCGCGACCTTTAACCCAGCCTGGGTCCGTTCCCGAATCATCTCCCGCTCAAATTCAGCGAAGGCGCCCACTTGATCCTTATCATCGATGACAAAACAGTCTTTGGGACCTTTGATGTTCCATTTGGCCTTTTTGGCGGCGGACGTAAACGTGGCAGGGTCGACGGGCACACAGTCGAATTGGGCCTTCCCGTTTTTTCTCGGAAAAGCAAGAAAGGCCAACAGGTTAATCTTGGACTGTTGTAGGTACTCTATCTAAGAGCTTCCTTCCTTGTCCCGCTTTATGGGGAACCATCATTTTGTAATACTTGGCAAGGTGGACGGAATTGGGCATGGGGACCTCCTCATGATTGGGAACGTTTATGAATCGTGAGAGTGTTTGCTGGTGTTCTCTTGTAATATTTCGACTGAGGTGGTTCACGAATGTGGTGCAGTCAGTTTGTATCACGTTTTCTGAACTTTTCAAACTGTCAAGGGACGGGTCTTGTAGGGGAAAGGGTGTGAGAGCACCGCGTTGGTTGCGGGTGAAGTTTTGCATGATCGTGCGAACATGGATGAGGGTCTGTTGTATGGCTGGGTAGCCTTTCCCCGGCAGTTACAAACCAAATGGAAAGGTATCCGGCATATCTTTGGTCGTCCCTCTGGTTATTGCTTCAACTGCCCGCGTTTCATCAAACCAGATATATTCATCAAATTGGTGAGGTAAGGAGGCAAAAAAGTAATGGCTTTGTAACTCGGTTTCGGGTCGATAGATCACACCAATCGCGCGTTCCAGAGGCTCTTTTAGTAGTTTCTCGCGGGTGATGTCCTTGAGGGGTTCTCTGAGAGGCAGTAGGAAGTTGTCGATCTTTACTTCATGACACTTCAATCTGCCTCTCTATATGATTCTCTTTAAAGATCTCCTTTCGTGGGGAGAAGAATCTTGTGAGCTGGGAATTGCTGTATGTGATTCTTGGGATCATTGTTTTCCTGCCCTTGTTGAATTTTTTGCTTGGTGTGCATCCGCCGAGGTTT